>JAZAOA010000099.1:0-22466 GCA_036228285.1 Fidelibacterota bacterium
CCCAAGTCCTGGATCTTCACTTCTTTTGACAAAATATATTGATTCTGTAGTTATCAATGCTGGGGATGGTGCTCATGAACATCCTACTCAAGCTATTCTTGATATGACAAGTCTAAAAGAAAAGTTCGGAAAAATTAATGGTTTAAAAATAGGAATTATTGGGGATATTGCCCACAGTAGGGTTGCCAGAAGTAATATCTATGGATTGAATAAGATGGGAGCTGAAGTAATGGTCTGTGGTCCTTCAACATTAGTGCCATATGAAATAGAATCATTAGGGGTGAAGATTACACATAATCTTGATGAAATATTAGACTGGGCAGATGCAATTAATGTATTGAGAATTCAATTAGAAAGAATGGATCGCGGGCTTTTCCCTTCAGTTAGAGAATACAGAAACTTATTTGGAATTACAGATGAGCGATTGCAAAAGCATAATAAAGAAATTATTATAATGCACCCTGGGCCAATGAATAGAGGTGTTGAGATTGATAGTTCAGTAGCTGATGGAAAATCAGCAATTATTTTAGATCAGGTCTTAAATGGCGTGGCTTCAAGAATGGCTATTTTGTATTTATTTTTAGGTGGAAATCAAAATGAATCTTAAAAAATTACCAAAAAAATTATTATTAAAAGATGGAACGATGTTTGATCCATATTTAGATAAGTTGTCAAAAAAAGATATATTAATTGAAAATAATAAAATTGCATCTATTGATTCTGGAATTGAAGATAATAAAGCAAAGATAATTGATTGCAATGGATTAGTTATTACTCATGGATTTTGTGATGTACATGTTCATTTCAGAGAACCTGGCCAGGAAGATAAAGAGACTTTAGCCTCAGGTTCTCTTGCGGCGTTAGCAGGTGGTTTTACTCGTGTTTGTACTATGCCAAATACAAGCCCACCAATAGACTCACCAGAGGCAATTAATTTTATTATTGAAAAATCACTTAAGTGTCCAATTTTTATTCATCCTATTGGAGCAGTAACTAAAAATCAAAAAGGTGATGAATTAACTGAAATTCAAGGGATGATTAAAGAAGGAGCTGTTGCAATAAGCGATGATGGTTTCCCAATATCTGACGCTCAAGTCATGCGCTTAGCACTCGAATATGCATCAATGTTTGATATTCCTGTAATTAATCATGCTGAAGATGAATGTTTAAAGAATAATGGCGTGATGAATGAGGGTAATTGTTCAATACGTCTTGGGCTTAAAGGAAGCCCGTCTATTTCAGAATCTATTATGATTCAAAGAGATCTTGAGCTTGCAAATCTTATTAATACAAAAATTCATGTCCCACATGTTTCCACAAGTAAAGGTGTATCATATATAAAAAGAATGAAAAAATTAAATCCTAAAATTTCAGCAGAAGTAACACCTCATCATTTATATTTTGATGATGAGTCTCTTACTTCATATAATACTAATCTGAAAGTCGCACCACCTATTCGTACTGAGAAAGATAGAAAGTCATTAATTAAGGGAATAAAAGATGGGACAATAGATTGTATTGCTACAGATCACGCGCCACACACAATAGAGGAAAAGGAATCTTCATTTGATATGGCTCCTTTTGGAATGATTGGATTAGAAAGTTGTTTTGGAGTTATAAATAAAATTTTAGATCTACCAATTAATCAAAAAATTAAACTTATTACAAAAAATCCAAGAGACATTATGGGTTTTGATAATAACCTATTTGAAATTGGTTCGAATGTAGAGTTAACAATTTTAAACCCTAAAATAGAATGGATATTTAATTATAATAATATTTATTCTAAATCTAAAAACTCACCTTTTATTGGAGAAAAATTAAGAGGTAAAGTTCTATATACTTTATCAAAAGGGTATTTAGCTGATTTAAGTACAAAAATTTAGCATTTAATTAAAAGTTATTATTTATTGACATAGATAAATGTAATAAGCTATCTTCAGCGGCTTTATTCGAACTGAAAAAAGATGAATACATATTCTATAAAACAATCTGAAATAAAGAAAAATTGGCTTATAGTTGATGCTGAAGGCAAGACTTTAGGGCGGTTTGCGTCTAAAATTGCACAATTACTTAAAGGCAAACATAAGCCAACATATACTCCTCATATGGATATGGGAGATTGTGTTGTTGTTGTTAATGCTGAAAAAATCATCCTTTCCGGATCAAAAGAAAAAGATAAAACTTATTTTAGTCATTCAGGTTATCCTGGAGCTACATCTTTTATTGGAGTATCACATGTACGCAAACATCACCCTGAACGAATTTTAGAATCTGCAGTTAAAGGTATGCTTCCTAAAAACAAATTAGGTCGTAAAATGATGACTCATTTACGGATTTATAGTGGACCAACTCATCCTCATTTTGCTCAAAATCCAAAAGAAATCGATTTATAATGGCTTCATCATTTAAAAATGGAACTGGTCGAAGAAAATCTTCAGTTGCAAGAGTATATCTTTCATCTGGCAAAGGGAAGATTACAATAAATGGAAGAGATTTTAGGAAATATTTATGTCGTGAAACTCTAGCTAATGTTGTATTAGAACCGTTAGAAGCGATCGATAAAGTTGAAGCTTATGATTTTAATATTAATGTAAATGGAGGGGGTTTGACTGGACAAGCTGGAGCAATCCGTTTAGGTATTGCTAGAGCATTACTTGAAGAAAATGTAGACTATCGTTCCTTATTAAAAGCAGGTGGCTATTTAAAAAGAGATTCACGAAAAGTTGAACGAAAAAAATATGGACAACCTGGCGCACGTAAAAGGTTTCAATTTTCTAAACGTTAATTTATTATGTCTGAAGTAAACTTTGAAAATTTATTAAGTACCGGAGCACATTTTGGTCATGTAACTCGAAAATGGCATCCTTCGTATGAACCATATATTCTCATGGAAAGAAATGGTGTTCATATTATTAATTTAGAGGAAACATTATCAGGATTAAAAAAGGCGCAAGATTTTCTTTCTAAAGTAGTTAATAAAAATGGTGAGGTTCTTTTTGTAGGAACTAAAAAACAAGCAAAAGATATTGTTCAACAAGAAGCTGATCGCTGCGGGATGTTTTATGTTGTAGAAAGATGGTTAGGTGGTACACTTACAAATTATTCAACCATTAAAAAAAGTATTAAACGTTTACAATTGCTAGAGAAAGAAGGATCGACGATTTATCAAGATTTAACGAAAAAAGAGATACAAATGTTAAATCGTGAACGTGTTAAGCTTGCTGACCAACATCGCGGGATTAAAGATATGCGTAGGGTTCCTGATGTGTTAGTAGTTGTTGATGCAAACTTCGAAACTACTGCAGTAAAAGAAGCAACAAGACTTGAAATTCCTGTAATTGCTATTGTTGATAGTAATACTGATCCTTCATTAGTAAGTCATGTTATACCAGCCAATGATGATTCAATAAGAACTATACAATTAATTTTATCAGCATTAACTAATACAATTTTGTCTTCACAAGTAAAGGATGTTGATAATAAAAATAAAGAAAGTGATTCTTCCAAATCAAATGATAAAGCAGATTTAAAAGAATCTGTAGATGTAAATGAAGAATCAGCATTAAGTGAAAAGAAAAATGATGACAATGATAATGTCGATGATAATGATTCAACAGAAGATAAAGCTGAGTCTAAAAAATGAGTGTTGATGCTAAAACTGTAAAAGTTCTACGTGAAAAGACTGGTGCAGGTATGATGGATTGCAAAAGAGCACTTGTCGAGACAGACGGTGATCTCGAAAAAGCAGTAGAAGCTTTAAGAAAAGCTGGCGTAGCTAAAGCAGAAAAAAAAGGATCTAGAGCTGCGCAAGAAGGTCTTATTTATTCTTATATCCATCATGGTGGGCGACTAGGTGTGCTATTAGAAGTAAATTGTGAAACAGACTTTGTAGCTAAAACGGATGGCTTTAAAGATCTTGTTCATAATTTATCAATACAAATTGCAGCTACTAGTCCTATTTCAGTAAGTAGAGATTTTCTATCTAAAGATTTAATTGAAAAAGAAAAAAATATTTACATTGAGCAAGCAAAAGATTCAAAAAAACCTGATAATGTTATTGAAAAAATTGTTGAAGGAAAAATGGAGAAATATTTTCAAGAAATATGCTTGCTTGAACAACCATTTATTAAAGACTCAGATAAAACAGTAAAAGATTTAATTACTGAAGCTATTGCGACGCTAGGAGAAAATATTACTGTAGGTAGATATACGCGTTTCGCGATAGGTGAATCCCATAACGATAGTTAAATATAACTTTTAATGACTCAACCTGCTTATCGGAGGCTTGTACTCAAATTGTCCGGTGAGGTTCTTGCTGGTGATGAAGGTTTTGGCATTGATCCTACAAAAGCAAATAATTTAGCCCAAGAGATTAAGTCCATTCATGATATGGGTGTTTCTATTGGATTAATTATAGGAGCTGGAAATATTTTTAGAGGGATTCAAGCTGCTTCAAAAGGTATGCAGCGTGTAACAGGTGATTATTTAGGAATGCTTGCTACTATCATGAATGCAGTATGTGTTCAAGATGCATTAGAAAGTTTAGGTTCTGTTACTAGAACTTTATCAGCAATAACTGTAGCACAAATAGCAGAACCCTATATTAGGCGAAGAGCTTTGCGGCACTTAGAAAAAGGACGAATAGTAATCGTAGCTGGTGGCACAGGTAATCCATATTTTACTACAGATACTGCTGCTGCCCTAAGAGCGACTGAACTTGGAGCTGAAGTATTAATAAAAGGAACAAAAGTTGATGGTGTTTACGATAAAGATCCTTTATTGCATTCTGATGCAAAAATGTATAAGCATGTATCATTTAAAGAAGCAATTGAAAAAGAGCTTCGAGTCATGGATTTAACAGCAATTTCCTTATGTAAAGAAAATTCTCTACCTATAAAAGTTTTTAATATTAATAAGAGTGGAGAACTAAAAAAATTGGTTTATGGTGAACCAATTGGAACCTTAGTTGGAGAATAATATTATGATAAAAGATATTATAAATGATACTATTCACCGTATGGATCAAGCTGTTGCTCATACTAGGACAGAAATGAGCAAAGTTCGTACTGGTAGAGCAAATACTGAACTGGTTGAATCCATAAAAGTATCTTATTATGGTACTTTAACTCCTTTAAACCAGCTTTCAACAATTTCTATTCCTGAACCTAGGTTGATCACTATTCACCCTTTTGATAAATCTGTTATAGATGAAATAGAAAAAGCTATTATGGAAAGCAATCTTGGGCTTACACCAAATAATAATGGTGAAATAATACTTGTCCCAATTCCTCCTTTATCTGAAGAAAGAAGGATTGATTTAACTAAATATGTTCACCAATTAGCTGAAGAAGGAAGAGTTGCTGTAAGGAATGTTAGAAGAGATGCTATACATCACCTTAGAAACCTCCAAAAAGAAGATCATATATCGGAAGATGAAATTAAACGTTCTGAAACTGAAATTCAGAATTTAACAGATAATCATGTGAAAACATTAAATGAGATTATGGAGAGTAAAGAAAAGGAAATAATGGTTGTTTAGATTTATAATTTAAATCTAAATCATTAGTCGCATTTAGACCAACCACACTGCCGGCAAACCATGCAGCCATTTTCATTGACTATATTACTGCAGTTATAAGGACTACCTTCTTCACAAACGCCTACTTTGACTTCTACGGCATCTGGTGCCATGGTTATCAGTGGTTTTTGATCTTCTTGAAGCTCTCCGTTAGTGCTTTGTTGTTGTTCTCTTTCCCGTAGATAGTCATCCAATGCTTTACCAATAGCATCTGGCGTTGATAAAATTAAACGGCCATTTTCCCATGTTGGATTAGGGCCAGATATTCCTTTTAATTGACGAACTACAGAATGTGGATTAACTCCAGAACGTAATGCTAATGATATTAATCTACTAATTGCTTCTGATTGAGCTGCAGCATTCCCACCTGCTTTACCAATAGTTGTAAATACTTCACACAACCCTTCTTGATCTTCATTTATCGTAATATACAATGAACCTTCACCAGTACGTATACGTCGCGTTTCACCGTTTGTAGAAACTGGGCGCACTCTTGGCGTTGGGGATACTCTTGGTGTTTGATCTGAATAATCACTAGCAACCTTTTCCTTGTTTTTTACTTCTTTCTTTTCTGTAACTAATATTCCTTCTCTTGAACCTTCTCTATATACAGTTATACCCTTTAGACCAGATTTATATGCTGTCATATAGATATCTGCAACGGTTTCTACAGTAATATCCTCAGCTAGGTTTACAGTTGAAGATATAGAGCTATCAATATATTTTTGTATTATTCCTTGCATTTTAACGCGGAAGAATGGATCTATATTATGTGCTGTAACAACATAATCAGGTAAAGATTCATCTGTTCCAAATAATTTCTCTATTGTAGGATGATAAACTTTATATTCATCAAAATCTTTACCATAACCATCATTTTTCTTTACTCTTCTCTTATAACTCGTAGCAAAAATAGGTTCAACTCCTGAGGTTACTCTTGCAACAATTGCTCCACTTCCTGTTGGAGCAACAGTTGTAATTGTAGAATTTCTTACACCGTTTTTGCGTATATTATCACGTATCTTTTTTGGTAAAGCCTTTACAAACTTACTTTTGCTGTATCCTGACCAATCATATTTAGGGAATACACCTTTTTCTTGCGCTAAAGTATTGCTTGTTTCATATGCAGTATCTCTAAAAATTTTCATAATCTGATCTGTTGTCTGTAAAGCATCTTCGCTATCATATTTAATGCCCATTTTAAGCAACATATCTCCAAGACCAAGTATGCCTAGTCCGATTCTACGATCATTTGTTGCATTTTCTTTTTGCGCATCTAAAGCATGACGATCAAGATTATAATCAATGACATTATCAAGAAATCTAGTCGCGATTGATGCAGTTTCTTTAAATTCATCAATCATAAAATTACCTGATTCATTTACAAATCTTTCAAGATTAATTGCACCAAGATTACAGCACCCACCATCTGGGAGAGGTTGTTCTGCGCAAGGGTTTGTTGATACAAGAGGACTACAGTATTCTGCATTATGATAATCTTTCATCGTATCCCAGAAAAGCAAACCAGGCTCTGCACTTTTATGAGCATTTTCAATTATTTGCTCCCATAGGTCTCGTGCTCGTATAGTTTTATATACCTTATCACCCCATGACAAATCAAAATCTAAATCTTCATCAACTGCTTTCATAAAATCATGAGTAAGCAATACGGATATGTTTGAATATTTAACCATATCGATATCACCAGTCTTTATGCTTATAAATTTTTCTATATCAGGATGATCCACACGCAAAGTTTGCATATTTGCACCCCGTCTACCATGCTGTGCTATTGTATTGGTATTTTCAGAGAAAAGATTCATAAAACCAGTAGGTCCACATGATTCTCCTCCAGTGCCATGTATGGCATCACCAGAGGGTCGCAATACTGAAAGATCATGTCCACAACCTCCGCCATATTTGTACGTTAAGGCCTCATCTACTACAGTTTTATATATATCATTGATTTGATCATTTTTAATTGCCACTACATAGCAATTATTTAATGTAGTTGTAATATCATCACGACCTGCTCCATGCATGATTCTTCCACCTGGAACAAACTTGAAATCTTCAAGTACGCTAAAAAATTTGCTTTCCCATTTTTTTTGAAGTTTTTTATTCTTCTCAACAGAGGCAAGTGCTTTTGCTTGCCTTTTCCAAATTTGCATTGGATGATTTTCCCAGGGCGCTAGGTATTTGTTTTTTAAGACATCTGCCCCCAAATCATCACCATTATAGTATGCTTCTGAGGTGTATTCTTCAGGAATTTCTTTTGTTGTCGATTTACCATTAGCCTCAGCCTGAATCTTTTTAACCTTTTCTACAAGTTCAGGGTCAAACTTTTTTCCTTCATTTGAAGGAAGTGAAAAATCAAATTCCATTGCTTCTGCCATATATGTCCTCTTAATTGGTATGTGGTGTTAACAATTTTAAAAAAACTTGGCTGGTAAGTGAATAAGCGATTTACCGCTTGGTTGGCTACCATCAATATATTTTACAAAGATTGTTTGTTCAAGTATAAAAGTTAAAATATTGTATTTATGGACGAAAAAATGTTGGGAATAATATAAAATGATTATAAAAAAACTTAATTTATTATAACCTTGATGTATTTTTGGCTTATTAAATAAATATTGAAAAAAAAGATATCGACTGAAAATTAAATATCTTAAAACATATTGGATTTAGAACTAAACTTTATATTATTTAATCCGATTTCCTTTTGGGGTTAAGGGTTGAAAAGGCATAAATGGATAGGAATTTGGTGAGATTAAAGTTCCTGTTGTAAATACAAAAGGATAATTGGTTCCTGAATCAATTGTTATTTCTAATAATCCAGCTTTATATCCACTTGTTGGTTTACTGACATGCAAATAATATTTATCATTTGCAGTTTTATATATCTCATCTGATTTCCATGACTTTCCTATAACGTCTACACGAAAATCACGCGTATTTTCATTAATAGCTTGCCAACTTTTAATTGTATAATCAGCATTAGAATCAACGTCTAAATAAATACTATCATTGCTAACATACCAATTGAACTCAGGTATATTTCTATTTGTAATTATAGCATTATAAAAAGCAATAAGACTCCCCGGATTATAAGATCCTGTTAATCCATGGTTGCCATTTGGGACATATTGTAAAAAGTTTTCACCTATTAATTTATTCCAATAAAATTGCCATGAATCGGTTACAAAAAATTCGTCTCCGGTTCCATTAATAAGAAATTTTGGAATTGATAATTGATCAATAAAAGAGTAGGGTTCAACAATTTGTAATAATCTTTTATATTCTTTTGACCCCATCCAATCAGTAATCCCTTCATTTACATAGTCATCTATCGCAGGAGACCATTCTCCGTAGCAGCGCCAATGATGATCAAATGATGGAACTACATTTAATAAATCAATAACAATTGGAACGATAGCAATAACTCTATCATCGACTACTGCTGTTGTCCAAGTTGTCCAGCCTCTTTTTGATGCACCTGCAATGACAAATTCATTAATTTTTATATTAATATTATCTCCAACTTTCTGAATGACATCCATACCTCTTACTACTGCACGTGTCATCGGTAAACGAGCAAGCCATTCAACATCTTTGTCTTTTGCTCCTCCTTCTAAAAATTTCTTCCATCCATAAGCGATAAGATCATCTTCATATCTATCATCTTTGCTATCATTAGAAAAATTAAGAGGTTGAAAGGGAATATTACTAATTTCAGCAACAATTGAGTTTGTTTCTAAAGCAATATTGATGAGTAGTTCAGATGCATTTAATGGTTCTTTCTTTTTACTTGATCCACCACCAACGATTAATAGCGCTTCTGTTTCTAATGTTTTATTTGGTACAACTATCGTTATCCAATGCCACCATTCAGTATTATTTACTTCATTTTTAGTTAACCATGTACCTGATACCATTTTAATTCTGTATTCTTTCCAAGATTTTGCGGAATCTATTTGTACAATTTCATAACTAAATGCAGGATCTTTTGTATATACATAGTCCTTTAAATGATTATTATTACTTTTTTCACAATTTGATATTGTTAAAATAATTAAAATGATTAGAGGTGTGCTAAATATTAAATTTTTCATCAGGTATATATTTGATTAGTAAAATTTATATAATAATTATAAATAATTTATGATAAAGTTTCTTTAGAAATTACATTCAGTAATGCATAATCCATTCCATTTAGCAATAGAAGTTCACAACTTAGATTTGGCTAGAGCATTCTATGTAAAAGTTCTTGGGTGTGAGGAAGGACGAAGTGATTTAAAGTGGATTGATTTCAATTTATTCGGACATCAGTTAGTATGTCATTTAAATGAAAATATGGACAAGGCGAGAGTTGCAAACCTAGTAGATGGAGAGGAAGTCCCTATACCACATTTTGGAGTCATATTAGCAATGAATGAGTGGAAAATATTAGCTGACAGATTGGTTAGATTAAAAATCAAATTTGCAATTAAACCATATATACGATTTAAAGATCTACCTGGAGAACAGGCTACGATGTTTTTTTATGATCCAAGTGGCAACGCGATTGAGTTGAAAGCATTTAATGATATCAAAAGACAATTATTTAAAAAATAATAAATCAATTTAGAGCTTTTTTTGAGTTTTGTTGAATTAGTTTAAAGGTTGGTAATAGTAAAAATAAAGCATCATTATTTTTTAGAAAAAAAATAATGTAAACTTAAACATGGTAAATAAATATATTTTCAGAGAGTACGATATTAGAGGAAAAGTGGTAGATGATTTTCCACCACAAGTAGTTAATCAATTAGGTAAAGGTTTTGGCACTTTTGTAAAAAGAAGTGGTTTTCAAGAAATAGCATTGAGTGGCGATATCCGATTGACAACTCCAAAACTTATGGAAGAATTTAAAAATGGTGTTTTATCCACTGGGGTGGATGTGATTAATTTGGGTATTTTACCTACTCCAGCTAATTATTATAGTATGTTCAAATTAGAAGTGGGTGGAGCTGTACAGATTACAGGAAGTCACAATCCACCTGAATTTAATGGGTTCAAAATGTCTCTTGATAGGAAAGCTGTATATGGTAAAGATATTCAGACATTAAGAAAGTATATTGATAATAATGATTTTGATATTGGTAATGGGAATGAAATAAAGTATGATATAAAATCTGATTATAAATCAATGATCATTGATAAAATAAATATCGAACGAACTATGAAAGTAGTAATGGACTGTGGTAATGCAGCAGGCGCTATAAATGCACCAGATATATTTAGAAATTTAAATATAGATCTTACAGAATTATATTGTGATCCAGATGGCACATTCCCAAATCATCACCCTGATCCAACTGTTAAGGAAAATTTGAAGGATTTAATTGATATTATGAAATCAGGCAATCATGATATTGGTATAGCATTTGATGGTGACGCTGATCGAGTAGGGGTGGTTGATGAAACTGGAGATATTATATGGGCTGATCAGTTAATGGCTTTATTTTTGCCAGAAGTAATTCAAAATAACGATGAGATTTTGTTTGATGTAAAGTGTTCACAGGCTTTGGAGGATATGATTATCAGGTATGGTGGAAAACCTGTAATGTGGAAAACAGGTCATTCATTAATAAAACAAAAAATGAATGAACTCGGATGTAAACTAGGAGGGGAAATGAGCGGGCACATTTTTTTTGCTGATGATTATTATGGTTATGATGATGCAATATATGTTGCAGCTCGAATTGTCCAGACTCTATCTCGTTCTGATAAAAAACTTTCAGAATTGAAAGCTGAATTGCCAATATATCATTCAACACCTGAAATGAGAATGGCTTGCGAATCGGATGAAGAAAAATTTAGAATAGCAAATGAAGCAATCAAATTTTTTCAAGATAATTATGATTGTATAACTGTAGATGGGGTCCGGATTAAATTTGGAGATGGTTGGGGACTTGTCCGATCATCAAATACTCAGCCAGTTATTGTATGTAGATTTGAAGCAAATACTCTAGAAAGGATGGAGGAAATTAAAGAGTTAGTTTTAAACAAAATAAAAACAATTGGTGATGTTCAATTAGATGTCCATTGATAAAAATTATCTTAATAAAGTAAAGGAAATACAAAAAGATATTGATAATATATTAACTACGTATCCTTTTCCAGATAGTCCTAAATATTTATATGATCCAATAAAATATGTTTTTAATGGAAAAGGAAAACGATTGCGTCCAATTTTACTTATGCTAACAGGCAATGCGTTAGAAGTAGATAAAAATGAATTACAAAACGCCGCTATAGCAGTTGAATTTTTTCATAATTTTACATTAGTTCATGATGATATTATGGATAATGATAATATGCGTCATGGACAACCAACGGTACAACAAAAATGGGATACTGCAACATCTATTCTGGCAGGAGATGCAATTTTTGTTGAATCACAAAGACTTATTGGTAAGATAAATACTAATTCCAAAATTATTTTTAATCGATTTAATGATGTTGCTATAGATGTTTGTATCGGACAGGCTTATGATAAAGAATATGAAAAGGATGATAAGATTACATTAGATGAATATTTGTATATGATTGAAAAAAAAACAGGTGCATTACTAAGTCTTTGCGTTGAAATACCAGCACTTTTATCTAATCAAGAAAATATGATATCGGAAAATCTTAGAGATTATGGATATAATATTGGAAAAGCTTTTCAAATTCAAGATGATATATTAGAGATATATAGTAATGTTAAATCAATGGGAAAAAGTCTTGGAAGTGATATCCTATCAAAAAAACAGACAGCTTTGACGATAATTGCGCGCAAGTTATATCCCGATGAATGGTTCGAATTAAATCAAAATCTAGAATCTTTTTCAGTTGAACAGATGATTATAATGATACGTTCTTTTTTTGATAAAAATAACATTATAAATGAAACAAAATTATTAAGTGAAAAATATTTTCAAAATGCACTTGATAATTTATTGGTTATTCCAGAATCAAAGCGAAGTGATTTGATTTCATTTACAAATTTTATAAAAAATAGGGAATATTAAAAATGAGTGATTTCAAAGATCCTGAAAGAATGATTGATGCAATATATAATTTCGCAGATTATATTGAAGGCGCTTCAGAAATTGGAAAAACGTTTTCATTAAATAAGAAATATAATTCGATTCAAAATATTATTGTTGCGGGTATGGGTGGCTCAGCCATTGGCGGAGATATATGCAATATGCTTATAAAAAATGAACTGTCGATTCCATTATATGTTTGTAGAAATTATACTATACCTAAATGGGCTAATACGCATACACTTGTTATTGTATCATCATATTCAGGTGATACAGAAGAAACATTAAGTGCCTTTGAAGATGCAAAATCAAAAGAATGTCAAATTATTGGCATAACCACAGGAGGTGCTCTATCAAAAAGAATTAGTGACAATAGTCTTGATTGTATTTTTATGCCATCAGGATTGCAGCCTAGGGCAGCTTTAGCATATTCGTTTGTTCCGATGTTATATTTATTGTTGAAACTTGAATTAATTAAAATTGATCTACAGAATAGTCTTGTAAACTCGATTTCTTTGCTAAAGTCTGTTAGAGATAATTATAAGTCACATAATGAAAATAATAAACCTTGGCTTTTATCAAATGAAATCTATGATACCATACCAATAATATATGGTGAGTCTGATAATACATCAATTGTTGCATTAAGATGGTCAAATCAGTTGTCAGAAAATAGTAAAATGTTATCTTTTTGTAATATGTTACCTGAGTTTAATCATAATGAAATTGTGGGTTGGGAAAATAATCCATCAATTTTAAAAAAACTTAGTATTATATGGTTAAATGATGGGAGCAATCATGAGAGAGTATCAATAAGACAGGTTGTTACAAGCAAAATCTTGAATAATGTTATAAAGAAACAATTTGAGATATCTTTAGATGGAAACTCGAGATTTGAAAGATTACTTCACCTTATTCACTTCGGGGATTGGGTTAGTCTATGGTGTGCGTATTTACATGGCACTGACCCTTCGCCAGTAACAAAAATATCAAGATTAAAAGAAGAACTGAAAAAACACTAAATCTCACTAATAATAAAAAAAAGATTAGCGCACCGAGGTTCTTATATCCTAAATTAAATTCATCATATGGTACCTGTTAAAGTACAAAAAATCTCATTCCATCCACCTAGCCGTAGTTATGCTGTGATACTAAGTGAAATTAATGGTGAAAGAAAGCTCCCAGTAATTGTAGGATCATTTGAAGCGCAATCTATAGCTCTAGCATTAGAAGCAATGGATACACCTCGACCTCTCACACATGATTTGATTGGATTATTAATAAATGAAATTGACGCCAATTTAGTTGCTGTTAGAATTACAAATTTAGAAGATGGTGTTTTCTATGCTTCTTTAGATATTAATGGTGAAAAAACAGGAAAGCGCTCTATTGATTCTAGACCAAGCGATGCAATTGCAGTTGGTTTAAGAATGAAAGCGCCAATTATGATTTCCGATGAATTATTCGAGGAAGCTGGACTATCGGAAAAAGACTTATCCTCGAAAAGGGATTCAGAAAAATTATTATCAGTAAAAGAATTAGAAGATCGCTTGCAAATTGCTGTAGATAATGAAAAATATGAGGTTGCTGCAAAGATAAGAGATCAAATAAACGAACTAAAAGAGTAATTATCCAATAAGGCTTGTCAAAGCATTTTGAGCTGCTGATTGTTCAGCAGTTTTTTTATCCATCCCGATTCCTGTTGGATACTCAGTTCCATTAATTGAAACATGTATTTCAAAAGTTTTTTGGTGATCGGGTCCACTAACGTTTACAACATGAAATTTTGGGTTATTAATACCATTTGCATGACAATATTCAATTAACTGTCCTTTGTAATTAATAGTTTTCCAAGCTTCATCTCTATGCTTCCAAATTGTATTGATTATCATGTTTTTTGCAGGTTTTATACCGCCATCAAGATATAATGCGCCTATAAGAGCTTCTACAAGATTTGCTTGTTGTTTATTTATTACTTTTTCATTTGTTAGATCTACGTTTGGTTCAATGATTAAATAATCCAAAATATCTAATTTGTTTCCTATTTTAGATAAAAAGGACTGTTGTACTAAAGCAGATCTTTTTTTTGTTAATAGGCCTTCATCTCCATCAGGATAGTACCGCATTAATTCTCTACTAATTATTATATCAATTACTGCATCTCCAAGAAATTCTAGACGTTCATAATTTTCCCTAGGAGCAGATGAAACAGATCTATGAGTGAATGCTTGTTTGAGATATTCAAAATTTTTAAAACGATAACCGATGATATTTATTAATTTAGAAAAACGAATATCTGCAGTAGGGAGGAAGAGGGACTTTAAAAAATTTATAATAATACTAATCGCGCCATTTACGCATAGCTACTACAGCATTATGGCCACCAAAACCAAAAGTATTAGATAATACGAAATCAATTTTGTGCTCTTGAGCTGTATTAGGTACATAGTCCAAATCACACTCTGGATCAGGCGTATTATAATTAATTGTTGGAGGAATAATTTGCTCTTGAAGTGCTTTTAATGCTGCAATGGCCTCTATACCACCACTTGCACCTAATAAATGTCCTGTCATTGATTTTGTTGAACTTATCTTTAAATTTTGAGCGTGTTCTTTAAAAACAGTTTTTATGGCAGAAGTCTCATTTTTGTCATTAAAAGGTGTTGAAGTCCCATGTGCATTAATATAATGTACATTTTCAGGCCTTGCTTTTGCATCTTTAATTGCCAATTGCATTGCTGAAACAGCTCCAGCGCCTCCTTCAGCAGGTTGTGTTACATGATATGCATCATTTGTTGCGCCGTATCCTGCAAGTTCACCTAGGATTGTAGCACCGCGAGATTTTGCATGTTCTTCTGTTTCCAAAACAAGTAAACCGGCACCTTCGCCCATTACGAAGCCACTTCTATCTTTGTCAAAGGGTCGGCTTGCGCTTTGAGGCGGATCTGCTTCATTGCATAACGCACGTATTTTTGAAAATCCTGCTAGTGGCAAATCACAAATTGAGGCCTCTGTACCACCTGCTATCATAATGTCAGCCATTCCACTTTGAATAACACGCAATGCCATACCAATTGCATCAGTTGCAGAGGCACACGCAGAAACAACTGTTTGATTTGGTCCCTTTAAATTCCATTTTATGGCAATTTGACCACCAGCTATGTTGACAATTAACTTCGTTACAAAAAAAGGACTTATACGTCTTGCTCCACTATTATTAAGAACATCATGTTCCGTTAACAATGTATTGATACCACCAATTCCACAACCTATCATTACCCCTGCGCGTTGTTGATCAAAACTATAGGAATCTAATCCAGACATTCGGACTGCTTCATTGCAAGCCACAAGAGCATAAACGCTGAATAAATCCAACTTTCGAACTTCTTTACGTTCAAAATAGTCTTCTGGATTAAAATTACTTATTTCTCCAGCAATCTTTACTGGAAAATTATCCGTATCAAAATAACTAATGTGGTCAATACCACTTTTTCCAGATATTAATGAATTCCAGTATTCTGGTACAGAATTTCCATTAGGAGCTAAAGCTCCCATTCCGGTAACAACAACTCGCATTAGTTATTGGTTAACTATTTGACTCAATATATTTCACAGCATCACCAACAGTAGCTAATTTTTCAGCTTCTTCATCTGGAATTTCAAGCCCAAACTCTTCTTCGAGCTCCATAATAAGTTCAACTGTATCCAAAGAGTCAGCTCCAAGATCATCCATAAACGATGCGCTTTCAGTAATTTTATCATCTTCCGCTCCAAGTTTATCTATGATGATATCTTTTACTTTATCAAATGTAGACATATTATTTTTTCTCCTATTTATTAAGTTACATAACCATACCACCATCAACAGAAAGTGTTTGCCCAGTAATATAGCTTGCTTCATCAGAAGCCAAAAAAGCAACTGCATATGCTATATCTTTGACATTGCCAATTCTGCCAAGAGGTATTTGTTCATTTAATGATGATTTAATTTCATCCGTAAGTTTATTTGTCATATCTGTTTCCACATAACCAGGCGCTACACAATTTGCAGTTATACCACGTGAAGATAATTCTCTAGCTACTGATTTTGTCATCCCAATAAGACCAGCTTTTGAGGCAGCATAATTAATTTGTCCTGCATTTCCCATAAGACCAACAACTGATGAGATATTTATAATCCTACCATAGCGATGTTTAATCATGCTGCGTGAAACTGCCTTAATTGCAGTGAAAGCAGCTTTTAAATTTACATTAATTACGTCGTTCCAATCATCATCAGACATTCTCATTAATAGATTATCTCTGGTAATTCCAGCATTGTTAACGAGGATATCGATCCGACCGTATTTTTCAATTAAATCTTTAACTAATTCAGAAACATTATTTGAATCTGATATATCACAGGATGCTGCACTTGCAACAAATTTTTGATCTGTAATAGTATCAGCGATAGTTTGCACATCACTTATATTTCTACTAACACAAATAACATGAGCACCACTATGGGCAAGAACTGTTGAAATTGATTGACCAATTCCCCTAGATGCGCCTGTAATCAATGCAATTTTTTCTGATAGATCAAACATTATCAATCTCGTTAATTTGGTCCAAATTCTCAACCCCAAAAGATTCAAGATCTTTATCTATTTTTCGTGTCAATCCTTGTAATACTTTTCCTGGTCCAACTTCGATCATTTTTAATGCATTATCATTTTTCATATTAACAATTGTGTTAGTCCAAAGAACTGGAGAATCAATTTGATTTTTTAAATTAATTCGAATTTCATTAGCATTGAAAGTTGGTTGTGCATTAACATTAGAATATACTGGAATATCTGAATCGTTTATATCGATCTTATCCAGCGCCTCAGACAAAGCAGATTTGGCAGTTTCCATTAGTGGAGAATGAAATGCTCCACTTACATTTAATTCTTTTACAAGTCTTGCTCCAGTATTGCGAGCTTCCTGCATAGCATTTTGAACAGCTGAATTATTCCCTGAAATTACAATTTGATTCGGTGAATTGTAATTTGCTGGAACAACTACGTTGGTTTCTGTTGATGTGGATGTGCAGATCTCCAGAATATCTTCAGAAGATAGTCCAATAATCGCTGCCATGGTTCCGGGGTTTGTTTTTCCAGCAATTTGCATATTTTCTGCCCGTAATTTTACCAAGGATAATCCATTCTCAAAAGAAAAGGATCCAGAAATTGTACAAGCAGAATATTCTCCTAGACTATGACCTGCAACCATTTTTGGGATATATCCCATACTCATTAATATCTTTCCTATTATTACGCTAACAATATAGATGGCAGGTTGAGTATAGTATGTTTCTTTTAATTTTTCATCAGGACCATTAAAAATTATATCCTTGATATCACAATCCATAATTTCATTTGCTAGATTAAAATATTTTTTGCCAATATCAGTCTTTTCATATAAATCATAACCCATAGAGACCTTTTGTGATCCTTGACCAGGAAATAAAAAGGCAGTAGACATTATTATTTCCCCCAACGTATAAGCATACTTCCCCAAGTAAAACCAGCTCCAAAAGCAGCAAGTAAAATAAGATGGCCTTCTTTAATTCTTCCTACTTCAACAGCTTCATCCAAACAAATAGGGATTGTGCCAGCTGTAGTATTTCCATATCGATTGATATTAATGTAGACTTGATCATCACTAAAACCACACCGCTCAGCGGCACTATCAATTATACGTTTATTTGCTTGATGAGGAACATATAGATCAATTAAGCTACTATTTATATTATTTTTAATTAGGATTTCTTCACTGATATCTGCCATACCTTTTACAGCATATTTAAAAACTATTTTACCATCTTGTCTAATATAATGAAGATTTTGATCAACCGTATCATGAGAAGCAGGGTGTAGGCTTCCTCCTCCAGGAATTTTTAAATAATCTCCTCCAGAACCATCTGTACGTAAAATTGAGTCAATAATTCCATTATCATCATTTTCCGCAGGCTCTAGCATTATTCCTCCACCACCATCGCCAAATAAAACGCACGTATTTCGATCAGTATAATCCAATACTGAACTCATAGTATCTACACCAATAACCATAACCTTTTTATATTTACCAGATTCGATTAACCTAGATCCAGTATCTACAGCATATATAAATCCTGTACAAGCACCAGATAAATCAAAACCCCAAGCATTATTTGCTTTAATTCTATTTTGTACAATTGATGCAGTTGCCGGAGTAGGCATATCAGGAGTGACCGTTGCTACAATAATTACATCAATTTCATCTGGCTCTGTTTCTGAGCGTTTTAATAATTCATAAGCAATATGTGTGCACATATCTGAAGTTGTTTCTCCTTCACTTACAACCCTACGTTCAACAATACCAGTTCTTGATTGTATCCAATCATCAGATGTATCGACCATTTTTTCAAGATCATGATTTGTCATTATTTGTTTTGGTAAATAACGACTGGTTGCTGATACAGCTGCTTTCAATTTAAACCTACCATATGCTCTTGAATTCCATGTTGAATATCCCCAAGTAAATTTTCAGATATACATTTTTGCGCAGCAATAAGCGAATTTTTTACAGCTTTTGGGGAGGATGTGCCATGTGAAACAATCACAACACCATTTACACCAAGCAACGGAGCACCGCCATATTCTTCATAATCATATAACTTTTTCAAGTTTGAAAATACTGGTTCTAAGATTCGCGCAGTCATTTGGTAATATCTTTTATTCATAATTTGTCTATTCAATTGTTTAATAAATATATTTACCCAACTCTCTGCAAATTTTAAAAGGGTATTTCCAACAAACCCATCACAAACCAATATATCTGCCTTTGAATCCAACAAATGTCTTCCTTCAACATTTCCAATAAACTCCCTGCCTAGTACGCTTTTTAATAATTTGTGCGTTTCTTGATAAAGCTCACTTCCTTTACTAGGTTCGGTACCAATATTTACTAAACCTATTTTTGGTTTACTTTTCTTTTCAACATGATCAAAGTATGTAGAGGCCATAATTGCAAATTGCAACATATGTTCTGGACGGGCATCAGGATTTACACCAACATCACAAAGTATCTTTCCTCCTTTTGGCGTAGGTATGTACGCAGCAGCAGCAGGTCTCTTCAATCCTTCAATACGTCCTAGTGTTAGAATAGAAGAAGCCATAATTGCTCCTGTATGACCAGCGCTTACAAATGCGTCTGCGACCCCATCCTTAACCAAATTTATTCCTTGTACAATAGAAGAATCAGGCTTTGACTTAATTACTTTTGAACCATGGTCATGCATACTTACAACCTGAGAACTGTGATGTATTCGAATGCCATTGGGAATAGATCTCCCAAGTTCTTGATTTAATATATTATTATCTCCAACTAAAATTACTTCAACGTCAGAAGAAGACTCTTTTAAAAATTTTAATGTACCTTGAACGGGGGATCGAGGGGCAAGATCTCCTCCCATAGCATCTAAGGCAATTTTCATTAATTGAACTTAGTCAGCAGCTGAAACAACAGGGCGACCACGATAATAACCACAATTTGGACAAGCACGATGTGGCATTTTTTTCTGTCCGCATTGTGGACAGCTCATTACGGCAACATGTCCAGCTTTATAATGTGTCCGGCGCTTACGACCTCTTGCTCTTGATATTCTAGTTTTTGGAAGTGCCATTTAATTCTCCTACATTTATATTAATCTATACTAATTCTTTCAAATTTTCCCATCGATTGTCTGTGGTTTGTTCCTGATTACAATTACATGTTTCATTATTCTGATTTTTACCACAATACTGACAAATTCCCTTACATTGTTTGTTGCAAATCTTTTTTAATGGCTCAGTTATTAAAATTTGGTCACGAATTATAGGGCCAATATCAATTAATTTTTCTGATTTATCAAACCATAAAGTGTCATCATTATTTTTTTGAATAAGATCTCTATTGTTTGTTAAAAGTACTTTTACTGTGGATTCATGTTTATCTTTGTATTCTGATAAACAACGATCACAATTTTCAATTAATGAAAAAATAATTTCCCCTTTTATTTGAAAACCATGCCATTGTTTTTCTGATGAAAGTAAACATGTAATTTTTTCATCATAAAAAGATAGAGAGTTATCATCTAGATTAGCACTTTTAATTTCAAAGAGTTCTTGATCTAACCCAGATTCAAGATCTTTTGCAGCGATATTCAATTCAAACATATTCTAATACTATAAGAAATTATCTAAACAAATTCAAAATGAAGAAAGCGAACCAATAAATCTTTTAGTCTTTGTTACCTTTGTCATTTGAATCCATATCTTCATCGTTTTCTTGTACAAATTCATCATTAGTAATTTCACTATCACTATCTTCATCGTCAACATCATCCTCATCGTTTTTTTCTAAAATATTATCATTATCTGTACGATTCTTAAGTATAATAAACATTAGAGTTTCCCCAACCGCAAAGATAGACATAGTATAGGATACAGCAGAGACCATTATTAGAAATAGAAAAATAGCTAGAATGAATGCAGCAATTTGTTCTGTCCCAGTTACATTCATTGCGCTTGCAGATAAAATAGATCCGCAGCTTAAGCACCCAGTACTACAAACATTGCAAATACTGCAATTATTTCCTATTAATGAACATAGAGCTTCTGGATGAACAGCTTGACTTGCCCATCCAACTATATTCATTAGTTTGGTTCCCATCAACCAATCATGCCCAAACACATTATTGATTAAGCTATATCCACTCATCCAAAAATGAGAAAATAGATATCCTCCAATCAGTAGAATGGGTAATAAGACAAAATGATATGAAATCATGCGCCAAGGTTGGCCCCAGGTGATGGAAAAATTATGCCATACAGTTCCCATGGTATCTTCTTCATATGTTGCAACTATAGATGGTGTATAAATGAGAGATACTAACAGAACTATGCCCGTATAAATAGTAAATACAGATCCAAAGAAGTATAATAAATATGGTAGCACAAATAAGAACTCACCTACATAAGGAATTTTTCCAATAAGTCCAAGTATGCCTGCGACAACAAAAAGAAATACTAATATTAATAAAAGAGAAATCGATGAATAAATAATTGGATGCCAATGTCTTTTTACGTAATTCCAAGCATCGCTTCCAGAGTAAAATTCGTCTCCTTTTAATTGACGATACGTAATACGAGAAACTGCCGTGGACCCTAATGAAATGGCAAAAAACCAGAAAACTATTCCTGCCCAAAATAATATACAGGGCAGAAGGGGCAATGATTCAATTGTCAATAAGCAAGGATATAAACCGTACATAGACCAAGTATCGGAAAATGATACCCCATGTACCATGGCACCCAAATAGTTAAAGATCCAGTAAGCAAAATAACCAATAAGGTTAGCCTGAATAAAAACAATTATTTTTTTTCCACTTAATGCAAGTCTAGGTGCTCGAAAAATATCCCGCACGTCAAAGTACAGTTTCATTGGTTGCATGTTAGTCTCCTTGGTTTGTGAAATTTTTATTCTTCAAATCGAACAAAATCGACCCATACTTCTGTTGTCGTAGCGTCAGCAATAACTTTTCCAACAGCAAGCGCAGTATCTCTATTGTCGTAACTACCGACACGAACCCGAAACCATACTTCATCTGTATCACGAAAGTAAGCTTTTTGAATATATGCATCATATCCAGATTCAATAAGGTTTGCCGCAACTTTTTCAGCATCATTTAAATTCTTTTTTGAAGCCACTTGTATTGTAAAACGCGATTTATCAAACGGGATGATATAGCGAGAACTTTTTTTCTT
>JAZAOA010000100.1:0-7528 GCA_036228285.1 Fidelibacterota bacterium
CTAGATAATTTTTCAGCAAGTGTAATATAACTTTCATAGGGTGCTACAGTAAAACATGTATGCAGATAGTTTTTAACTTGATTGTTTATGGCATCGATTACTTTGGGATGTGCGTGTCCAACATTAATAGTACCTATTCCTCCTGCAAAATCTATAAACACATTATTATCAACATCAGTCAAAATAGAACCTTCACCTTTTACAATATATACATTGCATACGGTTCCGTGACCTTGAGCTACACTATTTGATCTTCTTTTAGCTAACTCTAATGAGCGAGGCCCAGGAATATCTGTTAAAATTTTTACTGACATATATCAATACTATTTATTAATTGAATTTACTTTTATTTTGTTAGATAAAAATTATTCAAAAGTTATTTATGATCTATCAAAATATATCAATTGAAAATGCTTGAGACATATAATAGAATTTTTGGTTCTGGACCTACAGGTATATTAATAACTGTTTTAATATGGATTATATCAATAAAAATCAGTTTTATTATGCCTATACCGGAAATGGGAATATCTCCTTTATTTAGAAAAATTCTTATAGTATTATTTTCATTTGATGCTGCAATTTTGATTATATGGAGTTTAATAGCTTTACCTATTAGTGATAGAGGAAATAAATTGATTATTAATGGTCCATATCAATATGTCCGACACCCTTTATATGCAGCATTTATTTGGAGTGGGACAGGTATTGTTTCCATGATTTATAAGTCTTGGTTATTATTAATACTTATAATCCCAATACATATTTTTTGGGTATGGCATATTCAAAAAGAAGAGAGGTTCATGTTAACTAAGTTTGGTCCTGAATACGAACAATATATGATAAAGACTCCTCAATTTTTTCCAAGATATATCTCATCAAATACCGAAAAATGAAAATTTTTTACATTATACCATTTATTAATTTATTAATCGCGCAGGATACGACATTTAATTGTAATGGATGGTCTCAGATAATATTTGATCAATATATTGTGGAAAATAATATTTGGGGGCAGGGAAATATCAATGATTTTACACAATGCATTTATCGCACAGGAAGTGAAAATAATATTAATTTTGGATGGAATTGGGATTGGCCAAATGAAAATAATGATGTCAAATCATATCCTGAAGTAATATATGGAAAAAAACCCTGGAGTAGTATCTCTACAACTCAAGAATTACCTATCAAAATTGGAAATATTGATGAAATTTATGTGGATTATGATCTAAATATGAATGCAAATGGTTCTTATAATTTAGCCTTTGAGTTTTGGGTAACTACTGACTCATTGTCTTCACAAGCAGGAATAACAACAGAGGTTATGATTTGGATGGATAGAAATATCATAAACCCTGCTGGAAGTTTGATTGCATCTGTCAACTTTGATGGCTTCGAATATAAAGTATATAGAGTGAATTGGGATTCATGGACATATATAGCTTTTTTATCAACAGAAACACAGTATAGTGGTTTATTAGCCGTTCATAATTTTGTTCATTATCTTGTAAATGAAGGCCTGTTGAATGCAGATGAATATTTTGCAGACTTTGAAATGGGTAATGAGGTTATATATGGAACAGGACAAACAGATGTAAGGAAATATGATATTTATATCAATTCAAATCCTTTATTAACTGATGCTTATACTTCAAAAAGTAATGAATATAATTTATCAGGGAATTATCCTAATCCTTTTAATGCGGCTACAAGTATAGACTTTTATATGCCAAGCAATCAATATGTAAATATTAAGGTTTATGATATGTTAGGTAAAGAAATTTCAACATTAATTAATGATAAATTAACTATCGGAAAGCATAGTGTTCAGTGGGATGCATCAAATTATCCAAGTGGTTTATATTTTCTTAATATTGAATTTGAGAATTATTTTAAGACAACTAAAATACTATTATTAAAATAAATTATTTACTCAATCGTGATTTTAATCTCTGCTATATTGATCTAAAAAGAAAATAAGAGAAAAATATTGAAAATATTACGTACGCCTGATAATAGATTCTCAAATTTGTTAGATTATCCATTTAAGCCCAATTATATCCAGCTAGGAGACATAAGAATTCATTATGTTGATGAAGGAGAATCTAGCGAAGAAGTTGTGTTATTAATTCATGGTGAACCTACATGGTCTTATTTATATAGAAAAATGGTTCCTATTGTATCAGAGTCTGGATATCGAGTAATTGTGCCTGATCTTGTTGGGTTTGGCAAGTCAGATAAACCAATCAATCAGGAAGATTATACTTATGAAAAACATGTAGGATGGATCTCATCTTTTGTAGAGAGTTTGGATTTGACAAATATTAATCTATTCTGCCAAGATTGGGGTGGATTAATAGGATTACGAATAGTTTCAGAGCAAGGATATAGATTTAATCGTATTATAGCTTCAAATACTTCTCTTCCAACTGGAGATTTTAAAGTACCAGAAGCATTTTTTAATTGGCAAAAATTTTCACAGGACACACCTGTGTTTAATGCAAGTAAGATTGTGAAATCAAGTTGTGTGAATAAAATAAGTAATGAAGTTCAAAAAGCATACGATGCACCTTTTCCTGATGAAACTTATAAAGCGGGAGCAAGGCGCTTCCCAATGTTAGTACCAACCAGCCCAAATGATCCTTCATCTCAACCTAACCGAGAAGCTTGGGAAAAGTTAAAAAATTGGCACAAACCTTTTTTAACAGCATTTAGTGACTCAGATCCAATTACTAAAGGTGGCGATATACTTTTTCAAAAACTTATACCAGGTTGTAAGGGAATTTCTCATAAAACTATTGTTGGAGCTGGTCATTTTTTACAAGAAGATAAAGGTCCTGAGTTAGCTCAACTGATTGTAGACTTTATAGATAATTATTGATTGATTTATCTAAATTTGAGTAAGTAGCAAATATATATGAAAAAGATTTAAAATAATGATGAAAGATATTCCACTTTTCCCATTGAACATTGTTGCTCTTCCTAAAGAGAAAATACCACTACATATCTTTGAACCAAGATATAAGAGAATGATTAAAAATAGTATTGTTTCAGGTGAGCCTTTTGGTATTGTTTTTCAGGATCAAGGCGGCTTTAAAAACATTGGCTGTACAGTGAAAATAATAAATGTCATCAAAGAATATCCAACAGGTGAATTTGATATTATTGTTCAAGGTCAACAATGTTTTCATATCAAAAACAAAATTCAAGAGGATGATAATTTATGGATTGGCACTATTTCATATTTAGAAGATCAATCGGTTATTGATGAAAGTTTATTAAATCAAATAAGAGATCAATATTTGCATATTATTTTAAAGCTTGGCGTTAATGAAGATATGGAACGTCATATGAATAAAAGTAAGTCTTTTGATTTCATCGAATTTATCAATCTACCTAATAAAATAAAACAAGAGCTCCTCGAAGAGGATGAAGAAAATAAAAGACTAAAAATTATCAATCGTATATTTAAAGCGGTCATGTCAATTTCAAATTTTGGTTCAAACGGTCAGCAAATTTCGGAGGCTTGATATATAATAATTGAGATAAATTTTTTAAAATTTTATTTTAATAAATTTGATTAATATAAATAAAAACATATAGGGGTAATAAAATGGAAGAAAAACGAGCAAATAATGATAGAAGAAATGAAAATAGAAGAAAAGATCATAAGGAAACAAATATAGATAATAGAACTGGAGATGATAGAAGAACTGGCAATGATAGAAGAGATCAAAATAAATAGGTTCTTATGTAAAGCACTATTATAAATAGAAAATATTTTAATGAAAAAAATATTAAGAATATTATTATTTGTATTTGGTATTTATCTCTTTCTTTTAATAATGCCAATTTCTTCATTAGATAAAAATATGGGAGGTAATTATAACAATACCTCACAACATGATTTTATTAATGAATTTTTTGGAACTATTGCATCATCTGCAAATTTGAATAGGGGATTCCCTTTAATGCCAATTCGAGATAATAATCCCATGACATCTAAAAAAGAACAATTGGGCAAGTTATTATATTTTGATCCTTTATTATCTGGAGATAATAATATGTCATGTGCTCATTGCCATCATCCAGATCTTGGATTTACTGATAATAGGGCATTATCAATTGGGCATGGAGGATCGGGTATTGGTAAAAGTAGAACAGGGGGGACTGTTTTGCGCAGAAGCTCTCCTACAATATGGAATGTTGGATATAATCATAAACAATATTGGGATGGAAGAGCTGATGATCTTGAAGAACAAGCATCTTTTCCGATTCAAGATAAAAATGAAATGGCTCAAGATAAAAATGAACTTATCAAGGAGTTGAAAAATATACCCGAATATGTACAATTTTTTAATGAAGCTTTTGAAAATGATGATAGTTCAAACTCACTAACTTTTGAAAATGTTACTTATGCGATCGCAGCATTTGAAAGAACAATAACTGCAAACAATACCCGATTTGACAAATATAGTCGTGGTGATCACCTAGCTTTATCTAAATCTGAAAGAAGAGGGTTGAATCTATTCCGATCATTAAAAACTCGGTGTTTTGAATGCCATAATTTTCCAACATTTAATAATCCTGACTTCAAAGCTATTGGTGTCCCTCAAGCTAAAAACAGTAAACCGGACCTTGGTAGATTTGAGATAGCTGGAAAGGGATATGAAAATGCTTTTAAAGTCCCCACGTTGAGAAATATTGCTTTAACAGCTCCATATATGCATAATGGCATATTCGAGACTTTAGATGAAGTTGTAGATTTTTATGCAGGAGGCGGGGGCAGAGCACATGGGTTTAAAGATTCACAGCTTGATGATAAAATAAGAAAATTTGATTTAAGTCAAGAAGAGCGTAAAGATTTAGTTGCGTTTATGCATGCACTTACGGATGAATCGAATAAGCCAGCTATACCAAATAGGGTTCCATCTTCGTTGCCAGTTGTTCCAGCTATAGATAATGAATCATTAGAAATAGTTATGCAAAACATTGAATATGCTGAGCCAGAAATGAATAATATTTATCGAGTTGGAAAGAAATTAATAGTTAATTCTGGTCAAGCTATTCAAGATGGAATTGAAATGGCTGAAGACGGTGACACAGTGATTGTAAAATATGGTGAATATTTTGAGACACTTATGATTGATAAATCAAACATTACTATAATCGGTAATGAGAATAATGGAAAGTTACCAGTATTAGATGGTAGAAATATTTTGCCAGACGCTGGAGTAGGCACTGGAAGCAATATTGAAATTAATGGTTTCGTAATTAAAAATTATACAGCAAATGGATTAATGTTGAATAGATCCAAAGCAGTTACATTTAGAAATATTCATTGTGAGAATACTGGTTTATATGGATTGTATCCTGTAGAATGTGTAGGAGTATTGGTAGAGGATTGTAGTGTAACAGGGATTAGTGATGCTGGTATATATATAGGACAATCTAAAGATATTATAGTTAGAAGAAATGTTACATATGGTAATGTTACAGGTATAGAAATTGAAAACTCAGTTAATGCACTAGTTGAAAACAATGAAGTATATAATAATGCTGGAGGAATTTTAGTTTTTCTGTTACCTAATAATCCTTCCAAGGTTTCATTAAACTGCAAAATTATTAATAATTATGTATACAATAATAATCATGTGAATTTTGGTGAACCTGGATCTATTGTAAGTAATGTTCCACAGGGTACAGGCCTTATGATAATGGCAGGAGATAGTGTAGAAGTAACAGGAAATCGATTTCATAATAATCAGTCTTTTGGCGTATCTGTAATTGGTCTCGATTTATTTTTTGGAAAAGATTTTGTTTATGATGTTGATCCAATTCCTGATGCATGTTGGCTATATAATAATGATTACAGAAACAATGGATATAATCCAGCTAAGATTGTCAAAGATTCTGGATTGGATGGAGCTGATTTACTTTGGGATGTGACTGGATATAATAATAATTGGGATGAAGAAAATGTCACTAGTATACCGCCAATTTTACCTAATAAGGATTGGTCATGGCTTATTAGAAAAACCAATTATAGAGTATGGCGTTTATTATTTAATATATTTGGTTAAGTATAACAATTTTTTAATATGAATAGTTTTAGAAACTTATTTATTGTTATGCTATTAACCATTTTGGTTGGTCAAGATTTATATGATCCATATACAGTTCATGATATCAATATTGAATTTTATAATACTGATTATGATTCAATTTTGCAGGCGCGATGGTATGCAGATGATAAAAGCTATCTATTAGCTGATATCACTGTTAACGGAGTTATTTATGATAGCGTTGGTGTACGATATAAAGGTAATTCGTCATTTGTTGAACCCAATGAGAGTGGGAACCCTAAGCTTCCTTTTAATATTGATGTAGAATTTGTTCATGATGATCAAAATGTAATGGGTTATGAAAAACTAAAATTATCAAACTCCATTTTTGATCCAACATTCGTTCGCGAAACAATTGGTTATTTGACATCAGGAATGTATTTACCTACACCAGAAGTTGGATATATGAATGTATCTATTTATGGTGAGTATTTAGGTTTATATGTAAATGCTGAATCAATTAATAAGCAGTTTCTCCGTAAGCATTTTGGTAATGATGAAGGAACCTTTTTTAAATGCGAACCTCAATTTCAATATGGTGAAAATTATTTAGCATGGCCAGATTTAGTATGGCATGGAGCCGACTCCAATGCATTTGAATATCAAAAAGGATATGAATTAAAATCGGATTATGGGTGGTCTGATTTAATAGATTTAATTTCTACTCTTAATTTTGACACGGAGAATATTGAAGATATATTAAATGTGGATAGGGTATTATGGTATTTTGCTACATCAGTAGTTCTTCCAGATCTTGATAGTTATATATTTCCATTTCTTCCCCACAATTATTATTTATATCAAAATGCTAGTGGACAGTTTGAAATTATTCCATGGGATAGAGATCAATCTTTTGGAGGCAGTGTTATAAATTTATTTCTACTTTTTGGAGGAAATGCATTTTGGATATACCATAGCCCTCCTTTTTACTATGAAAATGATCCCACAAGACCTCTTTTTAGTAAACTGATGAATGTTCCGCTTTATAAAATGATATACACTGCTCATATTCGAACAATAATTGATGAAATATATAACTCAGAATATTTTTATAATTGGGCAACTGATATTCAAGACAACATTGAAACGTATGCCTTAAACGATCCAAATTTATTTTTCCCATTTACAGTTGGAGATTATTTTCGTTACAACGTAACCAATTATTTAAGCAATGACTATATTGATATTTGTGGAATTGTATCAACTGTTGGGCCTAGAAGAACTTATTTGTTAAACAATAATGAAATTGCAAAAATAGCTCCGATAATTTCTTCAGTTTCACAAAACAATTCTAATCCTCTTCCAGGTGATTCTGTTTATATTAATGCTTTAGTTGAAAATGCAACTCAAGTTGAGCTTATGGTTAGTAATAATGAATATTCTACCTTTTTTGAATCAAT
>JAZAOA010000101.1:0-9774 GCA_036228285.1 Fidelibacterota bacterium
AGTTTCAGCTCCAAACATAAACCCTACAATAACAGGTGTTAAAACAGCCAGGAGGCCAGGCAACACCATTTCCTTAATAGCAGATTGAGTCGATATATCAACACACTTACTATATTCTGCTTTCCCATCAGCAGAATCAAATATTTTTTTATCCTTATCTGTCCATTTATCGTTTTCACCATATTTATTCATTACAGCTAGAGCAGCAGATAATTCTGGTATATCATTAAACTGCCTTCTGACTTCTTCTATCATTGCCATTGCCGCGCGCCCAACTGCTCCCATTGCCATAGATGAAAAAAGAAAAGGCAACATTCCCCCAACAAAGAGACCAGCCATAACCACTGGATTGGAAATATCTATTTTATCTATACCTGTTTGTACCATAAATGCTGCAAATAAAGCCAATGCTGTTAATGCAGCTGATCCTATAGCAAATCCTTTTCCTATGGCTGCAGTTGTATTCCCAACAGCATCAAGCTTATCTGTGCGATCTCTAACTTCACTTGGTAAATCAGCCATTTCAGCAATTCCACCAGCATTATCTGATATTGGGCCATAAGCATCAACCGCTAATTGAATGCCTGTATTTGCAAGCATACCAAGAGCAGCCATTGCTATACCATAAAGACCCGCAAATTGATAAGCTCCAATAATACTAGCAGCTATAATTAAAATTGGTATTGCAGTTGATTGCATTCCAACTCCTAAGCCTGCAATAATATTAGTTGCTGGTCCAGTTAAAGACTGTTCTACTATTGAGTTTGTTGGCTTAGTATTGGTGCCAGTATAATGTTCGGTAATTAATCCAATTCCTAAACCAGCAAATAATCCAATAGTGGTGGCGATAAATACACCCATATTTGAATAAATAATTTCATTCTGTGTAAAGCTCTCTGGTAGAATACTTTTAACTAATAGATAAATTATACCTATTAATATAATCGATGAACCAAACTCTCCTCTATTTAATGCTTTCTGTGGATCGCCACCTTCTTTGACTCGAACAAAAAAAGTGCCAATAATAGACATTATTATTCCGGAAGCAGCAATTAGCAAAGGCAATAAAACAAAGCTAATATCAAATCCTCCCATTACAATTATACTTGCTCCCAAAACCATTGATCCAATAATTGAACCAACATATGATTCAAATAAATCTGCTCCCATACCTGCAACATCGCCTACGTTATCTCCAACGTTATCAGCAATTGTAGCTGGATTCAAAGGATGGTCTTCAGGTATTCCAGCTTCTACTTTTCCTACGAGATCTGCGCCTACATCAGCTGCTTTCGTATAAATACCGCCACCAACACGAGCAAACAATGCAATGGATGAAGCACCTAATGAGAAACCAGAAATAACTGTTATTACTTTATTATAATCACTAACAAAAATATTTTGATATAATAGAAACAATGACCCTAAACCTATTAAACCTAATCCTACCACACTTAATCCCATTACAGAACCACCTGTAAACGCTACATTTAAAGCGCTCTCTAAACTAGTTCTCGCTGCATTGGTTGTTCGGTTATTTGCCTTAGTTGCTACTTTCATTCCTATAAAGCCAGCTAATCCAGATGCAATGGCTCCAGAAACAAAAGATAAAGAAATAAATGCGCTAGAATCTTGACGACCTGCATTTGCAAAACCTAGAAGCAAAGCAACAATTAATACAAAAAAACTTAAAACACGATATTCAGCGCGTAAAAATGCCATGGCGCCATCAGCAATGTTCATCCCAATTTGCTCCATTTTATCAGTGCCCTGATCTTGTTTATTAATCCAATTTGTTTTTATCAACGCAAAAAGCAGCGCCACAGAGCCTGCAATTAAAACTATCCATAGGTAAGTATTTATATCCATTTAGATTATCCCATCTCTAATTTATTATATTGATTCATTGTTTTATCTAACCCGTTATAAAAAAGGGATTCTGCTGCATCAGCAGCAATTTGCACCATTTCTTTAGAAAAATTATGATCCTTATTTTTAAATGGCTTTAAAACATAGTTTTCCGAGGGTCTTTTATAGTCGCTTGAAGCAACACCAATTCTTAATCTTGGGAAGCTTGTACTTCCTAGATGGTAAATTATTGATTCTAAGCCTCTATGACAGCCATCCCCTCCTTTTGGACGTATTCTAATTCTACCCAAAGGCAAGTCAACATCATCTACACAAACATATAAATTATTCAAATTAATATTAAATAATTTCACAAAGTGCTTTAACGCCAATCCGCTATTATTCATTCCGGTAGTAGGTTTCATTAACATTACATCTTCAGTTTTTTTTTCTGTAAAAACATAGCTGCCTTTACCTGGCTTATAATCACAAACCCATCTTTTGGCCAATTCATCAACGATCCAATAGCCTGCATTATGTTTTGTATTATAATATTCATCTCCAGGGTTACCAAGTCCTACAAATACGACCATTAATCAGATCCATCGCTTGAGTCGTCTTGCTTACCACCTTGTTCGTCCCCCTCTTTGGTTTCAGCTGATCCTTCTTCAGTAGATGGTGTTTCACCATCAGCTGGTTCCTCTCCTTCAAGAAGCTCTTCTCCTTCTTCAAGTTCCTCAACAACAGGCTCTTCCTCTTCTTTAGGTGGTGCAAGAGTTGCAATAGTAGATTCTGGATCAGATAATATTTCAACACCTTCAGGTATATTAACGATATCAGCAACAGTCATATTGCTATTAAGTTCCATATTTGAAATATCTACTAAAATATTATCAGGGACACTTGTTGGTAGACAATTAACATCAATCGTAGTTAAAATTTGACTTAACACTCCCCCTTCTTTAACTCCTTCTGCTTCTCCTTCTAATGAAATTGGAATAGTAAATTTCATTTTTTCTGTCATATTTACTTGCATAAGATCTATATGAAGCACTTCGTCTGTTACGGGATGATACTGTATACCTTTTATGGTAACGTATTGTTTCGCTCCATTCATTTCTACTTCAAAAACATGTTGGCCTGAACTCATTGCATGGTATAGTTTCTTTTTGTCAATTTGCAAATCAACATTCTCTTCCCCGCGAAAATAATATACCCCTGGAACCATTCCATCTCTTCTTAATGAACGCGCTTTAGATTTCCCTTTAACCGTTCTTTCTTTTAAATCTAGCTTTTCATATTCTTGTGCCATAATAAATTCCTTGCTATTTATAAGTTAAATAATGCACTAACAGATTCACCCTTATGAATTCGTTTAATCGCTTCAGAAAAAACATCTGCAACTGAAACAATATCCATTTTCGGTATTTTCTTATCATCAGAAACAGCAATTGTATCTGTTATAATAATCTTATTAATTGGTGCGCTTTTCAATCTTTCAATTGCTGAGCCAGATAATACTCCATGCGTTGCAACTGCTATAACAGAATTAGCACCTTCATCAACAGCTGCTTTTGATGCTGAGACTGTTGTACCAGCCGTATCAATCATGTCATCAATAATCAAAACATCTTTACCTTTTAAATCCCCAATAAGATGACTTACCTCAGCTTTATTTGGTGCATACCGACGTTTATCGATCAGAGCAAAATGAAATCCTAAACGCTTTGCATATGATTGTCCCATTGCCGCAGAACCAACATCTGGGGATAAAACAGTACATTCTTCTGGATTAAGATCTAATGATTTCAACTTATCCAATAAAACCATGCGACTATATATATGATCAAATGGTATTGAAGCAAATCCTTGAATTTGCGTCGAATGTAAATCCATGCTAATAATTCGATCAGCACCAGTTGCGGTGAGAATATCTACCATTACTCTAGATGATATTGGTACCCTAGGCTGATCTTTTCTATCTTGTCTGCCATAACCAAAATATGGAATAACGGCTGTTACTCTTTGAGCCGAAGCCCTTACTGCTGCATCAATAAGTAAAAATAACTCTATCAAATTTTCAGCTGGGCCATTTGTAGATTGAATTATAAATACATCTTTACCTCTAATATTTTCTTCAAATTTTACCCATAACTCCCCATCAGCAAATGTGCGTATTGTAACATCGCCTAGCTTTAATCCTAGGCGATCAATAATTCTTTTTGAGAGAATTGGATTACTTCTTCCACTAAATATTTTTAATGTATTATCCATACCTTCACTACCTTAAGTCTCTATGATACATGATTTTTTGCTGGGGTGCAGGGACTCGAACCCCGACCGCCGGGACCAAAACCCGGTGTCCTACCGTTAGACGACACCCCAAATTATCTTCATATTCAGGGATTGTAATTTCTACTAAATAATGGCTGTGTAATTATTGTCTTGTAAGACTTGGAAAATAATAACTCTGCAGATAAAGCATCTGCTTCATCGTTAAAAAATCCGAACACAGTCGAGCCACTACCCGACAGACTGGCAAACCTTGCATTATTATCAAGTAATTTGCTTTTAATCAACCCAATCTCTGGATATGTCGAAAAAACGATTTTTTCAAAATCATTCTCAAAAAGCTGAAAAGGAATTATGTCCTTTTCTATAAGATCGGCGAAGTTAAGCGCCTTAATAGGTATTTCCAACTTGTTTCTAATTTGTGAATAAGCCCATCCAGTATTTACTGCACGATTAGGGAATACCAATAAAATAGTATAGGGAAGTTTTATTTTTAAAGGTGTTAATTTTTCTCCAATACTTTGCCCATGCTGAATTCCTCCCTCTATAAAAAAAGGCACATCTGCACCAATACTAAGTGACATATCTATTAATTGATTTGTTGTTAAACCAATATTATACAAATTATTTATACCAATCATAGTTGATGCTGCATTACTAGACCCACCTCCTAGCCCAGCGCCAACTGGGATATCTTTATTAACGTGTATTTTGACACCTTGAAGATTGGGAAATTGCTTTTTTATAGATAGATATGCCTTCGCACAAGTATTTGACGAATCAATTGGGAAATCTTCATTATTTGAAGATAATTCATACCCCTTTTTTATTTTTGTAAACGTTATTACATCATGAAATTGTAATTCCTGAAATACTGTTTCTATATTATGATAGCTATCATTGCGTTGGTTAATTATTTTTAAACCAATGTTTATTTTAGCGTATGAATTTATTTTTAAAGACTTCAATTATTGCTTTGAAATTGTAGCAATAGCCAGCGCACCAATACCCTTATTCTTTCCAATAAAACCTAACCCATCCGTCGTAGTTGACTTTATTGAAATTGAATCTTTTTCAAGATCAATTTCTTTCCCTATTGTATAAATCATTTCAGATATCCTACTCGAAACTTTAGGTTTTTCTAAGATAATTGTGCTATCTATATGTTCTATTTTATATCCAATCTTATATAGCATATCTGCAGTATTCCGTAAAAAAAATAAACTATTTTTCCCTTTCCATTTCGCATCAGAGCTTGGATAGTGCTTACCCAAATCTCCTAATGCAGCTGCCCCTAATAACGCATCTACTATTGCATGCAATAATACATCCCCATCTGAAAAAGCAACGACACCAAAAGAACTTGGTATTTTTATTCCTCCTAAAGTAAGGCTTTCTCCTTTTTTAAGAGGGTGCACATCATACCCTATGCCTGATTTAATCATAAAGCATCTTTTCTGCTAATTCCCAATCATCAGTTGTAGTGATTTTAAAATTCATAGTAGAGCCTTCTATAACTGAAATGGTTCCACCATAAGCTTCAACCATGGAAGCTTCATCTGTATAATCAATATTGCTAATAGATTCTAAAAGAATTTTCTTTTTAAATGTTTGCGGTGTTTGCGCTAGCCATATTTTTTTACGATCAATAGTTCGTACAATATTAAAATTATTTACTTCTTTAACTGTATCCTTTGATGATACGGCAGCAATACAACCATCATTTTCATTGCATCCAAAGATAGTAGATAATATTAGATCGTTTGTGACAAAAGGCCTAGCAATATCATGAATTGTTACCAAATCTATAGATTTTGATAACACTGAACATCCATTTTTAACAGAGTCCTGCCTTCTTGCTCCCCCGCTAACAACTTTAATAGATTTTTTAGTTTTAAATGAATCTATTTCCTTATGAACATATTCGATATCATCTTTATTCGTGACCATAACTATCTCAGTAATTTCCTTACAGTTTATAAATACATCTAATGCATATAAAAAAAGAGGCTTATTACCTAAATATTTAAACTGTTTTTTTTCTCCAAATCTAGTGCCAATACCTGCTGCTGGTAGTATAGCTCCAACTTTGAATATTGATTTTTCCATCAATTAAAGAATAAGCATAGCATCACCATAACTTAAAAAGCGATATTTTTTCTTTTTAGCCTCATTGTATGCGCGCATAATTAATTTTCTCGATGCAAAAGCAGAAACCATCATTAACAGCGTGCTTTTTGGCTGATGGAAATTTGTAATTAAGGCATCAACCATTTTAAAATCATAAGGAGGATATATAAATTTATCTGTCCATCCTCTTTTTGGGGTTACTTGAAATCCTGAAACAACTACAGTTTCTAAAGATCTAACAGTAGATGTCCCAACTGCTATAACTTTTCTTCTTTTTTTCTTTGTTTCATTGATTACTAATGCCGTAGCGGGCGATAGTTCAAAATACTCAGAATCCATTTGGTGACGATTAAGATCTTCAACCTGTACAGGTCTAAATGTACCAAGCCCTATATGAAGTGTTGTATGATCTATTTTTATTTCCTTTTTTTTCAGTTTATTAATTACTGAATCAGTAAAATGAAGACCTGCTGTTGGCGCCGCTACAGCACCTCTACGATCAGCATACACTGTCTGATATCTAACTTTATCAGATGGAACAGCTTTTCTATTTATATATGGAGGTAGAGGTGATAAACCAATGCGATCAATAATGCTGTAAATGTCATCGCCATCATACTCAAATCGCACAACTCTACCGCCAGAAATAGTATTGTCAATAACATCACAATATACATTTTTTGCGAACATTAGCTTATTGCCAATTCTAACTTTCCTTGCTGGTTTTACCATTACTTCCCAAAGATCATTTTCCAATTCACGCAAAAGAAAAACCTCTACTTTTGCTTCTGTTCGATCTTTATTTGCAAATAATCTTGCAGGAAAAACCTTAGTATTGTTTAACATAAACAAGTCGTTTTTTCTAAAGTAGTTTGGTATATCAGAAAATTTTTTATGTTCAATATCTCCTGTCTCGCGATGTACAACCATTAATTTTGATCCATCTCTTTTTTTCGCTGGATATTGTGCAATATATTTTTTTGGAAGAGCATAATCAAAATCTGCTAGTTTATATTTTTTCTTTTTTTGTATCATTTAAATAGTCCTGTTTGTTTAGTTGAATTAAAAACCTTACCTAATATCTTATATGCTTTTTCTTGAGCAATGCGACCACGAGCTGTCCTTTGTATAAAACCTTCTTTAATTAAATATGGCTCATATACATCCTCAACAGTTGTAGGGTCCTCACTGATAGCCACAGCTAGAGAATTAACGCCTACAGGTCCTCCATTAAAATTATCTATTAAAGCAGATAATATTTGGCGATCCATATCATCTAGGCCATGTTCATCAATGCCTAAAGATTTCAAAGATTCTTGTGCAATTTTCATATTTATTTTTCCATCTGATTTAATTTCAGCATAATCTCTAGTTCTCCTTAAAATACGATTTGCAATTCTTGGAGTCCCCCTAGAGCGCTTTGCTAATTCTTCAGCCCCTTTTTTATCAATACTAACTTCTAAAATTTGTGCTGATCTATTTATAATCTTAAATAAATCATTTGGGGTATAATAATTTACTCGAAGAACAACTCCAAATCGATCTCTTAATGGCGAAGTTAGATTGCCAAGCCTAGTAGTAGCTCCAATAAGGGTAAAATTTTCGATATTTAACTGAACGCTGCGAGCACTAGGTCCAGAATCTATCATGATTTCTAATTGATAATCTTCCATCGCTGAGTATAAATACTCTTCAACTACACTATTTAATCTATGTATTTCATCAATAAAAAAAACATCCTTTCGTGAAATATTAGTCAACATACCTGCAAGATCTCCAGCCTTATCTATTACTGGACCTGATGATTGTTTAAGATTAACATTTAACTCTTTTGATATAATATTTGCTAAAGTTGTTTTACCAAGGCCTGGTGGGCCAAATAATAAAACATGATCGAGAGATTCATCGCGCTTATTAGCAGCATCTATATACAACTTCAAATTATCTACAACATCTTTTTGTCCAATAAAATCATCAAAATGAGATGGGCGTAAAGTTTTCTCAACAATTATATCGTCTTCAATAATAGATGGGTCAGTAATATGGATTTCAGTCATTAATTTTTGCAGAAAATAGAAATAATTTTATCATATAAGGCTACTGAAGATAACAAATGGAATGGGGGGTCGCCAAGTTTGTAGTAAATAAATTCAAAAATTACAAAACCTTAGATAAAAATTTTCCTGTATAGGACTTTTTAGATTTAGATACGCTTTCAGGGGTTCCTGAAGTTATGATCTCTCCACCTTCATTTCCCCCTTCTGGTCCTAGATCAATTATCCAATCTGCGCTTTTAATAACATCTAAATTATGTTCAATGACTATTACAGTATTTTCTCTATCTACTAATTTGTGAATAACATTCATTAACATTCTTATATCTTCAAAATGAAGACCAGTCGTTGGCTCATCTAAAATATACAATGTTCGACCCTTGGATACTTTAGATAGTTCTGAGGCAAGTTTAATTCTTTGCGCTTCTCCCCCAGATAAAGTTGTTGCTTGTTGTCCAAGCTTTATATATCCCAAGCCAACTTCATTAAGAGTTGATAATTTTTTCTTTACTGATGGTATATTCTCAAAAAACAAGAGAGCCTCTTCTACAGACATTTTTAAAATGTTATCTATATTTTTTCCTTTATATTTTATTTGTAACGTTTCTCTATTATATCTTGCCCCATTGCATACTTCACATGTGACATAAACATCAGGTAAAAAGTTCATTTCAATCTTTATTATACCATCCCCTTCACATGACTCACAGCGACCTCCTTTTACATTAAATGAAAATCTACCAGGTTTATATCCTCGCATTTTTGATTCTGGAAGCTGGCAAAATAATTCCCTTATAAACACAAAAACACCAGTATAAGTTGCTGGATTAGATCTTGGCGTGCGACCAATTGGTTTTTGATCAATGTTAATTATTTTGTCGATAAACTCTAAACCATCAATGGATTCATGGCTTAATGGAAGCTTACGTGAGCCATATAGCTCTCTTGATACTGCTGAATACAGTGTTTCATTTACTAAAGTACTTTTTCCGCTTCCAGATACTCCAGTAATAACTATTAATTTCCCAAGCGGAAAATCAACATTTACATTTTTTAAATTATTACCTATTGCTCCCTTTATGGATAAACAATATTGGTTACCATTTCTTCTTTTAGAAGGAAGCGGTATATTCTTTTTCCCTGATAAATATTTTCCAGTAAGAGATTTAGAAAAATTTAAAATTTCTTTGGGTGCGCCTGCATAAACAACTTCCCCGCCATGGGTTCCCGCTCCTGGACCAATATCAATAATGTAATCAGAAGCTTCCATAGTTTCCCTATCGTGCTCTACAACTATCACTGAGTTGCCAAGATCTCTCAGTTTCTTTAATGTGGTTAACAAACGATTATTATCGCGTGGATGTAAGCCAATTGATGGTTCATCTAAAATATATAAAACTCCCATAAGCTGCGAACCTATTTGTGTTGCCAGTCTTATTCGCTGCGCTTC
>JAZAOA010000102.1:0-3072 GCA_036228285.1 Fidelibacterota bacterium
CAAACTATCTTTATGCTGAATGTTCGGATTTAGATTCCCTTGAGTGTTCTCAGTGGGCAGAATTCTGTGTATGGAATCAAGAAACAAACCAATGTGAAGAAATCAATGGAGGCGGCGGTGATATAGATTATGGGCCATACGAATATCTTTATATTTCACAATCTGATGGAATGAGAGATGGCCCATATTATGATAATGCCACATTGTATTATCCTATAGGAGCTGAAACACCATTATCAAATATTATATTAGGTCCAGGATGGGGTGGCTTAGGAGAAGCAATGGCAGAATGGGGTCGTTTATTCGCATCGTATGGATTTATAGCAGTTACTATTGATTATAACGACCCGATTAATGAAAGTCATGAAGAAAGAGCTATAGCAATGCTTGACCTTATTGAAACAGTCAAGCAAGAGAACGTCAGATCTTTATCACCTGTTTTTGATCAAATAGATACTAATTCTTTTGCTGCGGTTGGTTATTCTTTAAGTGGTGGCGTGGTTCAATTAGCAGCTGTATTGGACTCAACATTAGATGCTGTAATTGCATTAAATCCAACAATTATAATTGAAGATTGCATAGGTTGCGCTGAATATGATTATTGTATTTGCTTACTTCCTGAACACCTTAGTCATAATGTACCTGTATTAATTATTTCAGGGGAGAATGAGATTAATGAACTTCCTGATTATGAAGGATTATTAGGAGCTGATCAATACATGAACACTCCTGAGGCTACAACTAAAATGCTTTATGAAATAGAATCTGGAGGTCATAGCTCAGCAGAAGTACCTGTATTTGAATCAGTTCGAGATAAAGCAATCAATTGGGTAAAATATCATCTTAAGGACAGTATGCAACTTTGTGATTCATTAATTGATGAACCGGTAGATGCATCACAATTTTTAACAACATTAAATTGTCCAATTCTTTGTAATGAAGGATATACGGAAATTAATGGACATTGTTTTTATAATAATGATTTAGCTATTCTTCAAGATATGATTAATAATAGTTATGAAAGTGGTATAGAATTGAATTGTGAAGATTGGGATAATCATTGTGGTTCTCCTAACCCGTATATGGATGATCCAAATTCATGGTTTTGGAAGTTAATTGATGGAGAAGAATATTATTTTTCTGATGGTGATAGCATTATAGAGCCCTTAGAGTTAGGTTTACAAGAATGGGAAGATGGACGATTAAAAAGTCTTATGTGTGGTGCTTATATCAATTGTCAATTATCCGGTTCAATACCAGAAAATATTTATGAGCTAACGGAAATAAATCAGTTACGTTTGGAGTTTAATTATCTTTCCAATCAATTATCTCAATCAATATGTGATTTGAATCTGAATTATGAAGATAATTTATCTTTTGATTTGACTGGGAACCTATTGTGCCCACCATACCCAATTTGTATTAATGATTATTTAGGGGAACAGGATACTGTTAGCTGTGGTGAGCTATCCGTTATTGAAAAAACAAATCCAATTATGTACAAACTTCACAATGCATATCCAAATCCTTTTAACCCAGTAACTACAATTCAGTATGATCTCCCAAAAAATTCTTGGGTAACTGTTATTATATATGATATAATTGGTAAGGAAATAAAAACTTTGGTGAATCATACAGAAAATTCTGGTTCTAGATCCGTATTATGGAATGCTACAAATAATTATGGTATACCAGTCAGTCCAGGTATCTATTTTTATCAGATACAGACTGAAGGGTATACAGAAACAAAGAAAATGCTCCTCTTAAAATAATTATTAGTTACTATTTTATTAATAGAAAGTCCATTTTGTTTTTACATTCTATTATGAAGAAAAAGACATTAATAATTATTTTTATGTTTGTAGCTGGATGTGGTACCGTAAAGGATACAGAAAAATCTAGTAAAACATTAAATCAAGTATCATTTGAAGAAGGTGTATACTCAGTTGTTGTTGATAGAACTGAACTTTCATGGATTGGTAAAGAAATCTCAACTAAGATACATACTGGAACTCTTAATTTGTCTGATGGAACGATTCAAATCATTGATGAAAACACAATTAATGGAAATATAACAATTGATATGAGTTCTATAAATGTTACAGATCTGCAAGGGCGAGCAAAGGAAATGTTAGAAGGTCATTTAAGGAGTGCAGATTTCTTTGAAGTTGAAAATTATCCTAATGCCACACTTAATTTTAAAAGCAAATCTTATAATAAGTTAAAAAACCTAATTGATTTTGAAGGTCAATTAACAATTAAAGATATTAGCAATCCAATTTTCTTTAGTGCTACGTTAATTGAATCTTCACCTTATCTTAAGGCAAAATCAATCTTATCGTTTGACAGATCAAAGTATAATGTCCGGTTTCGATCTGGGAGTTTTTTTGAAAATCTTGGAGATAAATTAATTCTAGATGATATTGATGTAAATATAGTGCTAGTTACTGAAAAAAAATAAAGTGCTTTTTTTCTAGATTAATATCTAATAAAGCGATTGTTTCTTTTTTGCTTCTTCTGCTTCTTTTTCTTTTCGTTTTTCATTTCTACGATATTGAATTTTTTCTATTTGACGATTCAATATCGTATTTATAGAAAATTTATACATGGATCTAGGAAAAATGATATCTCTCTCCATTGGACGGAAATATTGAGTCCTTCGGTCAAAGATAAGATCAAAAAGCATCCAAGTAATCGTGGCAGACGGCGTAATAAAAGTAAATGAATGATATTGTTTACCATTCTCTAATGGTTTAAAGCCAGGTAATATACTTTTGACTCCACTCCATACAGCTGAACCAAAAAATGCCCCATCTCTATATTTTGAATTAATTTTTAATACTGTGGAGATGGAAAAAGACATTAGACTTGTGTAAAAACCATTACGAACAGATTTTTTTAATATGCTTCCATCAGCACGAACAAAATGTATATCTTGAAATGGCAACTTTATAAATGGTAAATCTTCATTTTCATGATATAAAGCTACTTCTGGTCGGATCATTTTTCGGTCAAAATAGATGCGATCATAATATATAGTATCTTCATTCACTGTTCGGATATATCCACCAT
>JAZAOA010000103.1:0-23837 GCA_036228285.1 Fidelibacterota bacterium
TAGAAACTTTTTGATATATTATTAATTGTAAGCAATGCTAAGCTTATTGGTTATTTAGGGAAGAGTTTATTTTATCAATAATTTCAGATACTTCACGCACTAATTCAGTTCTAGAAGTATTATAATCATCTATATTTATTTTTTGAGTATAATATTCATTGTCAAGATATTGTATCTCCCGATATAAAATTGATTTTCTTCTTTCAAGATCATTAAGAATATCAAAATTTTCTAGATTATTACTTATTCTATCTGATAACAATGGCCAAATTGAAAAGAGAAAAAAACAAGAAAAGATAAAAAATAGAAATAGTGTAGAATAAGAAATCATTATCTTATCAATTTCTTTCTATTACTTGGCCATAAAGCAATTATAGTACCAAATACTAGGATATAGGCCCCATACCATACAAGTCTCACTAGAGGGTTTATCATAATTTGAAAAAATGCAACACCGTTTTCTGTGTCTAAGCTAGAGAAAACAGAATATATATCTCTTTTAAATGTACTATAAATATCTAATTCACTGTGCGGCTGTCTTCTGTCAGGATTAGGATCAAGATGAAAATAAATTCTCTTCTCTGGTAATAATGATGTAATTATTTTTCCATCATCAGTACTAACTAATAATTCTGCTACCCATGAAAAATGGTTTGCTCTTTCTTCTGACCATAATTTTACAAGTTCTAATTTAACATCACCAATATGATTTTGTTCTCCAACAGACAATCCGAATTCTTTTTTTAAGTTAAATGCCTGTCCTGTAAACCCAATAAACATTACAACAATACCAAGATGGACAAAATAACCACCATATCTACTTCTGCTCTTTTTTATCATTGTCAAAAAAGCTAATAATATTGTTTCTTGGAATTGACTTACTCTTGAAGATATTCCTCTTTTGAATTCCATAAGAATCGAAATAGTTACAAATACTGAAAGAGTAAGAGATATAACTACATAACCTCTAAGACCAATTATGAAGAAAAGAATTGAACAGAAAAGGGATAATAATATTGGTACAGTAAAATTATTTTTTAGGTTTTGTTTTGAGGTTTTTCTCCAAGCTAATAATGGACCTACTCCTGTTAAAAAAAGGAGAAATAAACCAATAGGGATAGTTACTTGATTGAAAAAAGGAGCGCCCACCGTAATCTTAGTACCTTGAACTGCTTCTGTTATAACAGGAAATATTGTACCCCAAAATACTGCAAAACAAAGTGTGACAAAAATTACATTGTTAAAAAGGAATCCACTTTCTCTTGAAGTTAAAGATTCTATACGTTTTTCTGATTTTAGATTTGAAAAGTTTTTAATAATCAGATAAGTGCATATAAATAATAAAAAAAATACAAATGATAGAAAAAAAGGCCCTAATGGAGATTGAGTAAAAGAGTGTACAGATGACATTACGCCACTTCGAGTAAGAAATGTCCCAAATATTGTTAGAATAAATGTTAGCATTATTAGAATCATATTCCATAATCGAAGCATATTTTTCTTTTCTTGTATTATAATAGAATGCAAAAAAGCTGTACCAGTTAACCAAGGCATAAACGATGCATTTTCAACTGGATCCCATGCCCAATAACCACCCCAACCTAGTTCTTGATATGCCCACCAACCACCTAAAATAATTCCAGAACTTAGTGCTAGCCATGTAACCAAAGACCATCTTCTTATAGATCTAATCCATAAAGAACCAGTATCATTTGTAATTAAAGCTGCGAAAGCAAAAGCAAATGGGATAGTAAATCCAACAAATCCTAAGTACAATATTGGTGGGTGGATTGCCATGGTTAGGTTTTGAAGCAAAGGATTGAGACCTAATCCATTAATAACTTCAAAATCAGCGTCTGTTGCTTCAAAGGGGTTAGCTATAAAATTAAGAAGAATAAGAAAAAATAATTGTACAAAAAGTATTACAACTAATATCCAGGGCATCATTTTATGATACCTATTTCTATTTTGATAAATTGCAATCAAACTAAAAATAGAAAGAATAAATAACCAAAAAAGTAGCGATCCAGACTGACCTGCCCATAAAGCACTGAATTTATAGATACCTGGTGTTTCTAGACTAGTATGATGAGCAACGTAATCTATATCAAAGTTACTCGTTATAAGTTCATTAATTAAAATAAGTGTAGAAATAATTACAAGAATAGATACTACTATTGCCATCCTTCTTCCTGAAAGGAAGAAACGATAATCAACATTATTAATATATAATAATAATAAAAATATTGATAAAGTGCAAAATCCAGCAGCAAGACTGATTGAAACACTGCCAAGAACAGGGGTCATATATTTATTTCATCTAGTTTATAAGATGATTCATCTCGCAAATCACCTTCATAGCGTGAGGCGCATTTTGTTTGCAACATATCTGCATTAAATGATCCATTAGCATAGACACCTTCAACAATAACCTCAGCACCATGTTTAAATAAATCAGGCCTTGTACCAATAAATTTAACTGGTAAAATTGAAATACCTTCTTTGATACTAAAATAAACTTCTAATCTATTTGATTCTGAAACCACAATAGAACTATCAGCAACAATTCCGCCTAGACGGACACGCTCTGTTTTATCTAAGTCTAATATTTCTTTAACAGAAATAAATTTTACCAATGCTTTATCATTTACTGGATTAAATGAAGACCATAATATCCAAAATGCTGAAATTAATGATATAGCAATTACTGCTAGAAAAACCTTATATTTTTGATGCATACCTAATTAAAACTTATAGATTAAAATGCAGAAGCTTCTTGCCATTCACCAAATTCTACTTTCATTACTGTAACGATTTCACCAAGTGTTACATTTGATTTTGCTGCATTAATAATTGCAGGCATAATATTATCTTTATTTTTACAACATTCCTGTATGTAATTGAGAGATTTTTGTACCAAAGTTTCATCTCGATTATTTTTCAATTTATTAATTGATTTTATACGATCCTTTTCTACTTCAGGACCAATCTCTAATATTGGTATATCAATATTTTCATTATCTTTATTAAATTTATTTACTCCAACAACATATAGCTGTTTTTCATCTATAAGCTTTTGATAATCTTCCGCAGATTTTGCAATCTCTCTTTGAAAATATCCATCTTCAATAGCTTGGATAACACCTCCATTTTTTTCAATATCTTCAAAATAATTTTCAGCATCTCTTTCAAGTTGATCTGTTAATGACTCAACAAACCAGCTACCACCCAAAGGATCAGCTACATTTGCAACACCTGTTTCATAAGCAATTAGCTGTTGAGTTCTTAATGCTATCTCTGCGGCCTTCTCTGATGGAAGCGCAAGAGTTTCATCCATTGAATTTGTATGTAATGACTGTGCTCCTCCTAATACTGCCGCAATCGCCTGAAAAGCAGTACGAGAAATATTATTTTCAGGTTGTTGAGCAGTCAATGAACATCCTGCTGTTTGAGCATGGAATCTTAACTTTAATGAACTTTCTTTTTTTGCTCCATATTTTTCTTTTAAGTGCCTGGCCCATATTCTTCTAGCGGCTCTAAATTTTGCTATCTCCTCAAAAAAGTCCAAATGAGAATTAAAGAAAAATGATAATCTTGGTGCAAAATCATCAATTTTTAAACCAGCTTTTAAAGCAAATTCAATATATGTAAAACCATCTGCTAAAGTAAATGCCAACTCTTGAGCCGCTGTTGATCCAGCTTCTCTAATATGATAACCGGAGATAGAAATTGTATTGTATTTAGGCATTTCTTTTGTGCAGTAAGATAACATATCTGTAATAATGCGCATGGATGGTAAGGGAGGGAAAATCCATTCTTTTTGTGCAGTAAACTCTTTTAAAATATCATTTTGTAATGTACCTCGAAGTTCATTCAAAGGAACATCTTGTTTCTGAGCTAACGCAATATAAAACGCCAAGAGAATAATAGCTGGTCCATTAATTGTCTGTGAAATAGAAACTTTACTTAAATCAACTCCTTTAAGTAACATTTCCATATCATTTAAAGATGCTACACTCACTCCGCATTTTCCTACTTCTCCTAAAGAAATTGGATGATCTGGGTCGTAGCCCATTAATGTAGGCATATCATATGCTATAGATAATCCAGTTTGCCCTTGATTTAGTAAATAATGATACCTCTTATTCGACTCTTCAGGGCTACCATATCCTGAAAATTGACGCATTGTCCAAAGCTTTCCACGATACATATTAGCATGCACTCCTCTTGTATAGGGATATTGTCCTGGAAAACCTAATTTATCAATGTATTGCATATCTGAATTATCAGGATAATAAAGTGGATCAAGTTTTTTACCACTAAGAGTATTAAAGTTATAATCACGATCTGGAAAGCTTTTTAATTCTTTTTTCCAAATATTTTCTTTATTTAAAAATTTTTCTTTTCTTTTATTCATAAATAATTTTTCATGATTCTACAAATATATCGGTAGATGTATTTACCAATGATTGAATAGTTTTAATTATTGAATTTTCATCCAAACGAACTTCAGAAAGCAACTCTTCACGTTTACCATGTTGAACGAAACTATCTGGTAAACCTAATCGTTTAATTCGACCTTGAAATCCATTTTCTAATAACCAAGAAGATACACCATCACCAAATCCACCAATAACGACACCCTCTTCAATAGTAACTACATTTTCAAAACGTTCAATTAATGACTTTAGGTAACTTTCATCCATTGGTTTTATAAAACGACAGTTAACTATTTCCACTGATATATTATTGTTATGTAAAACTTCTGCTGCTCTTTCAACATTATAACAAAGTGGACCTACAGAAAGCACTACAACATCTGATCCAGTACGCAAGACTTCCCAACTACCTATAGGTAAGAGTTCCGCTTGACCATCAGAGTCAAATTCAACGGCACTTGATTTAGGATATCGAATAGAAAAAGGAGATTCTTTTTGATTGAGCGCAGAGTAAAGTAAGTGGCGAAATTCATTTCCATTCCTTGGTGCAGAAACAATCATATCCTGTATACATCTTAAATAAGGAATATCCAATGAACCATGATGCGTTGGTCCGTCTTCACCTGCAATACCAGATCTATCCATACAAAATATGACAGGTAAATGTTGTATAGCAACATCATGAACAATATGATCAAATGCTCTCTGCAAAAAAGTAGAATAAATAGCCACTATTGGCCTTAGTCCTTCTGTTGCAAATCCCGCAGAAAATGTTACCCCATGGCCCTCAGCAATTCCCACATCATAATATCTATCAGGAAATTCTTTTGCATAAGGAACCAATCCAGTTCCTTCTCGCATGGCTGCAGTTATACATATAGTATCCTTACGATTTCGAGCAACTTCGCAGGATAAATATCCAAACACATCTTGAAAAGAAGGTATTTTTGTCTCACTAGATTTTTTCAATTCACCATTATTTTGACTAGGCTTCACTGCATGATACTTGACAGCATCTCTATGATACTCACCATTCTTTTCAGAAGTAGAGACTAGTCCTTTACCTTTCTTAGTTATGATATGCAATAAGACAGGCTGATTAATATTCTTAATATTATTTAATGTTTTTACTAATTCATTAACGTCATGACCATCAATTGGCCCAAAATATCGAAAACCGAGCTCATCAAATAATACACCTGGAACCAAAAGCGCTTTCAGGCTTTCATCAATTTTTTGTAGAATTTTTTTGGATAATTTTTTTCCCCATGGAAGTGAATCCGTTATATTCCATATCTCATTACGAATTTTATTATATAATGGATTGGTTGTAATTCGTGTTAAATATTTACTCATTGCTCCAACATTTGGGCTTATTGACATTTCGTTATCATTTAAAACCACGAGAATTTGTGTGTTCAAAATTCCAGAATTATTTAAACCTTCATACGCTAAACCACCTGTTAACGATCCATCTCCAATTATTGCAGAAACTTTAAAGTCTTGATTATTTTGATCTCTAGCAGCAGCAACACCTAATGCTGCTGAAATAGAAGTAGAAGCATGTCCAGCTCCAAAAACGTCATATTCACTTTCGGTCCTTTTTAAGAATCCACTTAGACCACCAAATTGTCTTATCGTATTCATACTGCCAAAGCGTCCGGTCAAAATTTTATGTGCATAAGCTTGGTGCCCAACATCCCAAATTAATTTATCCTTTGGTGTATTAAATACATAATGTAAAGCAACTGTAAGCTCAATTGCCCCTAATGTTGGTGCTAAATGACCGCCTACAGCTGTGACAGTATCAATTGTATAATTTCTGATTTCATCACAAAGCTCTCTTAATTGTTCTATATTATAATCTCGAATATCTTTTGGAGTTTGAATATTCTTTAAATATTTAAGCTGCATATAAATCTTCTTTTTTATTTATTAAAGTATCAAATGCTATCTCATGAAAAATTGAAACATTGTTTAGCTCTGGATGAAAAGAAAGCCCAACATGTAAGCCAGATTTGACTGCACAAGGAATTTCATTATAATAAGCTAAAACATTGATATGACTTCCATAGCGTATAATCTTAGGGGCCCTTATAAAAGTTGCATTAATATTTTTTGAAATATTGTTATAATTTATTTTTAATGTTTCGATGGATGAATCAACTTGCCTTCCTAAAGCATTACGTTCTACATCAATATCTAATAACTTTAAAGTATTTACACGCTCATCCATTGCGCTATTAGACATTAAAATTAAACCTGCGCAAGTACCCAAAATTGGTTTTTTTTCTGCGAATGAAATAATTGGTTCATATAATCCTGCTCGATCAATAAGTTTTGTCATTGTAGTTGATTCTCCACCAGGGATTATTAACCCATTTATATCATTTAAGTTAGATGCATATCGTACGTAAATAGATTCTACGCCTATTTGCTCAAGCAACAATCTATGCTTATAAAAATTGCCCTGAAGGGCTAAAATGCCTACTCTTTTTACCAACCTCTCTCCTGTAATAATTGATCATCAGGAATCTCAGATATGTCTAAACCTTTCATTGCTGATTTCAAGCCAGTTGAGACATTAAGTAATTTTTCTGGATCCTCAAAATACGTTACAGATTCAACAATAGCTTTTGCGCGACTAGCCGGATCTTCTGATTTAAAAATTCCCGAACCAACAAAAACAGTTTCAGCGCCAAGTTGCATCATCAATGAAGCATCAGCAGGTGTTGCAATACCTCCAGCTGCAAAATTTGGAACAGGTAATTTACCCAAATTTGAAACCTGTTGAACTAATGAAAAAGGAGCTCCCATATCTTTTGATACAGCCATTAATTCATCATCATCCATTTTTGTTAGTTTTTTTATATTTGATTGAACTTCCCTCATATGCCTGACTGCCTCAACAATATTGCCACTTCCAGCCTCACCCTTAGTACGAATTAACGCAGCACCTTCTCCAATCCTTCTAAGTGCTTCACCTAAATTCCTACATCCACAAACAAAAGGAACTTTAAATGTATGTTTCCAAATGTGGTTTGTTTCATCTGCAGGTGTTAGGACTTCACTCTCATCAATAAAATCAATTTCTAATGCTTCAAGTATTTGAGCTTCTGCAAAATGGCCTATACGACATTTCGCCATTACTGGTATAGAAACCGTATTTTGAATTTCTTTTATCATTTCAGGATCGCTCATTCTCGCGATACCTCCATCAGATCTTATATCCGCAGGTATACGCTCTAAAGCCATTACAGCTACCGCACCAGCATCCTCAGCAATTTTAGCTTGCTTAGCATCGGTAACATCCATAATTACACCACCTTTTAACATCTCAGCCAAACCAACTTTTACTTCAAAAGAACCTTTACTCATAAACCAACTCCTCTTCAGTTACTTTACCAATTGATTTAATTTTATCCAAAACTTGATTAATGATGTTATCAGGAGTTGAGGCCCCAGCAGATACACCAACCGTATCTGAGTTTTGAAACCAATCAATTTCTAAGTCCTCAGCAGAGGTAACTTGAAACGTTCTTTCATTTCGAATTTTAGCTAATTCAGTTAATCGTTTAGAATTAGCACTAGTAAACGATCCTATAACTATCATTATATCACATATTTCTGATAAGTTTTTTATCTGTTCATGATTCCTTCTTGTAGGAAAACATATTGTATTTACAAACCGAAGGTCAAATACCTTTGTCATTAAAATATTAATTATTTCCTGAACATTCTCAATCATTTGAGTAGATTGTGAAACAACTCCAGCCTTCTTTATTTTTCTTAATTGCATTGCTTCTTCAGGATTTGCAACAACAATAGCATTTTCTACCTGCTCTTTTATACCATTTACCTCATCATGACCATGGTCACCAATAATTATAATCTTTCTGTTTTCGGAATGTAATTTTTTTACTTCTTCATGGATTTCTGTCACTAAAGGACATGTTGCATCTACAACTTCCATTTCTCTCATTTTTGACTCTTTCCATACATCAGGAACAGTCCCATGCGCACGGAACAAAATGGGTTTATTATCTGGAACTTTATCTAAACTATTGACAACTTTAACTCCAGCTTCTTCAAGCTCTTCGACCACATTTTCATTATGCACAATATCTCCAAGCATGAATACTTCACCTTCTTTTTCTGCTGTTTCATAAGCAAGACTAACAGCGTCTCTAACTCCAAAACAATAACCAGCATCTTTCGCCAACAAAATTTTCATTTACTCACCTAAACGTTGTTCTAAAATAGACTTTTTCATTGTATCTACTGCATTTTTCACTACAGTATCTAACGGTTTATTTACAACAGCTCCAGAAGCAAATTTATGCCCACCTCCACCTAACTCGATGGCAACTTCGTTAATTATATATTTTCCTGTAGAACGAAAATTCAACCTACAACCCGTATCTTCACTCTCCATCACCATCATTGATACTTCTACACCTTTTATCGTGCGAATAAAATCAGTAAATCCTTCAACATCTGCTTTTGATGCTTTAGCCATAGACATCATATTTTGATCAATAACATACCATGCAAATTCTCCATCTAATTCATAATGAATATTTTGTAATACATTACCTAATAAATTAATTCTAGACTGAGAGCTTGATTCATAAATCAATTGGTAAATATTTGTAGTATTTACACCTGCTTCTATACACTCAATTGCAATATCATGGCAATGTGTATTTGTATTCGAATATCGAAAACATCCAGTATCAGTCATAACCGCAGTATATATTCCTTCGGCCATTAATTTAGAAATTTTTCCATCTCTTACAGTCTTAATATAATCATAAACCATATCTCCAGTTGAAGCAGCATTTAGATCAACAACATTATGAGTAAAAGGATGATCTTTTGGATGAGGGTGATGATCAATGTTTAATGTCTTAATATTATTTTTTATAATTTGGGTTTTAAGCTCTCGGATTCTTTTATAATCACCTACATCAAAGATGATTGCTAAATCTGCATTGGCAATCCATGAATCATGAATATCTGGGCTATATGTTTCAATAATATTACCTGTATTTAAAAAATCATATTCTATTGGTAGCAAAGAGACATTAAGAATTCTGCAATCTTTATCAATCTCTTTTAAATAATGGTACATTGCCGTAGCGCTACCCAATCCATCACCATCTGGGTTCTCATGCATTGTTAGCAAAATTGATTTAGCTTCATTTATATAGGTATTAGTATTTTTCCAATCAATCATCATATTTCTCGATACAAGATGGAATTTATGATTATTAGATATTAATTAATAAACCATAAAAAGAAAAAGTATCTAACCCCTGTTCCACTGGATTTCATCACTATCACTTATTTGAATTAGCAATCTAGCAACAACAAACAAATAATCTGATAATCTATTTATATATTTAAGAACTTCTGGTGAAATTTGTTCCTTGCTATTTAACGAAACAAGATCTCTCTCCGCACGCCTACAGATAGACCTTGCCATATGTATTCTCGAACATAAATCATTTCCACCTGGCAAAATAAATTCCTCTAGTGGTGGTAAATCCTTATTAATTGATTCAATCTCTTTTTCAAGAAATAAAATACGATCTTTATTAAGGAATTTTTTTTTAGCATCGGGCATTGAGATTTCTGCACCTATATTTAAAAGATCATTCTGGATAGACTTTAAATCAATTATTGGTTTAACAGGCAGCATAACTGAAGCCAAACCAATAGAACTATTCAGTTCATCAATAGACCCTAAACAATGAATACGTAAACTATCTTTTTTTACTCGAGAACCATCTCCAAGAGCTGTCTTGCCCTTGTCGCCTGTTTTTGTAGTAACTTTTGTAATTCGCACTAGAAGAAAACAATACTTACAATAAAAAATATAGGAAATAGAATAGGTATAGAGTATTTAATTAAATAACCAAAAAAACTAGGCATCTCAATGCCTGCCGATTCAGAAATAGATTTTACCATAAAATTCGGCGCATTTCCTATATAGGTATTGGCCCCCATAAATACAGCACCAGTAGAAATAGCTAGCAGTGTATTATATAAGTCATTCATTAATAAAACTGGATCACCACCCGCAGTATTAAAAAATACAAGATAAGTAGGGGCATTATCTAAAAAACTAGATAAAATCCCAGTTAACCAAAAATACATGAAATTAATAGGGCCAGATTCATTAGATACAGATTGAATAACTGCAGCAAGAGTTCCTTTATCACCAGCTTTTAAAATTGCAATTGCAGGAATAATAGTAATGAATATTCCAGCAAATAATTTTGCAACCTCAACAATAGGAAACCACGTATATTCATTTGCTTCCCTTATTTTCATAGGTGTACGTACCCAACTTAAATAAGTTAAAAGTAGCAGTAAAACATCTCGAGTTAAATTTTGTAATTCTACATGAACATGGTAAATAGGAAAATAAATATGTGGTCTCCAAAAACCACTGAGCAAAACTGCTCCAATAACGCCTACAAGCAAAAGTAAATTAAATGATCCTTCTAATGATAGTTTTTCAGCATTTGAATCATCAATATTTTCAATAGATGGAATATCTTCTTTTTTATATAAATAACTATCCAATAAGAAATAAACTACCATAAGATAGCATACAACCATTAACATAGGAAGAAACATAGCTGATGTTGTCCAGAAAAAAGAAACTCCCTTTAAAAAACCTAAAAATAGAGGAGGATCACCCAAAGGAGTTAGAGAACCTCCAATATTTGCAACTAAAAATATGAAGAATACAATCGTATGCACCTTATACTTGCGCGCTTGATTAGCCCGGATCAGAGGACGAATTAATAACATTGCCGCACCAGTTGTTCCCATCCAGCTGGCAAGCAAAGTGCCAATAAGAATAATTAGTGCATTCACAATAGGTTTTCCTACTAGACTTCCTTTAAGTCTCACTCCTCCAGAAATAGTAAATAATGCTAATAAAAGAATTATAAAAGGAACATATTCAAGTAAACCAACATGTAAAACCTCATATAAAGTGATGCTAAAACCTATATGTTGGTTTAATAACAATGGAATAAGTAAAAATACAGCCCAAAACAGTGAGACTTTACCAAAGTTTTTATGCCAAAAGTGAGGCGCAATAAGTGGAAAAATTGCAATTGATAGAAGAATACCTACAAAAGGGATAACCCAAAAAATAGATAATATTGATCCATCAAGATGAGGAGCATGATGCTCCCCTGCACCCGCTCCGAATAAAAACATCGGTGTAAATAAAAGTAAATAGATATATTTCATATAGTTCATTTTAAGTTATTATTTTTATCAAAAAATAAGTTCTAAAATTAGTGTATTCTTAATTAATTCATAATAATTATTAAAAAACAAAATCATGATTAAAAAATGATTGATTTAAATTAAATTTTCTTATGGATATAATTATTGGAATTATCATTCTTCTATTTGCTATTCTCCTAATGTCAGCAGGAGCAATTCTGAATAATAAACCATTAAGTGGATCTTGTGGGGGAAATCCTGATGGATCCTGTTCAGTTTGTGGTGGTGATATTAATAAATGTGAAGAGCAGCTATCTGATACAAATCCAATCTAATTTGTATAACTAACCAAAACTATCATATGCAATCATTTCTGGTTCAACACCTAAATCATACAGCATTTTTTGACAGGCATCAATCATAGGAGGAGGACCACATAAATAATACTCAACCTCTGTGGGATCTTCATGTTTATTAAGATAATTATCAAGTAAAACCTGGTGAATAAATCCTGTAGGACCATCCCAATTATCTTCAGGTAGAGGTTCAGACATCGCAATATGAAAAGAAAAATTGGAAAAGTTTTCAACAATATCTTTAAAATCCTCTTCATAAAACATTTCTCTTAATGATCTAGCTCCATACCAAAATGAGACTTTTCTATTTGTCTTTTTAGTATGAAATAAATCAAATAAATGACTCCTCATAGGAGCCATTCCTGCACCACCACCAATATATACCATTTCTCTATCCGTATCTTTCACAAAAAAGTCACCATAAGGTCCGGATATAGTAACTTTATCACCCTCTTTAAGATTAAAAATATAAGATGAAGCAATCCCTGGAGGAGCAGTATCCCAAAGTGGTGGAGGTGGAGTTGCAATGCGAACATTTAACATCACTTTATTTCCCTCAGCAGGATGGTTTGCCATAGAATACGCTCGAAAGCATTCTTCCTCATTATTAGCAACTAAGTCCCATATATTATATTGATCCCAATCCGGATGATATTGATCCTGAACTACAAAATCTGAATAGGTTAAATTATGATATTCAGGAATATCAATTTGAATATATCCGCCCGCACTAAAATTAAGATTTTCCCCTTTGGGAAGTTCTAAAATCAGTTCTTTTATAAATGTGGCAACATTTTCATTTGACTTTACAGTGCATTCCCATTTTTGAATATTGAATATTTCATCAGGAACACGAATTTTCATATCCTGTTTAATTTTAACCTGACAAGAAAGACGCCAATTATCTTTTGCTTCTTTCCTGTTGATATGGCTTGTTTCCGTAGGCAAAATATCTCCGCCTCCATCTAATACTTGACATTTGCACAATGCACAAGTACCTCCTCCTCCACACGCTGAAGGTAAAAAGATTTTTTCTCCTGATAATGCCGATAGTAATGTAGAGCCAGGGGATACGTTAATAGCTTCATCCTCTTTATCATTTATTATTAAGGATACCTCATCCTGAGGCAATAGTTTTGATTGAGCATAATTCAATATCACAACTAATATTGTTATAACTCCACTAAAAACAATAATTCCTGATATAGTAGTCTCAATCATTATAAATCAATTCCAGAAAAGGCCATGAATGCCATTGATAATAAACCAGTTAACAACATAGTTATTCCAAGACCTTTTAATTTTGATGGAACATTTGAATAGCGAAGTTTATACCTTATAGAAGACATTGATGCAATCGCTAAAAAGAACCCTAGGCCTGAACCAAATCCAAAAACTGTTGATTCTATAAATGTGTACTCTCTTTCTACTAAAAATAATGACCCCCCTAAGATGGAGCAATTAACTGCAATTAGCGGGAGAAATATTCCCAAATTATGATATAACTTTTCTGAAAATCTATCTAATATCATTTCAACTAGCTGTACCATCGCAGCGATCACAGCAATAAATACAATAAAATTTAAATAACTAAGATTTACTTGAGGCAAACCTGCCCAAGTAAGCGCTCCCTCTTCTAAAAAGTAGTGATGAATTGCCCAATTTGCAGGAGCAGTTATTGTCAATACAACCGTTACAGCAAATCCAAGTCCAATACTGGTATCTACTCTCTTAGAAATTGCTAAAAATGAGCACATACCAAGAAAATATGCTAACAGAATATTCTCTATGAAAATTGCTTTCGTCGCTAAACTTATATAATGTTCTAACAAATTATTCTTCCTCTATTTTACCAATCGTACGTTGTACCCAAATAATTAAACCAAGAATAATAAATGCACCTGGAGATAAAACCATAAGACCATTATTTTGATAACCTGAATTATACATTGAATCAGAAATAATTTGGAAACCCATTAGTGAACCACTCCCAAATAATTCACGGAAAGCCGCAACTGCTACTAATATTACCCCATAACCTAAGGCATTCCCAAGACCATCTAAGAAAGATCTCCAAGGGCCCTCTTTCATAGCAAACGCTTCTGCTCTTCCTAAAACTATACAATTAGTAATTATTAACGCCAAGAATACATTCAATTGTTTGCTCATATCATACATATATGCTTTTAGGTATTGATCTGTTAAAGTAACTAAAGAAGAAATAACTAAAAGAGCAAAAATGATACGTACTCGTGATGGTATCATATTTCTAAAAATAGAAACTACTGTATTCGACATAGTGAGAACAAAAATCACCGCAAAAGACATTACTATAGCTGTATCCATTTTTACGGTTACTGCTAATGCTGAGCATATACCTAACACCTGAAATGTGATAGGATTATCCTGCATTAGTGGATCTTTAAGAGCTTTTCTAGATTTACTATCAAATAATGACATTAACTCTTTGATCCCATTCTGATCTTTTGAAAATAAGAATCGTATTTTTTTAAATCATTCATTAAAAATTCATTAAGACCCTTTGTTGTCATCGTTGCGCCTGATATACCATCAACCTGATGATATGAATCTGGAGAAGAACTATCTACTTGTCCTTTGACAGACTGTATACTGACTAAAAGACCATTTTTATCAGTTATTTTTTTTCCAACAAAATTATTTGTGAACCAATCCTTCTCAACCTCTCCTCCAAGACCTGGCGTTTCTCCATGTTTATAGAACCTAATTCCTTTCACAGTAGACCCATCATTTTCTAATGCAAAATATCCATATAAAGTGGACCATAATCCTTTTCCCGCGATTGGAATGGCATAACCATCTACAGAATTATTAACAATTTTAATATATAGAGGAAATTGTGTTTCCATTTTATCTGATGGTATTTCAGAGGGAACTAGATTATCAATTATTTCTCCATCTACACTTACAACTTTTTGAATAACTGATGAATCAAATATTTTTTTTACTTCTTCTACCGTCCAAGGATCATCTTTCTCACTGAATTCCAATGAATAAAGAATATTTTTCATAATATCAATTTCTTCATTGATTTCTTGAGTTTCCTTCAATGAAGTAGAAACAAAGGATAATAGAAATCCAAGAACTATAGTCGTAATTGAAGTAAAAATCAAAGTATACGTGTTACTTCGCATAGCGTAATTTTCTCTGGTTGATATTTTTCTGTACAACAAAATAATCTATTAACGGTGCAAAAGCATTCATTAATAGTATTGCTAACATAATACCCTCAGGGTATGCAGGATTAATTGAACGTATAATCACGGTTAACGAACCTATGAAAAATCCGTAAATCCATTTGCCTCTATTTGTGTGAGCTGAAGTAACAGGTTCAGTAGCCATAAATACTACACCAAACATAAAACTACCCATAACTAAATGATAGTGAGGTGGTATACTCAACATAGTATTTGAAGAAAATGGTGCTAATATATTTGTCAAAATAGCGGTAAAAAACAAGCCAAATACAGCGCTTATCATAATCCTCCAAGAAGCAATTTTAACGTAAATAAGAAATAATGCACCAAGAAGAATTATAATTTTATTTGTCTCTCCGATAGATCCCGGGATATATCCCATAAGCATATTTATCCAAGAGAAATCAAATTGCGTTACATTATTTAATAGATCTAATGCATTATTATTTTCTGTAGCTGCAGGAATTGCTAAAGCCGTTGCGCCTGAATATCCGTCAGGTCCGACTAGCCATACTTTATCACCAGCAATTTCTGTTGGATAAGCAAAATAAATAAATGCTCTAGTTACTAGAGCTGGGTTAAAAATATTATAACCAACACCGCCAAAAATTTCTTTTCCAATTACGATTCCAAATGATGTGGCTACGAAAACCTGCCAAAGAGGGATAGTCGGAGGCATTAATAAAGGTATAAGAGCACATGTAACTAAAAATCCTTCATAAATGTCGTGTTTTCTAACAACTGCAAATAAAACCTCCCAAAATCCTCCAGCAATAAAAGTTACAAGAATAATAGGAGCAATATATCCCATTCCAAAAATAAAATTATCAAAAACAGAACGAACCTTTCCAGTTGCAATACCAGCTTGTACACCAATATTTATTGCGCCAAAGATATAGCAGGGAATTAATGCTAGCACTACAAGAATCATCACCCTCTTTATATCAACACTGTCTCGTATATGTGGACCAGATTTAGTTTTTTCTGAAGTTGAGAATAAAAATGATTCTGTAGCTTCAAAAATAGGGAAAAATCTTTCTAGAGGCCCACCATCCTTAAATTTTGGTTCAACACTTTCAATTAATTTTCGAAGAGTATTAACCAAATTATCCATCCTCTTTCATAAGATTTAATCCATGTCGAATCACTGATCCAACATCTATTTTACTTGGACAAACAAAAGAACAAAGAGCAAAATCTTCTTCATCGCATTCTAGCAAACCTAATCCTTCCATTTCTTCAAAATCTTCAGCTAAAATAGAACGATATAATGCATTAGGATAAATATCCATTGGAAGCACGTTTTCCCAAGCATTTATAGGAACCATCGGTCTTAAAGAGCCTGATTGCTGAGTAGTAAAGCTGAATGTACTTTTATTATTAGAAAAAAATGCGTTTGTTACACTATATCTTGTTTGTTCATTTCCAGGTTTTAATAAACCAAGAAATTCTCTTTCAGTAGAATTAGGAATAACAGTTACAGTAGAATCATAATAACCTAAATGTCCATTTAAATTTGTCTCATCACCTGTTAATACATCACCAGAAATAATACGATTATCATCAGAATGAAGATTGTTGGATAATAATGTCTCTATATTCGCACCTGTACGTGTTTTTATATGTGCAGCATTTTTTACACCTGGACCAGCAACTGTTGCAATGATTGAAGGATCATATGCGCCTTTAAGAAATAAATCCCCTAAGGTGAGAACGTGCTGTGCATTCACGACCCAAATAACCTCGTTTGGTTTCCAAGGGTTAATATGATGAATATGAATCCCAACATTTCCAGACGGATGAGGTCCATTAACTGTATGAAGATTTACATTTCTTGCAGATGTTAAAGCTTCACAATTAGTATCTATTTCGTACGTAAGATGAACATTATGATCTGATAATTGATTTAAGATTTCAAGACCAGCTTGAAACACTGACTGTTTATAACGCAAAATATAATCAAGATTAACTGTTAAAGGAGCAGAATTGAAACCAGAAACAAATATTGCTCTTGGACTATCATTCGGATCTGCAATTTTATTATAGGGACGCTGTCTAACTATCGGCCACAAATTTGCTTCTATAATACGATCTGTAACATCCTTCTTACCTAGAGAAGAAATTTCTTGATATCTGACTGGAGAATGGATAACTGATTTTTCTTCATCAGTTAATTCTATAATAATATTTTGAATAGACCTTCGCTCACCTAGTATTATTTCTTTTATTTCTCCACAACCAGGAGATGCCCATTTTATTTCTGGATGTAATTTATCAAAAAATAAAGGGGAGCCAATATCAACCTTATCTCCTACCTTCACTAAAAGCTTAGGTTTTATATATCGAAAATTAGCAGGTTGAATTGAAACAGTTTTTGTTTTATCAATATTCAAATATTCATTTTCAGGCGCACCTGAAATTTGAATATCGTGTCCTTTTCTGATTTTAATGTGAGCCAATTTTTTTTCCTAAGAAGCTAATAATTAGATTTGTACAAAAAATAATAAGCTATCTTTTACCCAATTAAGTATAGGAGTCCAATAAATTCCAAAAAACACGGATGGAATAGCTAGGACAAAAAATATTAGTGTCATCGAAAAAGGAGGAACGATAATTTCTTCACTTGGCTTCCCATCTAAATACATTGTTTTAACTACCCTCATATAATAATAAAGAGAGACTACTGTATTAATTGCTCCAAAAAATGCAATCCAGTAAAAGGATGGTCCCGCATTTATGATAGCAACAAATAAATAAAATTTTCCTATAAAACCAACTGTTGGCGGAAGACCTGTAAGTGAAAACATAAATACTGTCATTACAATACCTACAATTGGCATTCGCCAGCCTAATCCACTAAAGTGTTCAAAGTTTTCCCCACCTTCTTTTTGGGCTACATATATCAGGACAAAAAATGCTCCTAAATTCATGAATAGATACATGACTAAATAAATCATTACTGCAAAAACCCCTTCAGAAGAAATGGTAGGAAACACCATCAACATATAACCAGCATGAGCAATACTTGAATAGGCAAGCATTCTTTTTACACTGTTTTGTTGAATAGCAACTAAATTACCCATAGTCATTGTTACAACAGAAATAACACCTAATAATCCTGGCCAGGCAAAACTAACATCCGCATACCATCCTATCGTACTTAGAGAATCGCTTTCAACTAAAACTTGATTAAAGAATCGTATCATTAATGCAAAACCTGCTGCTTTTGGCGCAACAGATAAATATGCAGTAATAGGAGTGGGTGAACCTTCATATACATCAGGTGTCCAAAAATGAAATGGAACAGCCGATATTTTGTAACCGAATCCAGCTAAAACAAATATGGTTGATAAGGTTAAGGCAAGATTTGATGATGAGTCCAAAGTAGCAATTGCATCTCGAATTGCAAAAAATTTAGTTGTTCCTGTGAGGCCAAAAATAATACTTAAACCATATAACATTATCCCTGATGAAAATGCGCCATAAATAACATATTTTAAAGAAGCTTCATTTGATCTAGGATCATTTTTAAGATAACCAGCTAAAATAAATGACATTAGCGATACAACTTCAATAGATAGATAAACCGTTATCAAATCAATTGCACTAGCCATCAAAAACATACCAAATACCATAATACACAATAGAGCATAATATTCTCCAGTATGATACCCTTCGAACTCATTACTATATCTACTAATAACAATAATAAGTAATGTCGATACCAAAACTATAGACTTGATAAAACTAGCAAATGGATCAAAAGCCAATGAATCCATAAATAAAGTAGTCGGGGAATGATCAGTTAAAAAAACTGCAGCTAACGTTGCTAATAGACCAATAATAACACAGTTACTTATTCTATTTGCATTGGGTGATACTGAAAAAATATCAACTATAATTGCAATTAAGATTGTGGCAGTTAATAGAAGCTCTGGCCAGAATAAAGATATGCTTAATAGGTTATTCATCTATAGATTTCCGCTTTAAAAGATACCAGCGATTCCTCCAACAACGACAACTTGATCAATTAAAATATTCATTGTTTCTTTAATCATGTCTAAAAAAGGTCTTGGATATACACCAAGAAAAATTGTAATCACTAAAAGAGGTATTACTGTAAATAATTCTCGATTATTAATATCAACGAGATTGGTATATTTTTCATTTAGTTTGCCGAAAAACATTCTTTGAAATGCCCAAAGAAAATATGCAGCATTCAATAAAATCCCGATTGTAGAAATAATTACAATTGTACGAAAAACAGGAAATGCACCAATAAAACACATTGCTTCACTTACAAATCCTGAAAGACCAGGTAAACCTAGTCCAGCAAAAAATGCTAAAGCTACAATAGCTGTGTAGATAGGCATTTGCGATGCAAGACCTCCAAAACCTTCAATATCTCTATGATGGGCTTGCTCATAAATAACTCCTACTAAGATAAATAACATAGCTGATATAGTACCATGATTAAACATCTGGAAAACTGCACCATTCATACCTGCTTGAGCAGCCATCAAATTTGAACCATTTACCGAACCACCAGCTATAACAGCAGCCATACCTAATAATAGATAACCCATATGATTAATACTTGAATAAGCTACCATCTTTTTCAGATCTTTTTGCGCCAGGGCACACATTGCCCCCCAAATCACATTAATCATACCTAAAAAGGCGAGTGCGCCAGCAAACCACCAAACCGCATCAGGTAACATGGTATAATTAATTCTTAACATTCCATAAACACCTAATTTTAGAAGTATACCAGCTAACACAACCGATATAGCCGTTGGAGCTTCAACATGCGCCAAAGGAAGCCACGTATGAAAAGGAAAAACTGGTACTTTGATTGCAAAACCGATAAATAATAAGACCCATATAACTTTGATTGCACTCATTCCCCACCAGACTACTCCATCAAGCGCAAAAGGTGCACGTTCCATCATTAATTGCATGTCAAATGTTTCACCACACGCAAAATATAAAGCGAGTAACGCAATCAACATTAATACTGAACCAAATAAAGTATATAAAAAGAATTTTATTGCAGCATATTCTCTTTGAGGACCTCCCCACATTCCGATCAAAAAATACATAGGCAATAACATTACTTCCCAAAAAACATAAAATAGAAAAAAGTCTAACGATAGAAAGACACCCATTACACCAGTATCAAGTAAGAGAAATAATGCAAAATATCCCTTTACCGCACGATCAATATTCCAACTAACAAACACACCAATAAATGCAATTAATGCATTCAATGCTACCATTGGCAAACTAAGACCATCAACACCCAAGATATAGCTTATCCCAAGTGAAGGTATCCATTCAGCCCTTTCCATAAATTGAAAAGAGCCATTCGTTGCATCAAAAGCTGACCATAAAAATATTGCAACAAGTAACTGAATACCAGTAGTAACAGCGGCTACTTTTTTAATTAGATCTTGTTTTTCTCTTGGGATAAAAGCTATTGCTACCATTCCCAAAACAGGAATCCATATAATCCAACTTAAAATATTATCCATACGTTTGTCCTAATTTTTTCATAGTTAAAAAGATTGAAAAATTATAATAATAATTACTCCAAATAGTGCGAACAGCATATAATTTTGTAAACGTCCAGTTTGCACTTCTTTTAATGAAGACCCAGCTTTACTCATCGATCTACCAAGGCCATCAATTATAGTTTGATCAAGCCCATCATAATCTGTCCTACCAGTTATGATTGAAAGCCATTTTGTAATACGACCAAAACCATTAATAAAATATTTATCGTATAAATCCCAGTCAATATAAGAAACACGATTTGATAACCGTAAAAAGGGCTGATAAAGATATTTATTATAGTTTTCATCAAAATAATACTTGTTTAAAGATAGGTTATAATAAACACCCAATTTTTTAGACCAACTATCAGCAGAAATACTATTTTTAATATACACTGCCCAAGATAGTAAAATACCTAATGATGCAACAAGAATAGATAGAATCATTGTAAGTGTATGACTATGATGAATCCCTTCCGCTATATATTGAGCACTTGGATTCCCTGGTACCATAGAATCCTGGGCTTTTATTAATTCCATAAACCAACCATGATCTGATAATGGATTAAAATAAGGCAACGTATAAAAAATAAATACACTCAGTGAGCTTAAAAGTATTAAAGGAAAAACCATTGGCTTTGGAGACTCATGAATATCTTTATAAACGTCTGGTAATTTTGGTTTATTGTGAAAGGTCATAAAAATTAGCCTGAACATATAAAACGCTGTAATTAAAGCAGCAGAAAAACCAAAAACTGGTAAAAGAAAATGTTGTGGATGATGACTTGCAAATGAAAGAGTACCTGCCAAAACAGCATCTTTAGATAAAAATCCTGAGAATAATGGAACACCTGAAATCGCAAGTGTAGCAACTAGCATAGTCCAATATGTGATAGGCATTTTTGATTTAAATCCACCCATATTTCTCATATCCTGTGGATCTGTATCATGATCATTTAAATTGTGAAGTGAGTGATGCATTGCATGGATTACACTTCCTGATCCATAAAAAAGACAAGCTTTAAACATTGCATGTGTAACCAAATGGAAAAAACCTGCAACATATGCTCCTGTGCCTACTGCTAATATCATGTATCCCAATTGACTTACAGTAGAATACGCTAATACTTTCTTGATATCATTTTGAGTTATTGCTATTGAAGCAGCAAAAATTGCTGTAAATCCACCTACATAAGCGATAAAAAGCAAAGCATCTGGAGTAAATAATGGGAATAGTCTAACTGAAAGATAAACACCAGCAGCTACCATTGTGGCTGCATGCATTAATGCGGAAACAGGTGTAGGTCCTTCCATTGCATCCGGCAACCAAATATGTAGAGGAAACTGAGACGATTTTCCTACAGCACCCATAAACAGACCTATCCCAGCAAATGTTAATAAGCTACCAGAAATATCCCCTCTTGCTACACCTTGAAAAACTTCAGCATAATTAAATGTTCCTAAAGCAGTAAATACCAACATCAAACCAATAAAAAAGCCTATATCACCTACTCTATTTGTTAGAAAAGCCTTTTTACTTGCATCTGCAGCAGAGTCTTTTTCAAACCAATGGCCAATTAATAAATAAGAGCTAACACCAACTAATTCCCAAAAGATATATAATGAAACAAGATTATTTGCTAATACAATACCATTCATACTAAAAGTGAACAATCCAAGATAAGCGTAGTATCTTGAATATCGTATATCGCCTTCCATATATTTAGTTGAAAAAATATGCGTCATCGTTGATATCAGAGAAACAACGAGCAGCATAATTATTGTGATATTATCAATTAAAAAACCAAGCCTAATTTTAAAATCTCCCAAATCCATCCATGTAAATGATGCTTCATGCCTAAATGCGGGATCATGGGATAAGAGCATACTACCAAACATCGCTAATGATAGAATTAAGGTAAATAAGATTGAACCAATTGCTATAAAATCACCTTGTCGAGGTAATCTCTTACCAACAAAAATTAAAATAATAAATGAAAGCAGAGGTAAAAACAATATGCCCAAGGCATAATTAATCAACATATCTCCGGTCATAATTTTAATTCTCTTGCATCATCGATATTTACAGTATCGAGATTATTAAAAATATTAATTATGATTGCTAACGCAACAGCTGCTTCCGCTGCAGCCAGGATAATAACAAATAATGAAAAAATCTGTCCGCTAAAGTTCATTCCACCAAAACGAGCAAAAGCAACAAAATTAATATTAGCAGAATTCAAGATTAACTCGATACCCATCAACACAGCAATTCCATTTCTCCGCGTAATAACTCCATATAATCCAAGTGAAAATAAAATTGCGCTTATATAAAGATATGTTTGAAGATTATCCATCAATTTGTATTTCTTGAAAGCATTGCAGCGCCAATTAAAGCACCTAATAAAAGTAAAGATGCAACCTCAAAAGGAAGCAAATAATCCATCATTAATAATCTCCCTATACTGTCTGCAGTCTGATTTGGTTCTTCTGATGGAAGCTGCAGCCATGCAGTATTATTAATCATCGGAATAAGAAAACCTAATACTCCCAAAGTAATTACTGCACCAACTCCTCTTTGCAAGCTTGTATGCGATATATTAACAGAACTAATCTTATTGGTTAACATAATACCAAAAATCAATAGAACTAAAATACCTCCTATATATACAATAACTTGAACGCCTGCCATAAAATCAGCCCACATAAATATATATAAACCAGCAACACCAAAAAGAGTAAATAATAATGCAATCGCTGAGTATAATAACTGTTTTGAGGTCACCACCATTAGCGCTGACCCAAGTGTAATTGCTACAATTAAACCAAAAGCAATATTACCCATTTAGCTTTCTCCACCTGAAGAAACAGATGTTGCATTTTCTAACTCTTCTTCAGAGACCTTTTTTGCAAAACGAAAAATTAAATCATTGCGATCGTACTCAGAATACTCATAGTCAATTTCATGCTTATCTGAATTTGGTCCTCCAGTCATGT
>JAZAOA010000104.1:0-9435 GCA_036228285.1 Fidelibacterota bacterium
TATTTGTCATAGATATTGCTTTGACGCAATATTTGAAAAATGATTATTTTTCACAAACAGACCCAAAAATTTCAATGGGGTTAGAGATCTCATCTCTTCCAAAATTTCCAATATATCTTGGCATTAGTACGGGTGGAATGTATGGATTTACTTGGGGTAGTGGATTTTCTCTTAATCTAGGTAGTATTCAATGGAATATAGGAGTTGGAGAAAATGGTGGTTTTTTTGATAGTGCAAAGGGAATTCGCTTCTCTTCTGAATTACGCTTAATATTTTAATTAAAACTCATCATTGACCATAAAGAATATGTGTTCTAACTTTGCCGGCGCTTTTTAATATAAAATTAACGATCGCGGGGTAGAGCAGTCTGGTAGCTCGTCGGGCTCATAACCCGGAGGTCGCAGGTTCAAATCCTGCCCCCGCTACTTTAAGAACCCCTTCTGGAATACTTCTTGAAGGGGTTTTTTGATTCCGTTTGGATAATCTATAAAACTAATTAATTGATTATGAGAAAAAATAACTTTAGAAATATTGCAATTATTGCCCATGTTGATCATGGAAAGACAACTCTTGTAAATGGAATGTTAAAACAGAGCGGTACTTTCAAAGCGCATCAAAATGTTGAAGATAGAATTATGGATTCAATGGATCTTGAAAAAGAGCGTGGTATTACTATTACAGCAAAAAATACTGCAGTATTTTATAATGATATAAAAATTAATATTCTAGATACTCCAGGTCATGCTGATTTTGGTGGAGAAGTAGAAAGAAGTTTAAATTTGGTAGATGGAGCCTTACTCCTTGTAGATGCAAGTGAAGGGCCGTTGCCACAGACGCGTTTTGTATTAAAAAAAGCATTAGAAAAAGATTTACCAATTATTTTAGTCATAAATAAAATTGATAGATCTGATGCAAGAATTAGTGAAGTTGTAGATGAGGTTTATGATTTATTTATAGATCTAGACGCTTCTGATAAACAAATAGAATTTCCAATTATTTATACAAATGCTAAACAGGCAGTTTCACATAATATTCTTGATGATGGCTCCAGTGATCTTACCTCATTATTTGAATCAATTATTAAAAATATTAAGGGCCCAAAAGTATCAAAAAATGATACGCCTCAATTTTTGATTACAAGTCTTGATTATGATTCATACGTTGGTCAGATAGCAGTTGGCAGATTAAACAATGGTTCATTATCGATGAATAAACAGTATTCATTATGCACTATGGATGAAAATAAACCAAATCAAAAGTTTTCTGCACTTTATACATTTCAAGGATTAAATAAGATGCAGGTTGATAAAGTAGAAGCTGGGGATATTATTGCTTTTGCTGGCATTGAAGGTATTTCTATAGGTGATACAATCTCTGATAATGAAAACCCAAAACCTCTGCCTCGCATTAAAGTAGATGAACCAACTGTATCTATGCTATTTTATGTGAATGATAGCCCATTTTGTGGGCAGGATGGAAAGTTTTTAACAACAAGGCATATTTCGGAAAGATTAAATAAGGAAACTTTAAGTAATGTTGCAATTCAGGTTATCCCAACAAATAGAACAGATGTATTTGAAGTTCGAGGTAGAGGAGAATTACAAATGGCTATTTTAATTGAAACAATGCGAAGAGAAGGGTTTGAATTTATGGTATCAAAACCACAGGTAATCACAAAGAACGAAGATGATCAAGTTCTCGAACCGATGGAAAAAGTGTTTTTGGATATACCGGAAGATAACGTTGGTGTACTAACCGAGAAACTTTCATTGAGAAAAGGAAAAATGACCAATCTTCAAAATCATGGATCAGGTCGTGTCAATATTGAGTTTTCCATTCCATCAAGAGGTCTTATTGGGTTTCGATCACAATTCATGACAGATACAAAAGGTGCAGGAATTATGAACAAATTATTTGATGGATATGCACCTTGGTTTGGTCCGATTCCACAAAGAAACTCAGGCGCTATTGTTTCAGATCGTAATGGTAAAGTAACAACCTATGCATGTATTGGAATGGTAGATCGAGGAGAATTATTTTTAGATGTGGGAACTGATGTCTATGATGGAATGATTATTGGTGAACGCAATAGAGACGGAGATCTAAATGTGAATATTACAAAAGAAAAGAAATTAACGAATATGCGTGCTGCAGGATCAGATAATACAGTAACACTTCGCCCACCAAGAAATTTATCATTAGATCAATGTATTGAATTTATAGCAGAAGATGAATTGGTAGAAGTAACACCTTCAAATATTCGATTAAGAAAAATGGAATTGGATCAGAATAAACGAATATCCAAAAAGAGAAAAGAAAAATATAATTAATTATATAATGAATATGGATTTAATTGATAACATATTTTTAATTTCTATTTTATAAACTATAATGAATTCAATAAATATCAATTACAATAAAATTTAAAAGGAGTAATCAGTGTCACAGCATTCGTTTCAGACTGAAGTTAGTCAATTACTAAATCTTATTATACATTCCTTATATTCTCATAAGGAAATTTTTCTTCGCGAATTAATATCAAATTCGTCTGATGCATTAGATAAGTTGCGTTATTTAACTTTAACAAACGATGCATTTAAATCATTGAATTTTGAACCAAAAGTATCGATGGAATTTGTAGATGGAGATAATCCTACTTTAACAATTGCTGATACTGGCATTGGAATGAGTAAGAAAGAGTTGGAAGATAATTTGGGAACTATTGCAAGGTCTGGAACCAAGAACTTTTTAAGTAAAATGTCTGGGGATGCTCAAAAAGATGCCCAATTAATTGGGCAATTTGGAGTTGGTTTCTATTCGAGCTTTATGGTTGCGGATCATGTGGAAGTAGTGAGTTTAAAAGCAGGTAATAAAGAAGCATGGAAATGGTCTAGTGATGGTAAATCAGGTTTTGAAATTGTGAAAGATGTTAAAAAGAATAATGGAACAGTAATTACTCTGTATTTAAATGATGAAGGAAAAGAATTTGCGAATCGTTGGCAAATTGAAAACTTAGTAAAAAAATATTCAGATCATATCGATTTTCCAATATTTCTGACCTATCCTGATATTGAATATGATGATGAAGGAAAGGAAAAAAGTAGATCATCAAAAACAGATCAGATTAATGATGCAAAAGCATTTTGGACTCGTTCACCTAAAGAGGTAAAAAAGAAAGAATACAAAGAATTTTATAAATCATTATCTAATGACATGGAAGATCCTTTTGAATGGGTTCACTATCGTGCAGAGGGGAGCTTAGAATATACTATCTTATTTTTTATTCCTTCAAAAGCATCGCCAGATATTTATAGAGCAGATTATCAATCTGGTGTGAAACTATATGTAAATCGTGTTTTTATTACTGATGATGATAAAGAACTTCTACCGCCATGGATGCGTTTTGTAAAGGGCGTTATTGATTCTTCCGATTTGCCATTGAATGTTAGCCGTGAAATTCTTCAGCAAAATCGAATTATGGCAAACATACGTACAAATTCAGTAAAAAAAGTTTTGGATAAGCTAATGACTGTTGCAAAAAATAAGGAAAAATATTCAGAGTTTTATGAACAGTATGGTAGGCTGGTTAAAGAAGGTGTTTATCAGGATTTTGAACATAAGGATGCATTAACTGATTTATTACGATATAGTTCAACAAAGGATGAGAGCCTTGTTTCTTTAAAAGAATATGTTGGCAGAATGAAAGATGATCAAAAATCAATTTATTACATTACAGGTCAAAATCAGATTTCTCTTCGCAGCTCGCCACTTTTGGAAATGTATGAAAAAAAAGGTATAGAAGTTCTCATATTGGATGATGAAATAGATGAAATAGTTATTTCATCGGTTCCAAAATACGATGAGAAAGAACTTAAATCAGTAAATCGAAGTGGAGCTGCTGATGATTTCTCAGATGATAAAGATGAAAGTAAAGAGGAAGATTTAAAACCAGTACTAAAGAAAATAAAAAAGATATTAGGGGATAGAGTCAAGGATGTAAAAGTATCCAGTAGGTTGAGTGACTCCCCCTCTTGTGTAGTAGTAGATGAAAATGATCCTACAGCTCAAATGCAGGAGTTAATGCGATCTATGGGTCAAGCAGAATTGCCTGATGTGAAGCCAATATTAGAAGTAAATCCTAATCATAAAATTATTAAAAAATTAAAGGATAAAATAAAGCAAAAGTCATTTAATGACATCACATTTCTATTATATGAGCAGGCATTGATTCAAGAAGGCGTAAAGCTTGATAATCCTGCTGAATTTACTGAACGTCTGAATAAAGTGATTATTGAAACTTTGTAGATTGTATTAGCTCGAATAACATAGACAAAATAATCAAGGAAGCCTGTGTTGATTCAACAATGCAGGCTATTCAAGCTGAGCAAGATGGTGCTGATAGAATTGAATTATGCAAAAACCTCGAGCTTGATGGTCTTACTCCAGATGTAAATGTTATTAAGAATACATTAATTTCTGTAAATATACCGATAAAAGTAATGATTCGCCCACGAGCTGGTAATTTCATTTATCATTATGAGGATGTAAAGAAAATGGAACGAGATATTGATTTTTGTAAAGATATGAATATATCCGAGGTCGTTATTGGCGCATTAACAAATAGTGCAAATATTGATATCAAATTAACAGATAAACTTGCTGCTAGAGCATACCCAATGGCAGTTACATTTCATAAAGCAATTGATTATACGGAAGATATTCTATTTGAACTAAGTCGATTATCAAAAATCGATTATATATCGAGTATTTTAACTTCAGGTGGTGAGAATACCGCGTTACAAGGGGCCAGTATGATAACTAAAATGATATATAAATTCGGAAAACGTTTTACAATTATTGCTGCAGGATCCATTACGAATGATAATCTAGTTCAAGTACATGATTTAATTAATGCGAATGAGTATCATGGCAGGAAAATTGTTTGTAGCTTCTAGATATATAATTTTTTTTATAATGGATTTAATCATCCACATATTTCAATGAAAATACATAAAAAAGTATAACTATGTTGTATCGGCTATCTATATATGCTGCTTTAATGACTACCGTTATTTTTGGTAAGTCATACACCATCGATAATGTTGAAATTCAATCATCCATAGGAAAAGATGGTATTGTTCGAATTACGGAAAAGAGAGTATTTACTTTTAAAGGTAGCTTTACCTATGCATATCAAGTTATCAATAAAACTAATTTTAAAGAAATATATGATATACAGGTTTCAGAAAATGGACGTGATTATATAAATAATAAGTCGTCGGATCCATATACATTTAAGGTAATCCCTTCGAAAAAATCAATTAAGATTCGCTGGTATCATCATTCAAAAGATGAAACAAAAGAATTTGTTCTTTCCTACAAGCTAAAAGATGCAATACGGATAGGTTCTGAAGATTCGCAATTTCACTGGACATATTTGGGGTCTGATTGGGATAAGAGCGCTAATCAGCTTCGTATTGAACAAAGATTTGAAGAAGAAATTTCTAAGAAAGAAATATGGTTTGAAGCTACTGGGATTAAAAAGGAAAATATAAATTTAAGTTATAGTGGTAACAAATTATCTTTAGTTACCGGCAGGGTTTCTCATGAAAGAAATGTTCGAATAAGCACAATATTTCCTAGCAGCTATTTTACAGTATTAAATGTAAATGATAAGAATTTTTCAAAAAGTCGATATTTTGATGATGTAGAACAAAAACAAACCAAAAGTTCCTTATCAAAGATTGTTTCTATAACAGTAATTATCTTTTCAATATTTTGGTTAATTGCTCGATATTTTAAATATGGAAGGGCATATAAAATTGAAACGGAAAATATTGATCCAGATAATATTCAATGGCCTACAAAACACCACCCTGCATTAGTATCATATTTTTATTCTGGGCAAGAAGTTACGGGCCATTCAATACTCGCAACATTGATGAGGCTTGGGCAAAAAGGATACATTACAGTAAAGGAAATAGAAACCACAAAAAAATCTTTTTTTGGCAAAAAGAAAAACAAAAATATACAAATCAGTAAAGGAAATGATGCTCCAGACACTAATTTAGATCATTGGGATAAAATTCTATTAGAGCAAGTGAATATTTGCTTAAATAAGGGAGAAAATACATTGGATAAATTGTTTGCATCTCTATCATCTAATAGCACCTTTATGAGCTCATGGAAAAAAGAAATAAAAAGAAATGTAAAAAAGAATCAATGGAAGGATACTCCTCCACTGTTTGGTTCATTTATATTTTTATTTGGACATTTATTTATGATTGGTTTAGAAGTGTATTTGTTTAATGGATTTGTATCGTTTATGGCAATATGTATTCTTTTAATTACGGGGACCGTTGGCGCTTTTGCTATCTCGCGATTATCAATAGAAGCTAGGGGATATCAGAAAAGTTGGAAAATAATGCATTCATTCATTAAAAGAAAAAAAATCCCCCAAAATCATGATTTGGATATGAATGAGTTATTGCAATATTCAATTGTGATTGATACCGTAAGTGGTTTGAGGAAAATCCTAAAAAACTATGGATCTAAAGGTGGAGATGCATTTGTTTGGTATGGAGGTTCAGGTGATGACTCTATGAATATGGATACCTTTTCTTCCAGTATTTCAAGTATGGTTGATACAGGCGCAGCAATGAGCGCTGGTTTTGCAGGAGATGGTGGAGCTGGCGGTGGTGGAGCTGGCGGCGGTGGCGGTGGCGGTGCAGGATAGATCGTATTTCCATTATTACGATTAATATAGACTTTAAATATTATTAATAATTCTTTTTATATGATTGAAACTATTGTTTTAGTTATAACAGCATTTATTACATCGGTTTTATCTGCTATTATTGGAATGGGTGGAGGTATTACTTTACTCGGCGTTATGGCAATAGTTATTCCTGAAGGATATATGGTTGTTGCTTTTCACGGAATTACACAGTTAGTCAGTAATATTACTAGAACAACTGTTTATCGTGAACATATTTATAAGCCAATTTTAAAAAAGTTCTTTATTGGTATAATCCCGGGATTAGTTTTTGCAGTATTAATCATTATTGGATTAATTAATTTTTTTGATTTTCAATCTGCAAGTGAATTCAAAATTGATTTATTAAAACCATTAATTGGAATTTATATTATTTGGTTTCTGTATCTAAAAAAGAAGAAAAAAATTCAATCAGATGGAGTTTTTTTGTTAATGGGCACTTTAAGTGGTTTGGTTACTGTATTTATTGGAGCAGCTGGACCTCTTATAGCGCCTTTTTTTATTGACCGTAATCTATCAAAGGAAAATATTGTTGCAACAAAAGCTGCTTGTCAGGCAATAGGTCATATTGGAAAAATTCCTATATTTATTTATTTTTTTGGTGTGAATTATTTTCATCATTGGTATGTATTACTACCATTAGTTCTTGCAGTATATTCGGGAACAAAAATTGGTAAATGGTATCTTGGAAAACTATCAGAGCAATTATTTACCAAATTATTCCGATTTGTTTTAACAATTATTGCTGCACGTTTAATTTTTGAACAACTTTTAAAATTATTCTGATTTCTAAATGCGGATTAATTGAATAAATATTGTAATTTTTAGATAATTACTATGAATAAATTTTATTTATTTGGTTTACTTACTACAGTTTTATATGCCAATAATCAGGAAGAACTGATTATGGATATTGAAAAAAGTTTGATTGCAGTATGTTGCTGGAGTGGTACTGTATATGATCATGGTAATTCAGATATGGAAACTATAATTGCATCTATGGTACAATCTGGCAATACAAAATCGGAAATAATGAATCATTTTGTAAATCAATATGGTGAACGAGTTCTTGCAATACCAGTGATGTCTGGGTTTAATATGTTGGCATGGATTGCACCGATTCTAATTGGATTAATTGGCATTCTTATTTGGTATTTATATCTTAATTCACCCTCTACATTTGTGAAACCTATTAAAAATGAATATAATGATATCTCTAATATTGATCAGATTGAGCAAGAATTAAAGGAAATGGAATAGTATACTTTCTCCTTAATTGAACTATAATCTAGAAAATACTTATATTCTATTATGCTGAAATATTTACGATATCTCGCTACACCAATTTTGATTTCTATATCTATTTATTTTGCCGCTATGGGTAAAGAATGGATATGGATATATCTCATAGGCTTTAATATTTTTGTTATTTTTGGTGATGCTTTTTTAGGAAACGATAAGACAACGCCAAAATACAAGTATCCTTTTATACTGCGATTACTGTTATTTATAAATCTGCCCTTAATCGCTATCCTTGTAAGTATTGCTGTTTATATGGCTGGACATTTTTCAAGTCCTTTGTTTGAGCAAATTATGATGTTTTTAACTGGTTATGATATCTCTTTGACAAGGGCTGGTACAGAGGTCTGGCATTTAGTAGGATATATTTTCACTGTTGGTTTAATGGTGGGACCAGGCGCTACAATTCCTGGGCATGAATTAGTCCATCATAAGAAAAATAAATTAGATTGGATTATGGGTAATCTGATGCTTTCCTTTAGTATAGATAATGCTTTTGCTATAGAACATGTTCATGGTCATCATAAAAATGTTGGATTATCATCAGACCCTGCAACTGCAAAAAGGGGACAAAGTTTATATAGATTTTTTATTGAAAGTTCTATTAAAGAACACCGTGATGCATGGAAAATTGAACTAAGACGATTAAAAAAACGGGGACACTTTGTATTTAGTCTATATAATAAAATGATTATTGGTTATTTACAAAGTTCTATTATTGCTATGGCAGCATTTTTTCTTGCTGGATGGTATGGGGTGTTGATGTTTATTGGCATAGCAATCTTTGCCAAATTTTTTCTGGAATCTGTAAACTATATGGAACACTATGGGTTGGTTCGTATAAAAGGTTCTCCAGTAGAATTACACCATTCATGGAATACAAATAGACGGATAAGTAGTATTCTATTGTATAATGTCACTCGCCATTCCCATCATCATGAACAGGGAAGTCTGGAATTTTGGAAATTAAAACCTAAAGAAAATGCACCTGAAATGCCTTACGGATACCTAACAACATTATATTTAGTTGTCTTTTTTCCATGGTTATATAGAAGAATGATGGAGCCAAAGCTTGAACACTGGAAGGAGCATTTTGCTTCAGAAGGCGAAAGGCAGTTAATAGCCTAATTTTTATTCATTAATCAATATTGAAGAAAAAATTATATAACCAAAAAGATCGATCACAACTCATATCGGAATTATCTAAAGAAAGTTTTTCTCGGTTAACTTGCTCATTTTATCGATATGTTAGTATTGAAAGTCCAAACTCCTTACGTGATGAATTATATAAAGAATGGATTGAATTAAACGTATTAGGGCGAGTATATATTGCAGAAGAAGGCATAAATGCTCAAATAAGC
>JAZAOA010000105.1:0-4483 GCA_036228285.1 Fidelibacterota bacterium
GGAATATCATTTTTAGCAGCTATATCGAGAATTGTATTAATGCAATCTTTAACTAAAAGTCCTTTATTATAATCTTCAATGATAATTGCATCAATTTCGCTTGAACATGCAACTATCATATCATTAAAATGCTTTATTTGCTCCGAAGTAATGTCATTTGTATTCTCATAATCAGTTCTAACCACTTGCTGTCCATGTGCCATAATCCTAGTTTTAGTAGTAGTAGACTTCTTTGCATCTTTGATGAATTTTATCTTTACACCTTGTTTCTCAAGATCATCTTCTAATAGATTACTTTCATTATCATCTCCAACAACTGCTAATAAGTGAACATTCGCACTTAATTTAGATAAATTAAGTGCAACGTTTGCTGCACCACCTGGAGAATGTGAAATTTTATCAATAGATATGATTGGAACAGGAGCCTCTGGAGATATCCTATCTGCTTTACCCCACATAAATTTATCTAGCATAACATCACCAATAACCAATATTGATTTTTGTGAAAATAAGCCGCTTATTTCTTCAAATCTTTGTTTATCCATAGTCATATGTTTATTTTAAAAATATAAAAAAAAATAACTATAATTTTTACGAATAAATAATCTATTTATTTGATTTTTTATTTTGTTGATTTCTTGTATTCCCAGAACGAACTCTTGTAATATGGCCATTTTCCAGATATATCATTACTGAACATAGATTTCTCAATACATTACTGTTCACAGATGAAAGAATAATTGTTGTTCCTAAGTTTCTATTCATTTTTCTAAAACCTTTTCGTGCTATAGACTGCATTTCTGAATCAAATAGAGAAGAAAAATCATCTTGAATTAATACTCTTGGGTCTCCTTCTAAGGCAAATACAGTATCTAACCAGGATTTCTGCCCTGGAGATAAGCTTTGAATTTTTAAAGGTAAAATCCGTTTACTTACTGAACCTTTAAAATATTGTTTGATTATCTTATTTGATTTATTTGGAAAACAAAAATCTATATATGATTTAACTATTTGAGAATTATTATAATTATGTTTTCCAGAAAAACTTATTTCATCTGGTATTTTTATCTTCCCTAACCATGATCGCTGAAACTCTGAATGATCATATAACAACTTACCTTCTGTTTGTCTATCATATCCAGCCAAGATTTTTAACAAAGTTGTTTTACCAGATCCAATTGGTCCTAGTATTCCATAAATAGTTCCACGGTGTATTTGCAATCTACCTATACTAAGTGCGGAAATATTATTATAAATCTTTTTTAGATTTTTAAGCTCATATATGAGCGTATCTTTTTTGCCCATTGTTCATATCCTTATCTTTTAAGATCTATGAACAGGAAAGAAAATAATCATATTAAGATGATTCAATTGATTCTAGATATCTTTCAGCGTCAATAGCTGCCATACAACCACTTCCAGCAGCAGTAACTGCCTGTCTATAAATACTATCTTGAACATCTCCACAAGCAAATATCCCTGCTACTGAAGTTTTAGTGCTATTATTATTAGTTCGAATATATTTCTTATCATCTAAATCAAGAAAATTATCAAAAAGTTCTGTATTTGGCGTATGACCAATTGCTAAAAACACTCCATCACATTCCTCAGTACGCACATCTCCACTTATAGTATCACGTAAAACTACTCCACTTACACCATCGGTAATATTGCCTTTAATATCTTCAAGTGTAGTATTCCATTGAATATTTACTTTTGGATTATTTATTGTACGATTTTGCATGATTTTTGAAGCTCTAAATTCATCACGACGATGAATAATGTGAACTTCGTTTGCAAATTTTGTCAAAAAATTTGCCTCTTCCATCGCAGAATCACCGCCTCCTACTACAAAAACTTTTTTATCTTTGAAAAAGAAACCATCACATGTAGCACAAGCAGATACGCCATGCCCCATTAATTCTTTTTCAGATTCTAATCCTAACAATTTTGCTGTTGCACCAGTTGCTATAATTATTGAATCTGTTGTGAAAGTTTCATCACCAACCCATATTTTAAATGGATGAGATTCAAGATCAACTTTTGTTACATGTTTAAAATAACACTCAGCACCAAAACGTTTTGCTTGTTCGCGAAATTTATCCATTAAATCTGGCCCCATGATACCATCAGGAAAACCAGGATAATTTTCTACATCTGTTGTTATAGTTAATTGGCCACCCGGCTGTGAACCTTCAAAAACTAAAGGTTTAAGATTCGCGCGAGCTGCATAAGTTGCTGCAGTCAATCCAGCTGGACCAGAACCAATTATTATTACTTTCCGATTCATATTAATTAATTAATATTTTATTTAATAACCTCATCTAATATTTGAGTTATATTATTCTTAGGAACTGCGCCAACTATTTGATTTGCAACAGTACCACCATTAAATACCAGCAATGCTGGAATACCTCTTATTCCATATGTCATTGCAACCTGCTGGTTATAATCGACATTTACCTTGCCTACTTTTACTTTTCCATTGTAATCACCTGCAATTTCTTCAACAATTGGTGAAATCATTTTACATGGACCACACCATTCTGCCCAAAAATCAACTAAAACCGGTACTTCTGATTTAAGAACTTCAGTATCAAAATTATCATCTGTGAATTCAACTACATTTTCTGCCATTTTTACTCCTAAATAAATTAATTATGATAAATAAATAGGATTCAAATTAACTTGTTTCATCATCCATGGAAATAGTAATTAACATCCTATTAGATTTTTTAATTATTTATTTTAATTATCTAAATTATTTTTAAAAAACGACGCTTTCCTACCTTAATAATTAATGAATCATCTTTTCTAACAATATGGTCTCGATCAATACATTTTTCATCATTAATTTTAACAGCACCCTGATCGATCAATCTACGAGCCTCCGATTTGCTTTTGACTAATTCATTTGATATCAGAATATCTACAATAAGCGTATCTTCATCTAATTTGATCTTAGGAATATCTTCAGGAATATCTTTTTTTATAAAAATTTTATCAAAGTTTCCCTCAGCTCTTTTAGCATGATCTAATGAATAATATATTTCTACTATCTTTCTTGCAAGCTCTCGTTTTACATCTCTAGGATTTACCTTTTTATCAGAAAGACGTTTTTTGATTTCACCCATTTTCTTTTTATCATAGTTTGCTGCAAGTAAGAAATACTTCTCAATCATATTATCTGGAATAGATAATGTTTTTCCATACATTTCATCTGGTGAATCAGTTATACCAATATGATTATCATAAGATTTAGACATCTTCTCTTTTCCATCAGTCCCTTCCATTAAAGGCAAAGTCAGTATAACTTGTGGATCTTGACCATATTCACGCTGTATATCACGTCCTACTAATAAATTAAACTTTTGATCAGTCCCTCCCAGCTCTATATCAGCTTTTAAATGTACAGAGTCCATTGCTTGTGCTAATGGATATAAAAATTCATGAATTGTGATTGATACCTCAGCTTTAAACCGTTTTTCAAAGTCATCTCTTTCCATCATCCTAGCAACAGTATATTTACTAGTTAATTCCACTACATTGCTAAAATTCATACTATTTAACCAATCTGAATTATTACAAATTTTCAATGATTTTATATCTAAAATGATTTTTGCTTGCTCAATATATGATTCTGCATTTTTTTTTGCTTCTTCTAGAGTTAATTGAGGTCTTGTTTTATTCCTTCCAGATGGATCGCCAATCATTGCAGTAAAATCACCAATAACCAAAACAGCTTGATGACCTAAATCCTGGAACTGCCGTAATTTCCTTAGTACTACAGCATGACCTATATGTAAATCTGGTCGACTTGGATCGCAACCCAATTTTATAACTAATGGCTTATTTTCTTTTCGAGAATTATCTAACTTCTGTTTTAATTCATCTATAGGAATTATTTCTTCAACTCCTTGTTGAATCATTTTGATTTGTTTATCACTATTGAGAAAACTCATTTATTTCTTGCAACCTCTCGATCAGTTTCGCGTCTAATATCTCGTTCCTTAATAGCTTCTTTTTTATCATGGATACGCTTTCCTTTAGCAGTACCAATAAGAAGTTTTGCCCACCCTTTTTTATTAAAATAAGCCTCTAGTGGAACAGCTGTGAGGCCTTTTTGTGAAGTGCTTTGTTTTAATTTTAAGATCTCCCTTTTTTTTAGCAATAATTTTCGATCTGACTTAGGATCATGACCTTTATACCCTGTATTAGAATAAGAACTGATATGTGATCCTATTAATACCACTTCATTTCCTCTAACCAAAACATATGCTTCTCCCAAATTCATCTTTCCTTCACGCATACTTTTTACTTCACTTCCAGATAAAACTAATCCTGCTTCATAGCGATCAATTATGTGGTAGTTATAAAATGCTTTTTTATTTTTGGCAACAAGTATCCGTTCCATAGTTATTTTCTAATAATCAAGATACGAGTTTTATCTCAGGTCAAACAAGTTTATTCGTTTTATCTAGAA
>JAZAOA010000106.1:0-11249 GCA_036228285.1 Fidelibacterota bacterium
CATATCCAGATTCAATAAGATTTGCCGCAACTTTTTCAGCATCATTTAAATTCTTTTTTGAAGCCACATGTATTGTAAAACGCGATTTATCAAACGCGATGAGATAGCGAGAACTTTTTATCTTTACCTGTGCCTTTAATGCAGTTGTTGGTGTTTTAACAGGAGGTGGAGGAGAAGCCTTCTTTTTGGTAGCGATTTCTACTGGAACTAATTCTTCTTCAGCTTCTTCAACTTCTTCATTTGTATTCTCAATATTGGCTTCGGTATTATCTGTATCGTAGTAGTCTTCGTCTTCTTCGCTATCGAATTCATTGAAATCGTATTCATCATCCTCATCCATATATTCTTCTTCAGCTTCATCTTCAAATTCATCCTCATAATCTTCATCCAGCCAATCTTCATTATCATCAGATAATTCCTCTTGGTCAGATGCATCTGCAACTAATGGTTCTATTGAATCTACTGTGTAAGTAAACTTTTGCGTTTCTAATTCATCACCATATTGAAATACTTCAAGCTCAAACTGATATTTTCCTGGCGTATCAGGTGTAAAAGACATCTCTGATTTATCATCATTAAACTCAAGATCTTTCATAGAAAGCTTGCTTGCGTCCGGCTGCCCAGTAATTCTCCAAAACAAATCGACTGATTCAGTATCATCTGGAAGTTTTCCCCGAACAACAGTCACATCGCCTACAGAGCCTTCACCTTTAGTCCCTCCACAGCTCACTAATAAAAATGAACCGCAAAGTAGTATTAGTAATACACGTGATTTCATAAATGTTTTATTAATTTCCCCTAAGTTCACTATCTGAGAAGAAAAAGGCAATCTCTTTTTGCGCATTGTCATCTGAGTCAGATCCATGGACTGCATTCAATCCAACATTAGTTGCGAAGTCTTTTCGTATGGTTCCTTCTGCTGCTTCATCAGGATTTGTTGCTCCAATTGTATTTCTCCATTCTTCTACAGCATTCTCTTTTTTTAGCGCTAAAACCATACATTGTCCGGAAGACATAAATTCAATTAATTCATCGTAAAATGGTTTTCCTTTATGAATTGCATAAAATCCTTGTGCTTGTTCAATGCTCATATGTATTAGTTTTCCACCCATGATCTGAAAGTCAGCTTTGAGTATTCGATCTAAAATTAATCCTGTATCCTTATTCTTAACTGCATCAGGTTTAATAATTGCAAATGTGTGATTTCCCAAAATATTGTCCTTTTTATATTATTAGTTTATTGCAGATACCATAGCTTGACCAATATCAGCTGGACTTTCCACTACCGTAATACCTGCACTTTTAAGTTCTTTCATTTTTTCTGCTGCAGTTCCTTTTCCTCCAGCAATAATTGCACCAGCATGACCCATACGACGTCCAGGCGGGGCAGTTTGACCAGCAATAAATGATACTATAGGTTTTTTGAAGTTATTATCTATTACCCACTGAGCAGCCTCTTCTTCCGCATTTCCTCCAATTTCTCCAATCATTACCACGCCTTCCGTACCCTCATCATTAGCAAATAATTCAAGCATATCAATAAATGTGGTTCCAATAATTGGATCACCACCAATTCCAATTACAGTGCTCTGTCCTAATCCATGAGCTCCAATTTGATGAACAGCTTCATAAGTAAGCGTACCAGATCTAGACATAATACCAATTGTGCCAGGAGTATGAATGAATCCTGGCATTATTCCGATTTTTGCTTGTCCTGGCGTAATTACTCCAGGACAGTTTGGCCCAACCAGACGAGTTTTTTTGTTTTCTAGAGCATGGTTTACTTTAACCATATCTGATGCCGGTATGCCCTCAGTGATACATATAATTAAGTCTAAATTTGCATTGATTGATTCCATCATTGCGCCTGCAGCAAATTTTGGAGGAACAAAAATAACGGATGTATTTGCATTTTGTTTTTCAACAGCTTCTTGAACAGAATTAAACACTGGAACACCAAGCGCTTCTTGTCCGCCTTTACCAGGAGTTACTCCAGCAACAACATTCGTACCATATTCAATCATTTGCTCACCATGAAAAGAGCCCTCTGTACCTGTAATACCTTGGATTACCAACCGAGTGTCATTTCCAACAAGAACACTCATTATATCGCTCCATTTGTTGCAGCAACTGCTTTTTCAGCTGCATCACTTAAGCTATTTGCTACGATAAAATTAAGAGGAGATTGCTCGAGTAATTGAGATGCTTCTTTGGCGTTTGTGCCTTCTAAACGAATGACAACGGGTACATTTACACTGATAGTTTGCATTGCATTTATAACTCCTTGAGCAACTCGATCACAACGTACAATCCCACCAAAAATATTTATAAGTATCGATCGAACATTTGGGTCGGACAAAATAATTTTAAAACCATTTGCAACTGTCTCTGGATTTGCTACGCCTCCTACATCTAGAAAGTTTGCAGGATCGCCGCCTTTCAATTTAATAATGTCCATAGTGCCCATTGCTAATCCAGCACCATTTACCATGCACCCAACATTTCCATCTAATTTGATATAATTTAAATTATATGAACTTGCCTCTGCTTCCGCAGGATCTTCTTCTGATTTATCACGTAAATCAGAGAGCTCTGGATGTCGAAAAAGGCCATTACCATCAAAATTTATTTTTGCATCTAAAGCAATCACTTCATCATTTTTTGTTAGCACTAATGGATTGATTTCCATAAGAGAACAATCAAGACTGCTAAATGCTTCCCATAATGCAGTAAATATTTCAATTCCTGAATCCAACTGATTTCCAGTTAAACCAAGTGCGTTGCCTAAGGTTGTTGCTTGATTTGCAGATAAACCATCTTCAGGGTGAATCCATTCTTTAATAATTTTTTCCGGAGTTTCTTCTGCCACTTTTTCAATTTCAACTCCTCCTTCCGTTGAAACCATAAATACAAACTTCTTTTCTTTGCGATCAAGAACAATTCCAGCATAAAATTCTTTTTCAATATCAACACCGGACTCGATTAACAATCTTTGGACTTTTTTCCCATCTGGGCCAGTTTGGTGGGTAACAAGATTCATTCCTAAGATCTGTGTCGCAAGAGTTTCTACATCATCTCGATTATGAGCCAGTTTTACACCGCCACCTTTTCCACGGCCCCCAGCATGAATTTGTGCTTTTACAACAACTGTTTCTGATCCCATTTCATCATAAGCGCGCAATGCTTCTTCTACAGAAAACGCTGGTTTTCCATTTGGAACACGTACGTTAAACTTTCGAAATATTTCTTTTGCTTGGTATTCGTGAATTTTCATTATTAATAATTCTAAGCTTTAATTATTTCAGTTCCTGCTTTCCCATGGATAGCTTCATTAATTGAAGGTATAGAAGTTATTACTACTTTTTCTCCATAATGTTTAAGAAAATATAATGCAGCTTTAATTTTTGGAGCCATACTACCTTTTTTAAATTCGCCTTCAAGTAAATAATTCTCTGCTTCTATTGTTGTCATTGATGTAATTGCTTTTTCGCCTTCTTTTTTGAATCGCAAATATACGTAATCTACATCGGTTATTATCCATAGTTCTTGCGCTCGTATTACACGTCCCAATTTTGCAGCTGTTAAATCTTTATCAATAACCGCATCTAATCCTTTTAATCGATAGCTTGCATCATTGTATACCGGAATACCTCCACCACCTGCAGCCAGTACAATAGTTCCTCTATCCACAAGTGCTTTAATGCTTTTTCCATGCATAACATAATGAGGAAGTGGACTGGGAACAACTCGTCTCCACTCACCAGGATTTTGCTCTGCAATATCCCAACCTAGCTGATTTGCATAAGACTCTGCAGTTTCCTTCGTATAGGTCTTACCAACAAATTTTGTTGGATTCGAAATTGCAGGATCATTTTCATCTATTCGTACTTGGGTTACCAATGTTACTACTTCTCGATCTAGTTCAAATGTTCGAAGTTTATTTTGCAAAGACTGTTGAATCATATACCCAATGGTTCCTTGTGTGCCAGCGACACACAGACCAAGAGGTAGAGGAGGCACTTGATCATATGTAAGATCCATTCGCAACAATTCATTCCCAACCTGCGGTCCGTTCCCATGTGTAAGACAAATATTATATCCTAATTTAATAAACTCCATAATGCCATTAAGACTTTCCCTAGTACGTTCAAATTGTTCTTTTATCGATCCAGTTTGATCCTTTGGAGATAAGGCATTTCCGCCTAAAGCAATCATTATTGATTTATTTGATGTCATGATCGGTCCAAGGGCATTGTTAAACAACGGGGGCCTCCACGTCCTCGTGGAAGCTCAGAGCTGGAAATAGTAATCAGCATTTTTTGATCACTAGCAATATATTTTTTTGAATCTTTGATAAAATCTTTTGCAGTAATTTTTTCATAACCAGCATCTTCTAGGGCATTGGATGTTTCATGATTTCTTGAATACGATATAATTTTACCTGGAGCAAGTGTAAATGCATTTGCTCCATCAGACCATTGTTCTCTTTGTTGATGAACAGGCTCATCTCCGCCGCAGTAGACAGCTTGAAAGTTATATCCAAATTCATTTAAACAATTGGACAAGGACTGTTCAACTGGGCTCACATCAAAAATAGACTTACCTGATTCAACGCAATACGTTTGAATTATATGTCCATTAATTTCTTTATCATTATACAGAGGTGGAAACACAATAATTTCATCATGACTTATCCTGCTAAAAAGAGTGTCTAAATGCATCATGCTGCGTGTTTTTGGTAAATCTACAATAATGACCCGCTGAAAACCTTCCCCAAACGTTAAAGGTAAAATCGATTCAATAGATTCCTTTGAATTCCGCTCACTGAGGCCAATCAGCAATGTTTGATCATCTAATACAATGCAATCACCGCCTTCTAAAAATAAATCAGGACACATTTCATGAAAATTGAACTGGGTATACGTTGAAAATAAAGAGTGGTACTTGGCAATGTGACTCATCAGTAACATTTCTCGTTGTCTTGCTGGCCATTTTCCCCATGTTAAGATCAATGCATTATTTAAAGCCACAGCGATATCTCGAGTAAAGATAAGATTGGGTAATGGCCATTTAAATACATTGGCAACTTCAGGCTGTGAAATTCTACCTGATAATAATGTAGATGCGAATTCCGTATCTTTCATATCTAATATAAAGTTGATATCTGCAAAATTATCTGTACCATATAATTTTTTATCTAATTCAGAGCATTGATGAAATAACTCTTCCCGTTGTTCCGTGGTCTTGATTGTATCCAGTAATAGATCTAGAAATTGATAGGTATTACCATACCCAGTAAATGCTGCAATCACCTGCTCTAGTTCGGAATGTTCATCGCTCATTCTTCCTGGTGAAATAATATCATCAAATAATAGATAGTCTGGATTTTGGATTAGTTTTCCATTTTTATCTCCAACCCATTCTTGTGTGTTTTTTGGAAGAGTAAAATTGTGCTCCGAACCAGGAGAGTGTATTACTATCTGGCGGATAAAATCGATTTCTGATTGAACTGACATTAATTTTCTTCTAAAAATGGATAACGATAATCAGTGGGTGGGTCAAAGTTTTCTTTAACGGTCCTTTGCGATACCCATCGTGCCAAATTAAACATAGAACCAGCTTTATCATTGGTTCCGGATGCACGGCTTCCACCAAATGGCTGTTGCCCAACCACAGCCCCAGTTGGCTTATCATTAATATAGAAATTTCCTGCTGCATGGGTGAGAGCACTAGAAGCTTCTGCAATTGCCTGTTTATCGTTAGCCATCACACACCCCGTTAATGCATAAGGGGAAGTCGAATCAACTAATTCAAGAGTTTTCTTCCAATCCGATGGATCATACAGATATATTGTAAGCACAGGGCCAAAAATTTCTTCACACATTGTTCGATATGTAGGATTTTTGGTAAGAATAATTGTTGGTTGAATAAAATACCCAACCGAGTCATCGCATGTGCCTCCAAAAATTATTTCTGCATCATCCGATTTGGACGCATCATCAATAAAGTCTTTAATGGAATCAAATGCATTTTTATCTATCACTGCATTAACAAAATTAGTGAAGTCACTTGGGTCTCCCATTGTGAGAGTTTCCATATCATGAAGTAAATTGCTTTCAATATCCGGCCAGATGGTAGATGGAATGTATGCTCTGGACATGGCTGAACATTTTTGCCCTTGATATTCAAATGCACCCCGAACCATCGCAGTGACAAGAGCGTCTTGATTTACAGATTCATGCGCAATACAAAAATCTTTTCCACCTGTTTCTCCTACAATGCGCGGATAAGTGGCATATTGTTTAATATTTCTCCCAACATGTTCCCACATATTTTGAAACACCGAAGTAGAACCAGTAAAATGCACACCAGCAAGTCTAGGATGATCCATTACGATTGGACCGACTACAGATCCTCTGCCAGGTATAAAATTGATTACCCCATCTGGAAGACCGGCTTCTTTAAATAGTTGCATGATAAAGTACGCTGGGTATACTGTGCTGCTGGCAGGTTTCCAAATGGCAACATTTCCCATAAGAGCGGGGGCTGAGGGTAGATTTGCTGCGATACTAGTAAAATTGAACGGAGTCACTGCAAAAACAAACCCTTCCAATGGGCGGTGCTCCATAGTATTTTTTGTAGGTTCTGGAGAATACATTGGCTGATGATTATATAATTCCTGAGCGAACCAACAATTGAAGTTCCAGAAGTCTATTAATTCACAGGCAGCATCGATTTCTGCCTGAAACACATTTTTACTCATATTAAGCATGGTTGCAGCATTAATTATATCCCGGTAGGGCCCTGTTAACAATTCTGCCATTTTCAGGAATATTTGTGCACGATCATGTAGCGGCGTTGTAGACCATTGTTTCCAGGCTTCTTGTGCAGATTCTATTGCCTGATGAACTTCCTTTTCACCTGCTTGATGGAATGTTGCTAATACATGGCCATGATTATGAGGCATGATACAGGTGCCTGTATCGCCAGTACGGACTTCTTTTCCACCAATGATTAGAGGAATTTCTATTTCTTGTTGACTTAATTCTGTCAGTTTTTCTTTTAAGCTTGCTTTTTCTGGTGAACCAGGTTCATAATTTCGAATTGGTTCATTTATAGGTTTTGGTATGTTATTCATGAAGTTTCCAGTAAATATTGATTGATTAAATGGTGCCGGAATTTAGCGGCATCCAAGTCATTGATCAAGCAAGCTATATATTGATGATGGAAAAAATGAAAATATTTTATATGGTAAAATCAATAAAAATAGTATTCTTGTGCTATGAAAACGCCATCTCCACGAAGCGATATACTTACTTTGCCAATGCATGAGTTGATCGATAAGATCAATAATCAAGAAATTTCATCTCAAGAACTGTTAGAATTACAGCTCGAGCAAATTTCCAAACATAACCCATCCATTAATTCAGTTGTTACAATTCAAGAAGAACGTGCCCAAAACAAAGCAATCGAGGCAGATAATGCTTTGCAAAAAGGGGAGAGCTTGGGACCATTGCATGGCGTACCAATTACCTTAAAAGATGCATTTGAGGTAGAAGGGATTCCTAGTACAGGCGGTTCTCCTAAATGGAAAGACAATATTCCCACAAGCAATGCAGTAGTCGCAGATCGTTTACAGCAAGCGGGAGCCATCGTATTTGGCAAAACAAACGTCCCATTATTATCTGGAGATTGGCAGGCCTATAATGATCTATTTGGAGTAACGAATAACCCCTGGAATGCAAACAAAACACCTGGAGGTTCATCGGGAGGTTCTGCTGCATCTGTTTCTATGGGTTTTTCTTCATTGGAAGTTGGAAGTGATATTGGTGGATCGATACGTATACCTGCACACTTTTGTGGAGTATATGGACTGAAGCCAAGCTATGGAGTAATCCCCATGTTGGGCCATCTTCCACCACCGCCAGGAATACTAAGTCACCAGGATTCACTTTCTGTTTCCGGACCGATTGCCCGAAGCCCCAAAGATATTCAGATTGCTCTTTCTATTTTAGCAGGAGTGAGCCCCTTCGAGCGAAAAGGATGGAAGTTGGATTTGCCTCCAGAGCGTCATAAGAAGATTTCCGAATTTCGTGTTGCTGTTTGGCCCAATGATCCTTTTTGCACTGTGGAAAATGCTATTGCAGATGCAATAGAAGAATTGGCAACTGAAATTGGAAAGCTAGGGGCCACAGTTCAGGAAGCGAACCCAGGCGTAAGTCTTCAAATGAATGATGATATCTACTGGAATATGGCTACGCCTATTATTGCAAGTGGATTTCCTAAATCTACGATCGAAAAAATGAAAGAAATTTTACGAAATAGTGACCCCAATGATACCAATCATCGTGTACGACACGCTCGGGCTGCGCTATTGAAGCACAAGTCCTGGTTATCATATAACGAACGGCGATTGTGGATTAAAGCAATGTGGGAAGAATTCTTTGCTTCGTTTGACGTTCTATTGTGCCCTGTAGTGTTTACAACAGCATTTGATCATAATCATGAACCAGATATGTACAATCGGACCATTACAGTAGATGGTGTTGATAGAAGCTATTTCGAATTAACCGTGTGGCCAAGTGTCGCTACTTTACCTCAATTACCTTCTCTAACTATTCCCATAGGTAAAAATGCCGATGGTCTTCCAATTGGCGTGCAGGTAATTGGACCGTATCTCGAAGATTATACGCCCATTGCATTTGCACAAGCAATTGAAGGCATTTGCAGTGGATATACTCCACCATCTATTGTTCAGTAGATATTAATTGATAATTCCCGTAATTTCTTATATGCCAATGTATGACTACCAATGTGCAAGCTGTGGACATTTGTTTGAAGAACTCGTTTTTTCCAGTTCCGTATCTGATACAAAGATCGTTTGTCCTGAGTGTAATAAGCAAGAAGGTAAAAGACAATTGTCTGCTCCAGCAGTAGCTGTTGGAGGGGGGAGTTTTGAAGCTGCTTGTGAACAGCCTGGGTGCAGTACTCCAGCTGGATTTACCTGAGCAAATTAATATCTGCAGTGTGCAGAACTTGCTAGGCGCTTTCTTTCAGATATCCTCTTAAATTTTTCATCACATCCTCTAGAATCTCTTCCATTGCTTTCTGGTCCTTTGCTGTAACCAGTTGCTGACGCAATGCTGCAGCACCAGAGAAATTTTTAATATACCACCCAAAATGTTTTCGCATCATATTTGATCCAACCACAGACCCTTTTGACTCAACTAATAGAGCAAAATGCCTGGAGCATGTTTCCAGTCGCTCCTGAATAGATGGTTCATCGGCTAAGGATCCTTTTGTAAGAAATGCGGACAGTTGATGAAAGATCCATGGATTGCCCAAAGCGGCACGTCCAACCATTACCGCATCACAACCCGTTTCCGTAAACATTCGCTGCGCATCTTCCGGCGTATGAATATCTCCATTTCCAATAACTGGTATTGAAACTGATTCTTTAAGTAACTTTATTAAGTTCCAATCTGATAGACCTTTATAGCTCTGTTTAGTTGTTCTTGGATGCAGAGCAATGGCCTGCACACCATGGGCTTCCAATCGCGGTCCAGCTTCCGGTATTACAATAGATTTAGAGTCCCATCCAGCGCGCATTTTTACGGTAACTGGTACATCTGGAACCGCTTCTACTACGGCAATCGTACTGTCATCCATTAGGCATAAATCACGCAGCGCAGCAGATCCGGCTCCTTTTTTGGTTACTTTTGGTACCGGGCAGCCATAGTTAATATCAATCAGATCCGGCTGAAACATATCTACGACCATTCTAGCGGCTTTTCCCATGACTTCTGGATCGTCTCCAAATATCTGTATTCCAATAGGGCGTTCAAATTCTGTAAAGCGAATCATATCAAGCGTTTTTTCATTTTTTCGAATGATTCCGTGTGCAGAAACAAACTCAGAATACACCATTCCTGCTCCTTGTTCTTTGCAAAGAATACGAAATGAATAATCCGTAACACCAGCCATGGGTGCTAAAAAAACTGGATTAGATATATCTAATGGGCCAATCTTCATAATTAACAGGTTGATTTTATCACTATTGTGATGAAAAACACAGTGTGTAATTCTACATTGTTTTTATTTCTAATTTTTTATTATTTTCGCGGCTGTATCGAAAGTTATAATTACAACATTATGAAATATATACAACATATCGCTCTGTTATTATTCGTGGTAGGATATCTTGTTGCCCAGGATACTCGTCCTACGGTAGCGATTTTGGATTTTGAGGGGCAGGATATCAGTGTGCAGGAAGTGCAGACATTGACGGAGCGGATGCGTTCGGAGATTGGATCTACCAATGCGGTACGATTAATTGAGCGTAAAGCCATTGAGAGTATTATGGCGGAGCAGGGTCTTGCTCAATCGGGATGTGTATCGGATGAGTGTGCTGCAGAAGTAGGGCAATTGCTGGGTGTGCAGTTTATGATTAATGGTAGTATTGGGAAGATAGGTGATAAGTATACCATTGATGTAAAGATGTTTTCTGTGGAGACGGGTGCTACGGAGCGTACAGTAAATGCAACGCATGAGGGAGATATAGCCGGTTTATTAACGGAGATGCAGATTTTGGCCTGGGAGATTGTTGGATTACAGGCACCGCAGCGCTTGCGCTTACAGCGTGGTGGGGAAACAGATAAACCTACCGTTGCAGTATTGGATTTTGAAGGCCGAGGAATATCGGTTATGGAAGCACAGACATTAACCGATCGATTTACCACATCGATGAGCAGTACGGATCGTGTGCAGTTGGTGGAGCGTGGTGTGATGTCTGAGGTATTAGAAGAGCAGGGCATGACCGGTGCAGAGTGTACCAGTCAGGAATGTGCTGCAGAGGTAGGAGCCATGTTGGGTGTGCAGTTTATGGTGAATGGAGCCATTGGAAAACTGGGAGACACGTATACTATTGATGTAAAGATGTTTAGTGTGGCTACTGGAGCAGCGGAGAGCATGAAAAGTGTTACCTATGCTGGAAAAGTGGATGGATTGATTGTGGAGATCGAGTTATTGGCTTGGACCACACTGGGTCTGGATCCACCAAAAAGTTTAATCAAGAAACAACGTCGTTTTGCGGAAGGTGGTCAAATGACAGATGGTCCTCAAGGAGGCACCAACTGGATGCTGTGGGGTGGAATAGGATTAGCCGTGTTAGGTGGTGCAGCTGTTGCCTTAGGTGGCGGTGATGCAGGTGGAGATATTAGCGGCGGCGGTGGAGACGGCGGCGGCGGCGG
>JAZAOA010000107.1:0-5026 GCA_036228285.1 Fidelibacterota bacterium
ATATGAAAACACTTTTGTCTTAAACAATCAATAAAGTTTTTCAAAAGAATTTTCCAAACTAACTGTTTTTGTTTATATATATAAAAGCTACTATTTTATTGTTTCTAATATCTGGGAAATCTGTAACGGCCCAGGTCGAGGAGCAAGTGTCAATGAATCTTTCGATGAGTTTTAACATTCCATATGTTGGTCCAATAAATAAAATTGATACATTTATTTTTGGTCCAAATATCTGGCATCACAAAGAAAGAATTGAAGCAAAAAGATTTTATGCAAAGATGTTAGTAAATGATGCAAAGGGAAAAATAATTGACACAAAAAATAAGCTATTCTTTAAATACAATATTGATGATAAAGAATATCGCGAGATGCCGTTTGAAAAAGCATTATATAAAAAAGATTCTACTAAAACAAAAAACGGCTCTAAGAAAAAGAGGCCCGGTTGGTCGTTCGCTCTTGGTGGAGAAGAAAGCCCTATAGATAGCGTTTTTCGAACCAAGCAAGATGGCGGAAGGTTATTAGGATTAGAGTGTATAAAGTGGACAACAAATATTGTAGATTCAACTGGGCGAATCTTAATTATAGAAGAATGGGAAACCCCAGAGCTTCCCTTATTAAGGCTGGCCGATTCATTAAACAGATCACTACAGGCTTCTCTTGGTACGCCAGATGCAAATATAGTTGCATTTGGAGGTGGGTTTTCAGATATGATAGTTAAAGCTGCACAGCTGCAACAGCCGCCCCCACAAATAATCGGTGAAATTGTTAAAGCAACGATTCAAAGTTTTGAACACAATGAACCAGATCCTTCGTTTACCATGAAACTTGAAATAACCAAGCTGGTTGCTGAGGCTTTAAATAAGGAAAGTTTTATCGTCCCAAAACAATACAAAAAAATAAATAATTAATATGCTCAACAAGCGTATTTATATATTGCTTATCATTGGTTTGTTCGCAATATCAACTTCGCCAGTAATTGCAAAACTGCTTCCATCTGTTCCTGCTTCTGTAATAGCCTTTTGGAGAATGGCCTTTGCAAGTATTATCTTATGGGTTTATACAGGTCTCTTTACAGCTGGTCCGATAGTCGCTAAAAGTTCAAAGTTGGTATATTTAGCCGGAGTTTCTTTAGCTATGCACTTCATATTTTGGTTTGGCGCATTGAAGTTAACATCTATAGCAAACACTACTGTATTAGGAATAGTCGCACCCGCATTTACATTGTTGATTGAAAAGTTTGTTTATGGGAAAAAAATAAACGCTCTTAGCTCAATATCTCTAATAATAATTTTCTCTGGATGTATAATTGTTCAGGGTAATGATTTAGGAAATCTTAGGGGTGTGGGGCTTGGTAATATTATGGCAATCATTTCTGCCGTTTTTTTAGGGGTGGTTTTTCTTGTTGGATCAAAGGTTAGGCAAAATACTGGAGCGCTTCCATATACAAAAAACTTGTTTACTATATCCGCTATAGTCCTATTGTTTTGTTCATTGTTATTAAACAATTCCATTTTCAATTATAGTGCAGAAAATTATTTTTGGTTATTAATGCTAGGGGTAATCCCTACATTAATAGGTCATACAATTTTTAGTTATTCTATAAAATTTGTGTCACCTACTATTATTGCATCTATTCCGCTTGGTGAACCCATTATTGCATCTATTCTTGCTTTTATTTTATTTAGCGAAGGGGTCGCTTCTAATGTTTTTATTGGCGGGGTAATAATTGCAATAGGTTTGATTTTTTTAATAAGAAGCAATAATTAATAGCGCTACTTATTGTTAGTTTATTAATTATCGTTAATATATTCTCCTCGATATTTGTTCGGTAAGAGAGTTGCAATTTTATGCATAATATCATCTCCAATATCCGATAGTTTGTTCTGACGCTCGCTGCGGTCTTTAGGCAATGAAGATGAAATAGAAAATGGTTTTCCAATTTTGACAGTTACTTGGGGTCGCACCCCTTTAAACCATTGGCTCCAAATATCTTCTTCTAAGCCAACAATGCCCATCGGCAGTATTTTACATCCAGACTTTAAAGAAAGATATGTTACTCCTTTTTTTGGTCTACGCAGAACAGGCCCAGTTGTCGCCTCAGGAAATATCCCTAATATATCTCCTTTTTGAAGAGCTTGAATTGCTTTTTTAATAGTAGACGGTGCAAGTTTTTGTCTGTTTGTTGGAATAAAACCATATAGCTTCCCAGCAATTAACACCTGCCAATCAATATCTTGATCGCTTGCAGCAAGAAAGCTTATCGGTTTTCGTATTGCATAGGCCACAAGGGCCGGGTCAAATATGTGGAAATGGTTTATTGCTACAATATATGGACCGTTTTGAGGAATATTTTTTCTTCCGTATATTTTTGGCTTTAGCAAAACTGAACAAAGAAACAGATTTAAATAGCTAGATAAATACCGAATCCATTTTGGCAATAACTTGTAAGAATCCAGTTTAGTCCGTACAGAACTCATTACAATATTATATATTAATTATTAACTAAAAGGGCAAATCATCATCGTTTGGAGGTTGAGGCGCTTGTCCTCTTTCTCCCTCTGTGTTTCTACGCCCAAGCGTTGTGAGGGCATTACCAACAACTTCTGTTGAATATCTTTTCATCCCTTCTTTATCTTCCCAAGATCGTGTCTGCAGCCTACCCTCAACATATACCATTTGCCCCTTTTTTACATACTCTGCTGCAAACTCAGCCTGCTTACCAAATAAAACACAACGATGCCACTCTGTATGATCTTCCCAATTGCCTTCGCTATTTTTCCTAGATTCGTTCGTTGCAATGCTAAATGTTGCGACAGCAGTTCCGCCTGGAGTAAACCTGCTTTCGGGGTCACCCCCTAGGTGCCCAACTAGTATCACCTTATTTACACTCCCTTTTTGCATACTATCTCCTTATTATTTTACTAAAATTACTTTTCTTGACTCATTATAATCATGCCTAATGTAGTTCACAAAATGCTGAGGATCGTACATAAAATTATTTGCCTGCAATAAAATTATATAAGCTCCGCTGGATACGATTGCTCCATTTTTATCTACACCATTCCATGAAATTGAATGAGTCCCTGCGTGCCTTCTCCCGCTAAAAAGTGTATTAACATGCTCACCTTTTACATTAAAGACATTTAGTTTTATTTTTGAGTCTAATGGAATATCATATCGTATGGATACAGATCGATTAAATGGATTTGGATATAAAGGCTTCATGGAAAATTTCTCAGGGATTAAACACATATCAGCTTGAATGGATAATAATTCGCTATCCATCCATTCCATTCTTGAAATAATCCAATTTCGCAGATAATCTATTTCATCTTGATAAGTCTGGCCAATATAATAATTTGGCCAAACATACTGTCCTAGAGTTGGCCATCTTTCGAAGTTTCGATCTGCTGCTGCACCTATATGTGACTGCAAGGAGTCAATTAATGAATTCACAGAAGAATTTGATAAAGAATTATTTCTTAAACTGTTCCATCGCTGCTGAACAGACCAGCGAAAACTTTCATCAGACCAAATTATGCACCACCAAAATGGTATACTAAAATCATCATTTGGCAAACTTGCATCTACTTGCCACCCATGTGTTTCCCAACCGTTGTAGTAATCTGCATTACCAAAGCCAAGATTAAAATCCCATATTGGTCCTGCAATTAATCTTCCGTCTTCACTGTCTTTATCTTTATGCAAAAAACTACTAAGTCTATAGCCGTCAACATTTTTCGTAATTTCTTGCATAATAAAAAAATCAACAAACGATCCCCAGTCAATAATGCTAGGGTACCCTGTCTCGGGGTTCGCAAAATCATCGCTCACAATTACTTGTTCAAAATTTTCCATGTAGTCTATAATATATTGCTGTTGATCATATACTATTTCGTCTGGCTTTGGATAATGGTATTGATAATAAAAACCACCATATAGATCTGACGGTGGTTCAGAGTACCACCCCCCTATGTTTTCTCCATCCCATTTATCTATCTTAATTATATATCCTCCTGTTAAATCATCACCAGAAACCTCCTCCGGTTCAAGTTTAGAAATATTCACTCTATTATTATCTCGTTTAATTTTTTCAAACATTACATATAAACCTCTATAATCTCCATTAATTACAAGCTCAAAATAATGTGATCTTGTTGCGTATTGCCCAGCACCCCTTGCCATTTTATATATGATTACATTGCGCATAAGAGATTTATCTGTATATGGGGCATTAAATATCCAGTCATTTTCTTCAGGCATTCCAAAAAGCGATACGTTATTATTTTCACCTAAACTGTCTCGAGTTTCAACAGCAAATTGTTTTTTTGGAAACCATGTGGTTGAAGATCCGCGTATTTCAATTCCAATAAAACCATCATAGTGGTTATAGGGGTCCGATAAATAATTTATTTCTCCTGGTCCGTTATCAATAATTCCCATGTGTGCTGTAATTTTATCTTCATTAGGAATTTCTTGATCGTTTGTACTTACTACTATTATTGGTAAATGTGATGATGAAAATTCGCTAGGGAGATAAAACCATTCCGGAGTATTGCCATAGTAAGATGCTCCATCAATTAGTTGAAACGACAAATAAAACAACCCTGTCATATCTGAGGATGTTGCATTCACATTGTGAACCTCTACTGCAAAAACATTGTCGCCTTCAGATAATACGCCTTCTAAATCATTTTGATGTAGTACAAAAACTTCTGGTGCGCCCCCCTGATACATCACCGCCTCATGATCAGTATCTGTGGTTTGGTCATATTCAACTAAAGATCCTGGCTCTCCCATGTTTGGAGATCTAACAACTTCAATTCCATTAATGTATGCTACAAACCCATCATCATAGTCGGCATGTATAGCTAAAGATAATATTTCTCCCAAGGATAAAATATTAAAGGATTTACGAAAAAAGACGGAAAGCGTATTTGATATGACTGTATTATCATCTCCATCTGCATATCCAAACCCTCCCTGCCCCGTATTCCAGCTGCTTGTATCAAAATTTAACTCATTC
>JAZAOA010000108.1:0-18795 GCA_036228285.1 Fidelibacterota bacterium
AAAAAAATTATCAAATTAACGATTCTATCTTTGAATATGCTTTTTCATATCAATAAATTGGATTAATCATGAAGCATGTTCATAGCTTATTTATTATTCTATTATTAATTAGTCCAATCTATAGCCAGAATTATCATTGGCCTACGATTGGCAGCAAAGCCATGTCATCAAATTTTGGAGAATTTCGTGATGGCGGATACCATATGGGAATTGATATTAAAACCCTTGAAGAAACCGGTTGGCCAGTATATGCTATAGATGATGGGTATATATCAAGAATGGTCGCCAACTTTTCAGGATATGGAAAAGGTTTATACTTAACATTAAATGATGGAAATGTCGCAGTATATGCACATTTGGAAGAATTTGCATTTCGCCTTGAAACAATTTTATATAGTCTTCAAGCAAAGAACAATAGTTACATTGTTAACGAATATTTTTCACCAGAACAATTTCCTTTTAAAAAAGGAGATGTTATTGGTTATACAGGAAATACTGGGGCCTCTTTTGGTCCTCATTTACATTTTGAATTACGCAATAATAAATCTCAACCAATAAACCCACTAATTAATGGATTAAATATTGAAGACTATCGGAACCCACGTGTTCACCAAATAGGAATTATACCATTATCAACATCAAGTAAAATCAATGGCAGTTCTATTCCTAGAGCATATCCATTATTTGCCGCAAATACAGGTGGAGGGCTAGAATTTCCAGATACGATCAGTTGTTTTGGCCCTATAGGATTAGCAATTGAAATAGATGATAAAATTCAAGGTGTAAGAAATAAGTATCAAGTTCAATCCATTCAATTATTAGTAGATGATCAAAATGTATTTTCACTTAATTATAATAAATTAGATTTCAGTCAAAAACATACAGTAAACCAAACAAGAGAAAATCGATTTCAGCGATTAAACCTAGGTTCTTTCACCAAGCTTTATAAGCAAGATACATTTTCAAATAGTACCCTTGTAAAAGAAGGTGTTTCTGGCGTTTTAAATCTTACACCCGGCTATCATAAAATTGAAATACAAATATCAGACGCATCTGGTAATACAACAAGAGTAAAAGGAACATTAATTAATTATCCTCCTGTAAAAATGGCTATTAAAGATGTTGAATGGCATGATAATACCATTGAGTTTAATATCCAGCCAGTTTCTTTAAATATTCCTATTACAAAAATTAGCTGTTATAGCTATACAGCCTATGGATACCCAGATGAAGAACTAACAATCGTAAAAAGCAAAAAAGACCGTTCTGGTCTTAGGATTCACTTGCCAAAATCCAAATTAGGTAAGCACGGTATATCTTTTATTACAAAAAATAAACTAGGTGTATATGGATCTCCCCTAACTTGGCATGATCCCAATGCTGAAAGAAGACTTACGGAAATGGATGTAAATATATCATTTAGTTCTATTGAGCATAAGATAATTGCTCAAGTAAAAACGAACGGTTTTACTTCTGGAAATACTAGTTTGCGAGTATTAAAAGAAGATGAGTATATAGCTATACCTTTAACAAAAATACAGCCAACAGTTTACACTTCAGATTTGCTACCTCCTTCTTTATTTAGAAAAAGCAAGAGAATTGATGCTTTTTTTGATGGAGAAATTGAACGAATCATACAACTCAACTTAGATCTACTGGTCGCATCTCCTAATAATAAATCAAATGTTTTATCAAATGATAAAAATTGCTCAATGCAAATAACAAACAATTCATTATATGATACATCACTGGTATGGATAGAGAAGATCAACCATCCTGTTGAACCAAAGGGAGGAACTAGATTAACCTCTGTATATCAATTGCAGCCATTTGAGCTTGCGTTAAAAGATACAGTCCGCATTGGTATTCGATATAATAACCAAATTAAAGATATGAAAAATATATCTTTGTACTACTATAACCAAAAACATGGTTGGACATTTTTACCAAGCTCAATAAACAAAAATAGACAGGTTGTATCAAGCACATTACATAGTTTAGATGCAATTTCTATAATGCAAGATATTGAACCTCCTTTCATAAGAAAAGTTTACCCAGAAAATAATGGTAGGTTTCATTATAAGGATTTAAAAACAATATATATAATTGCAGACGATCACTTATCTGGGCTTAATTCAGATGAAAAATCAATGGAAATGAAGCTAGATGGCCTTTCAGTTAGATATGCATTTCAACCAATTAAAAAACAGCTATCGTTTTATCTGCCTACTCCACTTGATGCCGGTGAACACAAGATGGAATATAAAGTTTCAGATAATGCTGGGAACACTATATCTGGAAGCTCAACTTTTCTGGTTGATTAATGTTTTTTCCATATAAAGATGATAACCCAAGGATACTATTTCCATTTGTCACATATTTCATAATCTTCATAAATGTTCTAGTATTCATTTATCAATATTTTATTCTACCAACTGCGCTATTTGAAGAATTCATTTATAGATATGCACTGATACCTTCTAATCCATCTGTTCTAAACATTTTTTCTTCTATGTTTATGCATGGGGGCTTAACACATATCATTTTCAATATGTGGTTTCTATGGATTTTTGGTGACAATATTGAAAGTATTTTTGGACACAAAAAATATTTATTATTTTATTTATTATGTGGAATAGGGGCAGGGTTATCTCAAATCCAAGTTAATCCAGAATCAGTTATTCCGATGGTAGGTGCTAGTGGCGCAATAGCTGGAGTTCTAGGAGCGTATTTATTTCGATTCCCGAAGGCAACTGTGCATGTTTTAGTGATTTTGATTATTTTTATAACGTTTATACGCGTTCCAGCAATGATAGTAATTGGATTTTGGTTTTTATCAAATCTTACTGCAGGAATAGGTACATTAGGAATTGAAGAATCTGGGGGCACCGCGTGGTTTGCGCATATTGGAGGATTTGTTTCTGGGGTACTATTTAACTATATATTTAAAAAAATAAGAATAGAATGATAGATGAGTTAATAAAAAAAGCAATTGAGATGAGGAACAAAGCAATAGCCCCATATTCAAAATATACAGTAGGATCAGCTATTTTAACAGAATCGGGTAAAACTTTTGGGGGTTGTAATGTCGAGTCTAGCAGCTATGGTTTAACTTGCTGTGCAGAAAGAATAGCGATTTATAATGCTATAGCTAATGGACACACAAAATTTACTGCGCTAGCAATTGCAACTAAGAATGGTGGAAGTCCTTGTGGTGCATGTAGGCAGGTAATCTGGGATATTTGTGGCGAGATATTAATATATATTAGTGATGATTCTGGAAATATTGATAGTACCACAAGTGCTGAATTATTACCAAATGCTTTTGATAAGGACTCATTATGATAAGGGAAATGAATAATTTTGGATGTATTGAAGTAATATGTGGAAATATGTTTAGCGGTAAAACTGAGGAATTGATAAGAAGATTAAGGAGAGCAAAAATTGCTAGATTAGATGTAAAAATCTTCAAACCAAAGATTGATACCAGATATGAAGAAGGTAATATTGTATCTCATAATCAATTAAAACTAAAGTCATTCGTTGTAGAATCAATAACAGAAATAAATGATCTTGCAAATGATGCAGATGTAGTTGGCATAGATGAGGCTCAATTTTTTGATGATAGCATTATTGATCTTGTAAAAGATTTATCTTCAAGGGGAAAAAGAGTGATTATAGCTGGTTTGGATACTGATTTTAAAGGTATTCCATTTGGACCGATGCCAAAATTAATGTGTGAATCAGATTATTTAGATAAACTTCAAGCAATATGTGTAAAATGTGGAAACCCTGCATCATATACTCAAAGACTTTCAAAGGATAATAGTCAGGTTGTTATTGGAGAAACTGATATTTATGAAGCGCGCTGTAGACATTGCTATAAAAACCCAATTTAATATATGGATCAATTAATAGGAGTTTTTGGTATCTTTATTTTATTGGCTATTGCTATGGCAATGTCAAATAATAGAGTAGCTATTTCATGGAGACTTGTTTTCTGGGGACTTAGCTTACAGTTAACTTTTGCAATAATTATATTAAAAACTCCTATTGGAATTCCTTTCTTTGGTGCAATAGATATATTTGTTAAAAATTTACTTAGTTTTTCCGATGCAGGAAGTGATTTCTTATTTAAATCATTTGGTCAAAATATTGTTGAAGCTCCATTGATGAATTTTGCCTTTAGAATATTACCAACATTGATTTTCTTTTCATCATTGATAAATGTTTTATATCATTTAGGAGTAATGCAGTTCTTAGTAAAAAATACTGCAAGAATTATGCAGAAAACAATGGGGACAAGCGGGTCGGAAACATTGTGTATTTCAGGAAATATATTTGTTGGTCAAACTGAAGCCCCTCTATTAGTTCAACCATTTGTATCAAAAATGACAAATTCTGAATTAACAGCAGTTATGATTGGAGGGTTTGCAACAGTTGCTGGAGGCGTGATGGCCATGTATGTAAGTATGCTAGGAAATATAGATGGAATTGCTGGGCATTTACTAGCTGCATCAATTATGAGTGCACCTGCTGCATTAGTCGTTGCAAAAATAATTTATCCAGAGACAGAAGAATCTCAAACCAAAGGAGACTTAACCATTTCTATTAAGAATGATGATGATAATATTATGGAGGCATTATCAACAGGGGCAACGAATGGAATGAAATTAGCAGCAAATGTAGCTGCCATGTTAATTGCATTTGTTGCTACAATTGCAATGGTAAATGCCGTGTTGTCTTTATTTGGATTAAGTTTAGAACAAATATTGGGATGGATTTTTAGTCCTTTAGCCTGGGTAATGGGTGTACCATGGCAAGAAGCATATGTGGTAGGATCGTTGATGGGGAAAAAGCTTGTACTCACTGAATTAATTGCTTTCGGTGATTTATCCACATTAATATCTGATAATGTGCTTTCTGAAAGATCAGCAATTATTTCAAGTTATGCTCTTTGCGGGTTTGCAAATTTTGCCTCTATTGGCATACAACTTGGAGGAATTGGAGGAATTGCACCAGAAAGAAGAAAAGATATTGCACAATTAGGTCTTAAAACAATGTTCGGAGGGGCTATAGCATCATGGCTTACAGCAACCATTGCGGGGTTACTGATTTAAGCGTATTATTAGTATAAGGTTTTCATTATGCGTTTAATATTTATCGGTCCACCAGGCGTTGGTAAAGGAACTCAGGCCAAACTTATTAAACAATATTTTGGTATCGTTCATTTATCTACGGGTGATATCTTGCGAGAAGAAATATCGCAATCCACTTCCTTAGGAATAAAAGCTAAAAAATATATTGATAAAGGACATTTAGTCCCAGATGATGAGTTATTAAATATTATGGGGAAAAGACTGAATCAAGATGATACTAAAAAAGGATACCTATTAGATGGTTATCCAAGAACGATACCTCAAGCTGAAGGATTAGATAGTTTTATTAATAAAATGAATCAAAAGATTGATTCCGTCATTTCCATTGAACTTGATGATCAATCCATAATTAAAAGATTATCAAGTAGAAGAACTTGTGAGGGGTGCGGGAATATTACGAATTTGTTATTTAATCCGCCTAAAATAGAAGGTAAGTGCAACAAATGTAGTGGTAAACTATTGCAAAGGTCAGACGATGGAAATCAAGTAATTATTAAAAGGCTCGAAGTATATAATAAACAAACTGCACCATTGCTTAAATATTATCAAAAAAAAGATCTTATAAAAAGAATTGATGGTAGTGGAAATATTGATAGTGTTTACCAACAAATTGTAAAGGTTCTTGAATAACTATGCTGCGAATAGGCTTAACAGGTGGGATAGGAACTGGAAAAAGTACTGCTAGTAAGATTCTTGAAGAATTGGGTGCCTATGTGTTTGATGCTGATAAAGAAGCAAAAAACATACTTTTATCAAATGAAACAATTAAAAACGAACTAATTTCTGAATTTGGTACAGATATTATGACTGGAGATGGTAATGTTGATAATAATAAATTGGCACGTGTTGCATTTCAAGATCAAGATCATCAACTAAGATTAAATACAATAGTACATCCCTATGTATTTAAGGAAATTGATAAACAATTTGATAAAAAACTTGATGGTGGAAATCATGATATCTTTATTGTAGATGCCGCTCTTATATATGAATCAGGAGCTGATACTCATATGGATTATGTGATCGTAATTACTGCTTTAATAAAGACTAGAATGGAACGTGCATTAGCTAGAGAAACACTAAGTAGAGAAGAGATATTAAATAGAATAGATTTGCAGTGGTCAGAAGAAGAAAAAGTTGCATTAGCAGATTTTGTAATTCATAATGATGGATCTGAAGAAGATCTTAAAAAAAATATAACTGATATTTTTAATGAATTAGTATAAATATGCTATCGCATTGATCTCCTTAAAGCCCGTGGTTTATCAAATATTTCTTTTAAAATAATTGCTTTTTTTACTTTATTATTATCACTTAAAATAGAATTAACTAATAATGACATATTCTGATTCTGTTTTTTTGTTATCCTATACTCTTCATGTATGGGTTCCAATTTTTCTTCTGACAAGTCTTCAAAGACAGCTCTAGATTTGTCTTCCGATGGTTCTTCTATAATTACCTCCTGCTCGATTTGTTCTTCATCTTCAGAGGAATATTGATCATCATCTTCTTCTTCAAAATCTAGAAACTCTTTTCCGTAATTCCTTAATTGATCAAAAAAATCATCCATAGATTCTGGTGCTGGTGATGTCTTATTCTCAATAAAATCACTATCATCAGCGTCAATATCTTCCCGTTCTAATTTATTGCGAGCAAATTTCTGCTGTCTTCTTTTCATTAAAGATGACAAAAAATACAGCGCAGCAATAAATAACCAGTATGCTAATCCATCCATCTAATTTTCTTCCGCCCCTGGTTGAGTAGTGGAATCAGACTCTTTACTTCCTGCAATTGAATCTCGCATTCCTGTATCTGCTTCTATATTACGCATATTGTAATAATCAAAGACTCCTAGTTTCCCCTCGCGAAAAGCTTGTGACATTGCCATTGGGACTTCTGCCTCAGCCTCTACAACTTTTGCACGCATTTCTTGGACCCGTGCAATCATTTCCTGCTCTTCAGCTACAGCCATTGCTCGTCTAGTTTCAGCCTTAGCTTGAGCAACGCGCAAATCCGCTTCAGCCTGATCAGCTTGTAGTTGGGCTCCGACATTTTTGCCAACATCAAGATCTGCTATATCAATAGAAAGTATTTCAAATGCAGTCCCTGCATCCAGACCCTTTTGCAAAACAGCGCGTGATATATTATCTGGATTTTCAAGAACAGAACCATATGTTGAAGATGAGCCAATAGCGCTAACAATTCCCTCACCAACTCTAGCAATTATAGTATCATCTGTTGCACCGCCTACTAATCCTGGTATATTAGTCCGCACTGTAACTCTTGCACGCGCCTTTAACTCAATCCCATCTTTTGCAACAGCTGATAAATAACCATCTCTTGGTGCATCAATAACTTTTGGATATACACTAGTTTCTACTGCAGCCTTCACATCTCTACCCGCTAAATCAATAGCTGTGGCTGTTTCAAAAGGTAATGGTATATTTGCTTTTGCCGCAGCAATAAGGGCAGATACTACATTTGGAACTGTTCCGCCAGCTAAATAATGTGTTTCCAGCATATCTGTTGATATAGTGTTTAATCCAGACTTATGACTGTTTATTACGCCATCTACGACTAATCGTGGAGCAATCTTACGAAGTCTCATTCGTATAAGATCAATAATTGTTATTCGACCTACTCCCAAACTCACTACAGCTTGAATCCACAAGCCCAATGGTACAAAGTAGAAAAATAATAGAATAAATAATAAAACAAATACTAACATTACATAACTTATCATGATATACTCCTAGTTATTCATTTGTATAAAGTCTAACGACGACACGGTTGCCATCTACTGATAAAATTTTTATTTGTTGATCCTTATCAACAAATTCTCCCTCAGTCACAACAAATATTTTTGTGTTTTTTACAAATACCCAACCTGATGGCCTTAAATCAGAAGTTGCGACACCCGTTTCACCTATAAAATTTTCTAAACCTAATGAAGAATTATAACCTTCTTCATCACTTTGGATTCCTGGAGAAGTTAATTTTACCCAAAACTTTGTCTTAGTCATCAATCGAAATAAAAGGATTAAAGCAAATATTCCTCCTATTAAACCAATAGTTAATCCAGTCATTGCAGCATCGTATATTTCTTGAGAAACTGGGACATCTGGTAATAGTAACATATAAAGACCCCATAATATTACTCCAATGCCTGCAAGTCCAGCTATACCGAACCCAGGTATTAAAAATGCTTCAACCATTAATAAGCCAAATCCAAGTAAAACAATAAGTAAATCTGACTTTGTTGCTAGCTTCACTATTACAGAAGCACTTAAAGATAGTGTTAGGCAAACTGCCCCAAATGTACCAGGGATACCCCAACCGGGGCTTTGTAATTCAAACAATATTCCTAAAAATCCAAATGTCGTTAATAAGGAAGCAACAACTGGATTTGTTAAAAAACGCACTAGATTCTCAGACCAGTTTTCTGAAAAAGTCTTGACTTCTGCATTTGTCAATTCAACTAAAGTTAATAGCTCATCAAAATCCTCTGCTGATCCATCTGCCATCTTATATTTAATTGCTTGTTCAGTTGTAAGAGTAATTAGCTTCCCCTCTTTTCTACCTTCCAGATCTGTGACTTCTATTGAATCATCATCAATAACAACATGTGTAAATGATAAATCTTCATCTACCATACACTTTGCAATTTCAGTATTTCTATTGCGATTCTCAGCAGTAGATGCCATTTCCTCTCGCATATAACTAATTACTTTTTCTGAAGCTTTGTTTCCAGACATATCAACTGCTGTCGCTGCTCCAATTGTACCTGCCCCAGTCATATATATTTTTTCACAAGATAATGAGATCAAAGCTCCTGCAGAAATTGCACGACGATTAATAAATGCTATAGTAGGCACATCCGAATCAAGAATTGCATCTTTAATTTGTGTTGCAGCATCCACACGCCCACCAAATGTATCAATATCAAAAATAATTGCTTGAACCTGATTTTTTTCAGCTTCATTTACAATTCTTTCAATAAAAGTTGGGAGCCCAAGATCAATAACACCTTGTATTGGAACGCGGTATACTGTTTGCTCTGCAGAATAGATATTGGCTACATTCGCAAAATAGTAAACTACTAAAAAAAGAATTTGTTTATTAATATTATTCAAAAATCCTCGGAAATTAAATATTGACCTATATGAAATTACCTTAGATTCAGTTAAAAACGCACCACACATTTCAAGAAATGAAACTTAAATATCGTTTAACATATAGCTTACTTACGCAACTATCAAATTTGATACGATCTTTCAATCCGAACACCCAGCTTATTTATGCTAATAAAATTGGATCTTTTTGTTATAAATATTTAAAAATACGGCAAAAAGAAGCCCGAAAGAATATATCGATTGCTTTCCCAAAACTATCGAAAAATAAAAGAGAGGTAATATTAAAAGATGCATATCGTTTTTTTATATATAGTTTAATGCAATTTCTATCATTACCAAAAAGCGTTACAAATGCGCATATTTCAGTAAGGGGAATGCAATATTTGAAAGATGCCATCAATGAAAATAAAGGGATACTACTAGTTTCTGGACACTTTGGATTATGGGAACTTCTATTAGGTTGGTTTGGTATAAATAAATACTCTTTATTGCTTATTGGCCAGAGACAAAATAACATTGGTGCAGATAGGTTTATTAATGAATTACGAAAAAATAATGGAATAAATATTTTACCAAGAAAATCACCACTTGCATTGATGTATAACGCTTTAAGTGAAAATAATATTTTAGCTTTGGCAAGTGATCAAGATGCAAAGAATAGTGGAATATTTGTTGAATTTTTTGGTATGAAAGCATCTACACATAAAGGAGCAGCATTATTTCATTTGAAATCTAAAGCTCCCATTATATTTGTTACCTTACATATGGAAAGTACAAACGAATATTTTTTGAATATTCAACCTATTATAACAAATAAAAAATCAGATATTGAATCTATAACAATATCTTATACTCGTTTATTAGAGAATATTATTATAAAACATCCAGAGCAATATTTTTGGTTTCACAGACGTTGGAAAACTAAACCGTAGTGAGTGTCTTATTATGTTAAAAAGTATTGCAATAGATCATCCAAATATATTTTCTATTTGTAAGAATTCTCTTGATAAAGGTGGGGTTATAATATATCCAACAGATACACTATATGGATTCGGAGTTGATGCTAGGAATGCAAATGCAATTAAGAAAATAAATAGTATAAAAAGAAGAAGCTCGCCAATGAGTATTATCATAGAAAATTTTGAAGAATTAAATCGCTATACAAAATTATCGAAAGAAAAAATGAGTTTTATTAAAGAAAATATTAATAGTAAAACTACATTTATTCTTCCAAGTATCGATGGAGTTGTTCATAAATCAATCATGAGCAATAATAATTTAATCGGCTATCGTATACCGGATAAAACTATTGGGCCAAAACTGGTATCAGAAATAGGATATCCAATTACATCAACAAGTGTGAATAGACATGGCAAAAAACCAATGAACAATCCATCAGAAATGATAGATGAATTTGGGGATGAAGTTGATATTATAATAAATGCAGGTGTATTACCTAAATCAAGAGGGTCGACAATATATATACTAAGAAATAATCAATTTCAAATAATAAGAAAATGAAAAAATTTATATTAATAGTAATATTTTTATTTTCTACAATAAAAGCTGTTGATCGTATTCCATTTAATATTGGTGAAAAACTTATTTATGATGTTTCTTTCGCTGGTATTAAAGCTGGAAAAGCATTCTTAGAAGTAATAGATAACGGTGATACCAGTAATATTCAAATAAGGTTTGTTGCAAAAACTTCTTTCCCTTTTAGTACAATTTATTCAATTGATGATCAAATTGATACATGGCTTGATATAAAAAAACTACATACAAATAAAATAATCAAAAGCATAAATCAGGGGAATTATTCAAAAGAATCTGAAACAATAATTGATTATGATAATTTTATTTCTATAACAAATAATGATACTATATTTATTAACGGATATGTTTATGATCCATACTCTCTATTTTATGTTCTTCGCACAAAATCGTTAATAATTGGAAAAACAACTACAATCAATACATTTACTGGAAAAAAGATTACTCCAATTCAGATAATTACTAAATCTAAAGAAAAAATAAATACTATTATTGGTCCATTCGATTGTTTAGTTGTAAAACCTTTCAGGGAAGGAAGTACATTATTAAAAAACAAAGGGGATATGATGATTTGGTTTAGCAATGACGAAAAAAGAATACCAATTCAAATAAGAATAAAATTACAGTATGGATCAATGTTATTAAAAATAAACGAAATCAATTTGTAAATAGTCGCCCTATATCATTTATCATAACTGTAGCCATTAATAATAGTAAAAAGGCCATTCCAATCTGTTGAATTATCATTCTTGTCTTTAAAGTAAATTTTCGTCTTAAAATTGATTCAGCTAAAATAATAAAAACATGCCCACCATCTAACCCTGGCACTGGCAAAAAATTTATAAAAGCTAAATTACAACTTATGATTGCCATAAAACCAAATAATGAAATAAGCCCGGCTCTTGCAGTTTCCCCAGCAATCTGAGCTATTAGTATAGGCCCACCTAGGTCTCCTACAGATGCTTGTCCAGAAATCAACAATTTTATTGATAATACCACTAAACCCAGACCACCCATTGTAGATACAGCACCCAATTGAGATGCTTTAATTAAACCAATTGGTTCATAAATAAATTCTGGTGCAATACCAATCATTCCAAGAGTATCCAATTTACCATCTACAGGAAAAACTCTAAATGTTGTATAAATATCAATTGAACTTTCTTTACCATTCCTTAAAAAAGTAACATTAATTGATTGATTTGGCTTTTTTTGTATCGTGCTTGAAAGATCTGACCAGGTATTAATATTATAATCATTAACTTTAATTATTTTATCCCCAGGTAGTAGTTTTGCTTTTTCTGCTGGAGAATCCTCTTCAACACTATAAATAATTGGTTTGTTTTCCGAAGTTGGAACCCCTTGATACCATGCTAGTGATGTAAATATTACAAAAGCTAATAATATATTCATTATTACACCGGCACTCATTACCCATATTTGAGCCCAAACAGGTTTACTCATTAGTTCATATGGTTCATGTTTAATTGTACCATCCATACTTTCATCTATCATTCCTGCTAATTTGACATATCCGCCTAAAGGAACTATTGCAAAACAATATTCTGTACCGCTTCCTGTTCTTCCTGGTACATTAATATTCCAGGTTTTAATTATATCCCAACTAATTTTATTTTGTTTATTTTTTTTGTAAAAAAATAAATTTACTTCAAAACCTTCATCAACTGAATTAACAGTAAAAAGTCTAGGTGGAAACCCTATCGAAAATCTATCTACACGAACGCCAACTGACCTTGCGGCAAAAAAGTGCCCTAACTCGTGTATAATAACTATTACACCTAAAACAAAAATAAATGCTAAAATTGTAGTCATTTAATTAAATCCTTTATTTATTATCAATTTTATTCTTTACGAATTCATTAGTCCAAAGTTCCAATTCTAATAATTCATCTAAATTTGGATTTTTAATAAAATCATGTGTGCTACAAGCTTCTTCAATTATAATGGGTATATCCGTGAATTTAATCTTTTTATTTAAAAAACTATAAACTGCATTATCATTTGCCACATTAAGTACAGCAGGAGTTGATCCGCCACTCCGCAATGATTCATATGCAAGTTCGATGCAAGGAAATTTTTCTATATCCTTTTCTTCAAAAGTTAGTTCACCAATTTTAGCTAAATCAAGCTCTTCCCAATCAGATAATAAATGTGTTGGGTATGTAAGCGCATACTGAATAGGAATTTTCATATCAGGTATTCCTAATTGGGCTTTTATAGATCTATCATTAAACTCCACCATAGAATGTATTATAGATTGAGGGTGAATCAATATATCAATTTGATGAATTTTAAGATCAAATAACCAACGAGCTTCAATCACTTCTAAACCTTTATTCATCATAGTTGCTGAATCAATTGTTATTTTATTTCCCATACTCCAATTCGGGTGATTTAATGCTTCTTCTAAAGAGATTTCTGCAAAAGTGCTTATATCTCTTGTCCGAAATGGGCCACCACTTCCTGTTAAAATAATTCTCTTTACATCTTGAATATTTTCACCTACTAAACATTGCCAAATAGCTGAATGCTCACTATCGACAGGGTAAATTTTTGCACCTTTTTCATTTATTATCTTATTTATTAAATCACCTGCCATAACCATACTTTCTTTATTGCTTAATGCTACATCAACACCAGAATTTAACGCATTAATAGTGGGTTCCATTCCTGCAGATCCAACTAGCCCATTCATTACTAAATCAATATCATCTCTTTTTGAAATCTCTAATAAGCCTTCTCTTCCAACGAGAACATCAATATTATCCTTAACTAGTTCTTTCTTAACATTTTCTATATTTGAATCATTAACAATAACTACAGCTTTAGGGCGATACTTTTTTGCTTGCTCTATAATTAACTTACAATTTTGAAAAGTAGATAAATATACAATATCAAATTGATTTTGAAACTGATCAACCACACCTAAAGTACTAACCCCAATAGATCCTGTAGAGCCTAGTATAGAAATTCTTTTAGTCATTTTTATTCAAATTTCTTTTGAAAGCTAATTGAAAACTGTGAAAACTGAGAGTTTAGACGTATTTGTGGAGAAATTCTCCATTTGAATAATGGGAATATTTTACCAAGTATTAAATAATTAATCGATCCTGAAATATTTTTTGGAATTTCTACATTATTCATATTAAAAACTTTACTATTAAACTGATTATTCCCAAAACCAATGAAAATTGGGATAAAACTAAATAAATTTGATTTAACAATTGAAAAGTCAAATGTTCTACAATTAATATATTTAGGACCATCCATTTTCCCTATGCTCAAATCTGCAATCCATAAACTTGGATCATCTTTCATTAACCCTAATGAAAAACCATAACTATAATAATTAATCACATCATTATCACTTGTAAAACCACCAATTTTCCCATTAATTCTTAAATTATTTGATATCAGTAAAGATCCATGAAATAATGGCAATCCCATTATGGATTTTCCTATAAATGATTTATTGGTTAAATCATATCCCATTGGAAAAATTATACTTATAGAAAGATCTTGATTTAAATTATTACTAACTAATTGATGGTGCCCTAAAGAGAATGAAGTACTTTTTATAAGTGGTGTAATAGAAGATGAAAATTTTGAAACATTAACTTCTGAAATATCGTACGAAGGGAGTTGTGCAAATAATAACTGAGATGCAATAATAAACTCTATGAAAATTAATTTCATACATTCCTATTAAATATTTATATAATCCCGCGTTCACTGTTATTGATAAAATTAGTAATATTTTTGATTTCTTCATTATCAGACATGTTTTTTAACATATCTAATGCATCTGATCTAGTATAATCAGAACGAAAAAATAATTTATATGCTTTTTTAATTTTAGAAAGTGTATCTATAGAGAATCCTCTTCTTTTCAATCCTATAGAATTAATACCGCCAAATCGCAAAGGTTCTCCAACCGCTAAAATATATGGAGGGACATCTTGTACAGCTCGAAAACCACCTCCAATAAAAACATGTGACCCAATCTTACAAAACTGATGAACAAGAACCCCACCACCTAAAGATGCAAATTCTTGTATTTCTACATGCCCTCCAAGAGTAGACATATTTGCCATGATAACATTATCATGAACAATACAATCATGAGCAATATGAACTGCTGCCATTAATAAAACATTGCTGCCTACTTCAGTTTTACCTAAAGCAGATGTCCCACGGTTAACTGTAACATTTTCTCGTATTATAGTATTATCGCCTATGGAAGTTTCTGTATTTTCTCCTGTAAATTTTAGATCCTGGGGTATTTCGCCAATGCTACAATTATGAAAGATATGGCTGTTTTTACCGATTTTGGTACCACTACAAATCGTAGTAAAATTACCTATAATTGTATTATCACCAATTGAGACATTATCCTCAATAACAGAAAAAGGGCCTACTGAAACATTATTCCCTAAATTAGCTTTTTCACTAATAAGTGATGTCGGGTGTAATTTTGTAGTAATTCTACGATCCTGCCCTATTAACTATATTTGCCATTAAGTTAGCTTCAGCCACTAATTTATCATCTACAAATGCTTTTCCTATAAGCTTTACAGCCCCTAAACGAATTTTTGCAAGTTGCATTTTGATTTTTACTTGATCTCCAGGTACTATAGGAGCTCGAAATTTTGAATCAGTTATTGATGAAAATAACATATTTTTTTTCAAAGGTTCTGGGACATTATTTAATACTAGAAATGCACCAGCTTGCGCCATACTTTCCAAAATTAAAACTGCTGGCATAATTGGCTGGGAAGGAAAATGGCCAGCAAAAAAAGGTTCATTAATAGTAACATTTTTAATTGCTGTTAAAGTCTTACCATGTTCGATTTCTATTATACGATCGATTAAGACCATTGGATATCTATGAGGTAGAAGCTCCAAAATATCCTGGATGTTAAATTGTGATCTTTTATCCAAAATCTTACAAAAGAATTAAACTATAATTGATCTTTATACTCTTTACGAATCATTTTTACAAACTCAACATTGCTTTCGTGGCCACTACGAGCTGCGGTTACATGTCCTTTGATAGAAATTCCAAGCAAAGCTAAGTCTCCAATTAAATCAAGGGTCTTATGTCTTACTGGCTCATTATGGAAGCGCAATACTTTTCCATTTAAAATTCCATTGGATCCTTGAATGACTTTATCTTCAATTCCGAATAATTTTCTTAAGTGATCAATTTCTCCATTTTCAATTCTTCTATCTAGTATTACTACCGCATTAGATAAACTTCCCCCTTTAATTAATCCTTTTTCTCTAAGTTGTTCAACCTCACTTAGAAAACAAAATGTTCTTGCTGGCGCAACATCTCTAGCGAAATCTTCTTCCATATTATATATGGCTTCATATTGCGTACCAAGAGCTGGCAAAGGATATTCAACTAAAAAAGTGACTCTAAATCTATCTGCAGGTACTACGTGTATATCAATTTCTTTCTTAAGATCAGAATACACTACTGGCCGACTTATTTCTAAAACATGTCTATCTTGCTTCTGTTCAATAAAATTTACTGATTGGAGGGCATCTACAAAATCTTTTGCACTTCCATCCATTACAGGCGCTTCTTTAGCTGTTAATTCAATAAGAACATTATCAAGTCTCAATCCCGATACAGCTGCCAAAGCATGTTCAACTGTATGAATTCTTACTCCATTTTGAGCAATTGTTGTTCCTCTCGAAATATCAACAACATGCTCAATATCAGCTCTTATTTCAGGACTTCCTTGAATATCGGTTCTAGAAAACTGAATACCATAATTTTCAGGAGCTGGCTTGAATGTAATAGTGCTTTCAACTCCAGTATGTAAACCAACACCAGTACAAGAAATAGGTCCGCTTATTGTTCGTTGTCGACGATGAGATTTTGTCATTTTTCAATACTCATTAATTGTTTTTTCATTTTTAACACTTCAGAATATAATGCATCTCTTTTATGTTGCTCTCTTATTTCACGAGCTGGCATTCCAGCGTATATTTTCCCCCCAGAAAGTGACTTAGTAACTCCTGTTTTAGCTGCTAATGTTGAGTGAGCGCCAATTGTAACATGTGGAGCAACACCAACATGGCCAGCAAAAATACAATATTCACCAACATTGACACTTCCAGCAATTGTAACAGCTGCTGTTAAAATACAACCCTCACCCAAACGAACATTATGTGCGAGATGAACATGATTATCTAGCTTGCATTGGTCTCCCAAAATAGTATCACCAATTGTCCCTCTGTCAATTGCACAATTTGCCCCAATTTCTACTCTATCTCCAATAACAACATTACCAGTTTGGGGAATTTTATAATGGTTACCATTTTCTGTAACAAAACCAAACCCATCACTCCCTATAATTGTGCCGCTATGTATAATGCAATTACTTCCTATGGTACAATTATTATAAATATGAATATTTGAAAAAATATTACAATCATTACCTATAATAACATTATTGCTTATAGTAGTATTTGATCCAATAATAGTATTATCACCAAGCATCACTCCATCTTCAATAACAGAAAAGTTTCCAATTGTTACATTTTCCCCAATTTTTGCTTTTGGAGAAACATATGAATTCTTACTAATACCAATTTTATGTTCAACTTTATGCGAGAATTCTTCTAAAATTTTAGCCACAGCTAGTTGAGGATTACTATGAATAATCCCTGGCTTATCACCTAATAATGAACTATCATTAACAATAACAGCAGATGCATTTGTTGATGCTAAATACTTCTTATATTTAGGATTCCCCAAAAAAGTAATAGTGGATTCTACACCATTTTGAATTTCAGAAACTCCCGATATACTCATACTCTCATCGCCTACAACTTTTCCATTGACAAGATTTGCTAAATATGATAATGTTTTCAAATTATAGTTGTTTATTAATTTTCATCTGGAAGGCTATATTTTCTTAACTCATAAAGAACATCATCTGTAAGATCATAAGTTGGATTACCAAACAGCAATGACACTGATCCATCTATAATAAAATCATATTCTTTTGTTGCAGCTACTTTATCAACAGCACGTTTCACTTTGCTTAAAATTTCAAACTCCATCTGTGCTTGTTTTTTATATAACTCGCCTTCCGGACCTACTTTTTGTGCTTGAAAAGCCTGTATGGTTTGTTCTCTCTGTGCAATTTCTTGCTCTTTCTCTCTTCTCCATTCAGGTGAGCTCATAAGCCTTTGTGTTTCAAAAGATTTTTTCATGCTATCTAAACTCATTAACATGGTTTGATATTCAAATTGAACTTTACGAAATTCCATTTGTAATTGAGATTCTGCATCTTTGAACTCTTCAAATTCAGCACGTATTCTATCAGATTGAACAAAACCAATTTTACTTTGTGCATGTATAAAAGGGCTTGTTAAAAATAGAATGATAAAGCTTAAAAATATTTTGTTCATTTTATTACCTTTCTTATTAAATATTATTTAAAAAACATTTCCAAATATAATTGTATAATTCCATCCAGGTGGATCACCACTATTATCTATAACGTCAAATCCATACCCCATATCAAAACCTAACACGCCCATCATAGGCATATAAAATCTTATTCCTATACCTGCTGACCTTTTTAGCGTAAATGCACCCTCTCTTGGAATATCAAAAGATTCTGACATATTTACTGTATTCCATACATTCCCCATTTCAGCAAACATTAAACCATAAATTACAGGGTTTTGTGAAATAGGAACACGAAATTCTGTCACTGAGCGCAATAAGGCATTCCCTCCTGTTGGCCCTGGACTAATTGAATTATCAGGGTATCCACGTAACATATTACCATAAGGCATCCCATTACCCCCCATAATAAATTTTTCATCAAAAGGAATAATTGATCTTTCATTATCTAAGTTTTCTAATGGTTGAATAACACCAATTTTAAATGAGCTCATCA
>JAZAOA010000109.1:0-4443 GCA_036228285.1 Fidelibacterota bacterium
CCATCTTGATCAAGAAATTGCGCTAAATCTTGAGGGTGAATATTTTCAACTTCAAAGCTAATAACTGGACCGCGTTCATATTGATCACCATGAATTTTTAATCCATTGATTTGATTTAATTTATCTAATGCATACTTCGTTAGCTTTACACCATGTTGATGAATGTTATCTATCCCTAAATCATTAATATATTGTACTGCAGCACCTAAGCCTATAGCTTGTGCAATATTTGGAGTACCAGCCTCAAATTTATAAGGAATTTCATTCCATGTCGCATCATTCATGGTAACTGATTTGATCATTTCGCCCCCACCTTGAAAGGGCTCCATTTCATCAAGAATTTCTGCTTTTCCATATAAAATACCTACGCCCGTTGGTCCTAACATTTTATGTCCTGAAAATGCATAAAAGTCTGTATCTATATTTTTTAGGTCAGTATTTCCATGGGGGACCCATTGTGCTCCATCAATTAGCGTTTTTGCTCCAACATGATGAGCCATTTCAACAATCTTTTTTATAGGATTGATTGTTCCCAAAACATTTGATTGATGAATAACAGCTACAAATTTTGTTTTATTACTAAAATATTTATCTGGATCATTTAGATCTAACGACCCATCTTCATGTAATGGTATATATTTTAAAGTTGCACCAGTTGCTTTTGCTGCAAGTTGCCAAGGAACTAGATTACTGTGATGTTCCATTTCCGTAACTAATATTTCATCATTTGAAGATAGATTATTTCTTACCCATGCATATGCTACAAGATTGATTGATTCAGTAGTTCCACGTGTGAAAATAACGGATGAGCTATCAACGCCAATAAACTTCGCAACTTTTTCCCGTGCATTTTCGTAAGCCGTTGTAGCCTGTTCACCGATAGTATAGATTGCACGATGGACATTAGCGTTAAATTGCGTATAGTATTTATTTAATTCATCAAGGACAATGGATGGTCTTTGAGTTGTCGCTGCATTATCAAGATATATAAAAGGCTTATTTATATGAGAATAAATTGGGAAATCTTTGCGAATCTGTATTGGATCAATATTTTTCAAAGTAAGTTTAAAGAAGACCCATTTCTAAACGAGCAGCTTCGGAAATCATTGATTGATCCCATGGTGGATCCCATACTAGCTCTAAATTAATATCATCAACACCTTGAACATTTTTTACTTTTTGTTTCACTTCATCAGCAATCACTGGCCCCATTCCACATCCTGGTGCAGTAAGAGTCATTTTAATATCCACTAACTTATTTCCATTATCTTTAGTTTTAAACTCACATGAATATATCAAACCTAGATCAACTATATTAACTGGTATTTCTGGGTCATAACAAGTTTTCATTACATCCCATACAGCTTTTTCATTTATTTCTACATCTTTACTATTGTCTGTTTTTTTTATTTCTTCAGTTTGTTCCTTTCCAATTGCATCTGCATCTTTTCCATCAATTCGAAATAAATTTCCGCCAATCATCACAGTATAACTTCCACCTAAGGCCTGCGTTATTTGTCCCTTTTCACCCTTTTTTAGTTTTGTTTTTGTACCAAAAGGTATTGTTATTACTTCAACATCACGTGAAAGAGTTACTTGTTCATCTATATGTGTAGGATTAATCATTATTTAAAAAAGTAATTCATTTTGAATTTTATGAATAGCGGCTCCAAATCCATTTGTTCTTTGACTGCTAATTGAGTCTCCAAGCCCTAGATCTTTTAAAATACTATCTCCATTAATTGATAATATATCTTCTTTTTTTTGTCCATTAAATAATTTTTCAAGAATAAAAAGAAGTCCTTTTACAATCATTGCATCAGAATCTGTAATAAAATTAAAAGTCATATCATCATTTTTTTCAGATATTATCCATGCCTGTGAAGTGCAACCATATACTTTATTATTATCATTTCTTTCTTCAGGACTAATCCCCGATGATTTTTTTGCAATATCTACTAGATATATATATTTTTCTCTAGAATCTTCAAAAATAGAGAACTCTCTTTTTATTTCTTCCATTTTATTGTGAATATTATTCATAGATTTATATTTATATTTTCTAACCAATAAGATATTTGATCATTAACGTATTCATTTACTTTGTTTTCAGATATTAATTCTAAAATTTCTTTTGCAAATCCATTAATCAGTAATAATTGTGCTGATTTAAAATCAATTCCACGTGATCTCATATAGAAGATAGCATTATTATCTAATTGTCCAGTTGTAGAGCCGTGAGAGCACTTTACATCATCTGCATAAATTTCTAATTGTGGGTTAGAGTGAGCTGCTGCCTTATCATTAAGCAAAAGGTTCCTTGTTGTTTGATTAGCGTTTGTTTGTTGGGCATCTTTTTTTACTATTACTTTTCCATTAAAAATCCCTAATGCTGCATCTGATAGTATATATTTGAATAATTGATTACTTGTACATTTTTCTTTTAAATGATTTATAGTAATAAAATGATCATGCTTTTGTTTATGATTTGAAAGACAAAGACCATTGATTGATGAAGAGGAACCAATATCATTAAGATTCACATTGATATTTTGTCTATATGAATTTGCTCCAGATGCATAATGAAAGCCTTTTAATTCTGCATCTTTTTCTAGAATGTACTCTGTATCAGCAACGTGATAAGAATTATTTCCATCTTCCTGCAGTCTAATATGGTTTAACAACGAATTTTTATGCAATCTTATCTTTGTTACAGTATTTACCCAATATTCAATATTAGTAGAACCATAATAATGTTCAATAATAGAAACCTTAGACCCATCACCTATATTCATAATAAATAAAGGGTGATTCATTATTGGCTCATCTATATCGGAAGTAAAGTTAATTATATGAATAGGTTCATTTATAATTTCATCATTATGAACATTAATTGTTAAGCCGGTATTCATCATTGCTGAATTAATATTATGAAAAGGATTTTTATTCGTAGAGATGATCTTTTCAATTAATTCAGGATTATTGTTATAAGTTTCATCAATTGTATTTATAGAGAGTTGATTACCAATGGAAGAAAGATCTTCTTGGTAATAGCCATTAAAAAAAACAATTTGATTCGGACTATTAAATTCTGATAATGGGTATGGTAACTCAGAAATATTTTTTCTTAATCCAAAACTAAAAGTCGAATTATTTAGAAATGAAAAATCTGAATATTTCCAATCTTCCCAATTCTTATCTGGTAGCCCATATTTATTAAATTCATCAAATGCGTTCATCTGTAAAGATTTAATTGTTTCAGACTGATTAACCCCAAACATTGCTACTTTATCAATTTCTTGCTCCAAAAACTTCATGTTAATTATCTAACCATCCAGATCCTTTTTCTTCAAGTGCCTCAGCTAGTTCCTCGCCGCCTGATTTTGCAATTTTACCATCTATTAGCACATGAACATAATCTGCTTCTAAATATCGTAGAATTCTCTGGTAGTGAGTAATAATTATTATTGCACGATCATGTTGTCGATAATTATTTACTCCTTCAGCTACAATTTTTAGAGCATCTATATCTAGACCAGAATCAGTTTCATCTAGTATAGCTAGCGATGGCTCGAGCGTTATCATTTGTAATATCTCATTTCGTTTTTTTTCACCGCCTGAAAATCCATCATTTACTGCTCTATGCAAGTATTTTTCTTCCATACCTACAATTTGTAACTTTTTTCGAATCATATCTAAAAATTCTGCAGCATCTAATTCAGGCTTTCCTTGATGTTTCCGCTTTGCATTTAATGCAGCTTTAAGAAAATAAGTATTATTTACACCTGGAATAATAACGGGGTATTGAAATGACATGAATATTCCCTCTAATGCACGATGTTCAGGTGTATCATTTAATATACTAATATTATTATATAGTATATCTCCACTTGTGACCTGGTATGCTTCTCGACCAGCAATAATATTTGCAAGAGTACTTTTACCAGAACCATTACGACCCATTATTGCATGGATTTCACCGCTTTTTACATTCAGATTTATCCCTTTTAAAATCTCTTTTCCATCAATTGAAGCTTTTAAATTATTTATTTCTAACATTAGTTTAACCGACGCTTCCTTCAAGACTAACTTCCATAAGGCTCTGTGCTTCTACAGCAAATTCCATTGGTAATTCTCTGAACACTTCTTTGCAAAAACCATTAACAATTAAAGATACCGCATTTTCAATAGATATTCCTCTTTGGTTACAGTAAAATAATTGATCTTCTCCAATATTAGATGTTGAGGCCTCATGCTCCATTTGCGCACTTGGATTTCGCACATCTATATATGGAAAAGTATGCGCACTACAATCGCTACCAATTAAAATTGAATCACATTGTGAATAATTTCTAGCATTTTCAGCATTTTTCATTACTTTTACTTGTCCTCGATAAGTATTTTGACCTTTACCAGCGGAGATTCCCTTTGATATAATTGTAC
>JAZAOA010000110.1:0-18902 GCA_036228285.1 Fidelibacterota bacterium
GATCTGATTGGAGTTATTGAAACCCATGATGAAATGGAAGAAGCAGATGCAGTCATTAATGCTCTACAAAAAGAAATTAAAATGAAAAAGCGCACCTTTAATGATTTTTCCATTCTATATAGGACAAACTCTCAGTCTAGAGCATTAGAGGATAGTTTTCGTAGAAATGCTATTCCTTATAAAATTATTGGAGGAACTCGTTTTTATGAGCGTAAGGAAATTAAAGATGTTTTAGGCTATCTACGTTTAATTGTTAACAAGGATGATACAATTTCTTTAAGAAGGGTAATTAATTTTCCACCTAGAGGCATAGGCTTAAAAACAGTGGATAAATGTTATATACAATCTGTAAAAGATAATAAAAAGTTATTTGAAGTTCTTAATAACCCTGAGCCAATGAAGATACGGGGAAAACAAGGTGATTCATTAGTAGCCTTTTACAAACTAATTAATAAGTATAATCAATTATTATCGAATCTAAATGCTAGTGAACTTGCAAGAGCATTAGTAGAAGAAGTAGGAATTTTAAAATTCTTTAAAGATCAAGATAATTTAGAAGACAATGAAAGATATGATAATGTATTAGAACTATTGAATTCTATTGATGAGTATATGGATAGAGTTCCAGGCGCTTCTATTTCTGATTTTCTTGAAGAAGTTTCATTATTAACCGATATAGATGAATGGAATCATGACGAAAATTATGTTACAATGATGACCGTTCATGCTTCAAAAGGACTTGAGTTTCCAGTGGTATTTTTGACAGGACTTGAAGATGGATTATTTCCGCTTTCAATTGCCTTAAATGAAAAAGACATAATGGAAGAAGAAAGAAGATTATTTTATGTTGCTTTAACTAGATCGCAGGAAATGGTGTATCTATTATATGCTACTGATAGGAGACGAAGTGGATCAGATAGCTGGGGAGGGATTGCATCACGTTTTATTAAAGAGATACCTGAGGAATTTATGGAAAGCATATCTTTTTCATCAGCAATTACTAGAAAGTTAGTTAAGACTGAAACTGGTGCTATAAAGATGAAATTAAAAAGAACGATAACAACATTTGATGATTTTAAAGTAGGCGATTCAGTAGAGCATTCGATTTTTGGTGAAGGAAAAATAATGGCATTAAGTGGTAGTGGGGAAAATCAAAGAGTAGGAGTTGCCTTTAAAGATGGATTAAAAAAGAAACTTATTGTTAAATTTGCTAAACTGAAGAAAATATCTTAATTCAAATAACTGAAATGAGTAAAAACTTAAAATTATTGATGGATGCATTGCAAAATGAAGGAATGCGTTATACCAAACAAAGAAAACTTGTTTGGGATGAAATATGTCGAAATAAAGAACATAGAGATGCAGAAGAAATCTATTTAAAGATAAACAAAACTGGGAGAAATGTATCCAGAGCTACTGTATATAGAACAATTGATGTTCTGGTGAAAAATAATCTTGTAAGACAGTTAGAGCTAGGCGATGGTAGAAAGCGATTTGAGAATAAACTTGATAGTGCACATCATGATCATATAGTTTGTCTAAGTTGTGGAGATATTCAAGAGTTTGTTGATGATCTTATTGAATCACAACAAGACAAAATAGCTAAAGAGTATAATTTTAAAATAGTTAGACATATTCATCAACTATTTGGTCTTTGTAAAAACTGTAAATAATCTATTTTATTCACTTTACTTAATTTCAATCATATTAAGAAATTTATATTTTACATTAATTTTAAATTTGGTATTCTTGACTTTCCATATTGTTTTTGGAAAATTCATATACGATGAAATCAATTACACCTATAGATAAGTTTAAAGAAGGCGATTCTATTCAAGGATTTTATTTATGTTTTGAAAAACATATTAGGCATAGTCGTAATGGTGATTTATTTATTGATGTAAGACTAAGGGATAAGACTGGGTCAATTAATGCAAAAATATGGGATAATGTGAATGTATTAAAGAAAAAGTTCGTATCTGGTGACCCTGTAGCTGTGTCTGGTAATGTAGAATTATTTATGGATAGACCACATTTGATAATTAAAAAAATAAATAAAGCATCCGTGCAATACTATGGTAGATATGGATATGATCCATCTTTAATTGTTCCTTCATCATCAAAGGATTCTACAGATATGTGGAAATCCACTGTCAAGATAATACGGTCAATTAAATCTATTTATTTAAGAAAACTAGTTAGTATTATATATAAAGAGCACAAAGAGCGTATATTAATACATCCTGCAACTGTAAGTCTTCATTATAATTATCGTTCTGGTTATTTAGAGCATGTATTATCGATGGCTAAAATCGCTGAAAACTTAATAAAACACTATAAGGTTGATCGTGATTTATTACTTACTGCTATATTTCTTCATGATATTGGCAGGCTTGAGGAAATTTCTTCTGATCTTGAAGCAAATTTTACAGATGAAGGTAAGTTAGTTGGTCATGTAATTTTAGGAAGAGATATCGTTAGAACTATATCAAATAAAATAAAAAACTTTCCAAAAAAAGTTCTTATTCAACTTGAGCATATTATAATTTCGGAATATGGTAAATTTGATTGGGATAGTAAAATGAAACCTAAGACAGCAGAATCACTATTATTGCACCTTATCAAAAATATAGATTCAAAAATGAGTATATTTAATTTGACTATAGATAAAAGTAGCGATAATGGAGATTGGACTAATAATCATAATTTTTTTAGAACTTCACTTTTTAAAGGAAATAATGATTCAAAAAACAATTAACTTTTTTTTGTCCGCGATCAATTTATTTTTACATGCATATTCAAGGATTTGAATTGAAAAGAATTTTATTTTTTTTCTATTTCTTTTCTACAGCTATTTTACCAAACGAATATACAAATTACCCATTTGATTGGACTAATCATTTTGGAGTCATATCAGAAAATGGACGCGTTATATGGAATGATGATTGGATGTATGGATTATTATTTTTTGATGGAACATTTACAAATTACCCTAAACGCTATGGATTAGATCTTGATGAAAATTTTTCTTTATTTAAGAATAGAAATATTCCCAATCAACAATATGAATTAGATACTTCTTTTGTAAATACTCGCATTCAATACTCGCAAGGAGATTATTATCTTGATATGTTATCTGTCAATACAGAATATGTTGATAAAAATAGATTAATTTCTATGAATGGATTTAAAAAAACATATACTGGTCCCTATTCTGATTATAGTTTGGGTATACTAAATCCAATTCAACAGTCGTACTTCGTTGAATACAATTCAAATCATTTGCAGGCTGCAATTGGACATTTTGTTACTTCTAGTGGAATACCTGATAGTAGTGCAAATGGTTCTTTGAATGATAGAATATTTAATGCAAGTATTCTAACAAAAGGATTGATAAGAAACTGGGAATGGAAATTATATGGGTCTCAATTTAATCAAAAGTATAGTGTTGATCATTCATCTTGGTATAATCCATCTAATCAATATTTAAATAGATCAATAATACAAGCGAATATTATAAATCAGATTAAAGAATCAATTATCATTGGTTTTGGGCTTTCATATAATATTAGAGGACTTTCTAATATTGATTCCTTCACCTCAAATAAATGGGGTTCCATTTACTCCAACATATCATTAAAACACTTTAAAATTCGAGGAGGACTTTCCTCAATAAATAACAAATACAATCCCTTTTTCAATCTATTATTTCATTTGGGAAATAAAAATAAAGGACTTTCTATAAAAACAAATAAAGAAATAAAACCTATAAATGAATTAATAAAAATAAACGATCTTAATTCTGAATCTGAAACAACAAATTCAATTGTTATGAACGCTTGGTACTCTTTTACAAACCTTACAATTAAAAGTAATATGTATTCACAAAATATTTTTCAAAACGATAATAATAAAATAAAAATACAAGGTTTCGATCTCAATTTAATTATCAATATTTTTGATAATTGGATTTTATCTGGGAACATGCGACACTTATCAAATCCCAATAATTTTACCGATGGTGTAGGAAATATTTTAGAGTTTAAGCTACTTGCAAATGAAAATTTGTTCAAAAATAATATGACAATATTAATTGATCTAGGATTAACGGGATGGATCAATCGTAAATCAAATATTAGTTTTAACCCTTACTATTGCAGGCCAATTTTAGTTAATGATTCAAGCTTTATACTTAGTGATCAATGGAGCCTAAATTCTACAATATCAATAAAGGTTTCATCTTTAAAAGTATCCTGGAAGCTGAATAATGTCTTAAGCATTTTGCAATCAAGCATTGATAGTATTAATGATGAACAAACTATGATAATTAATAATTATTTACTGCACCAAAATAATCGAAATATGGGTAGATTGATGCAAATTCATATTGATTGGTATTTTTTAGATTAATTAGATAATTCCCAAATTGCATAATCGCCAGGAGAAGCGTCAACAACGTATGTTAAATTATGTTCTCCAAGATGATTATGAACATATACCGTATCAGGTCCAGTAAAATCACTTGTGGTTCCCATAAAAATATAATCATCATGCGCATCAGCTGAATAAAGATTTTTAGAATTATAAGAGCCAATTTTTGCAGTCCTATTTAAATTAAGGTCAGATTTAATTGGAGCAACACCACCTTCAAAAGTTCTATAAGTTTGTTCATTAATTTTCATCATATCACCACCACAAACAATTCCATTATCATATTCTCTTATCTGTACTGACCCCGATAAAATATCAATTTTACTTGTCCCATAATAGGTTTCAGTCCAATCACCACTATAATATGTTCTTGAAATCCATAATTGACTTCCTTCTAGGAGCAATTGTTGTGGACCATTTCCAACTTCAAATGTCTCTAAGATCTCTTTTGAATTGATATCTATTTTTTCAATAGTACTTCCTGAACTTATTGCAACCCATAAATGTGTTCCATCAGAAATAATTCCTTCAGGTGTACCATCTACTTTTATTGAATCTTCAATAAAATATGTGTTCAAATTTAAAATTTTAATATCATTACTATTCCAATTTGTGAAATATAGGTAATCATCTACAATTACCATTTCTCTTGGCCCAGAGTTAAAAGTATTAATTTCTATGCCAGGAAGATTTAGTCCTGATGATGAAATAGTATAAATCTTTATTAAATGGCTATTATTTATTAATACAAACAATTTATCGTTGTAAACTTGGATTGATTGGATTATATCACCAATATTTGAAAGTTTTTGAATTCTATTGGGACCCTGAAAAACCGAAATTGAAGCATTACTACTTCCAAAATTTCCTTCTGACGCTATAAAAGTCAGATTTGTTTCAGTAGTTAAGTCTGTATTATTTTCACATGATATAAACAAAAAACATATTAATAAAAATTTACTTTTCATTATTTTCCTTCTTTTAATCTTTGGAGATAAAATATAAGTAATTTATAAATACTTTTATCCCGAAAGTAAATTAAACAATAGATAATTATTCAGATATCCTGACTTATGCCTAATAAGTGTCAATTCACCTTCTCACCTATATAAGGCAATGGTGTAAGAATTGAACTAAAGCAATTACAGTAGCGGGAACTGTGACCGAATTAAACGACCTTCCCTGAATAATTCCTTATCAATGAACATTTAAGGTTAAAATTATTCTATAAATAATCAAACATCTAATTTAATAAAATTCTTTTTTTAGGGAATTCTTGTTATATAGAAAGAGTGTAGAATAAATTCATTCACGAATTTTCTATCTTAATAACTATGAAGACAAATTTTTTTATAATTAATGTATCAGTTGCAAATATATATAATGAACCTGATTTTACTTCACAAGTTGTTACCCAAGGCTTATTAGGAGAGTCTTGTAAAGTTTTAGAGCACAATGATAATTGGGTAAAAATTCAACAGTGGGACAATTATGAGGGATGGATAAACAAAAAACAAGGTGTTTATTCTGAAAAACAATATGATTCTAAATTAACTGTTTTTGAGATGGATGGGGTAGTTATTCAAAGAAATGGTAATAATATTATAAGAGATCTTACTTTTGGCAATAAGCTTATCGGTAAGCCCAAAAATGGTGGTTTTGATTTAGTTCTACCTGATGGAGAAAAGGGTTGGACTGATACTTTATTAGGCAATATGACAGAAAAACCAAGCAGGAAGAGTATACTTCGTTTGGCAAAATCTTTTTTAGGAACTCCATATCTTTGGGGAGGAAAATCGCCACATGGTTTTGATTGTTCAGGATTTATTCAATCAATTTTTTATACATTTAATATTGAATTACCCCGGGATTCTTTTCAGCAAGCTGATTTTTTAAAAAAAAATATAATTGAAAGAGATGAAGTGCATGAATGTGATTTACACTTCTTTAATAATAATGATAAAATTTCTCATGTTGCCCTTGCAGAGGAAAATAATTACTATTTACATTCTCAAGGATGGGTTAAACAAGAGAGTTTTGATCAGAAATCGCCTAATTATAATAAAGAACTAGATTTGCAATACGCGTTTTCAGTATCAATGAAGGAAATTTTAGATTAATGAATAATCATTCAAATAAAAATGGTTCATTTCTTAATCGAGCTGTACTAGTATTAAATTCAAATTATGCTCCAATGACAATTACTACATCAAAAAGAGCAATTTGTCTATTTTGTCTTGATAAAGTTGATGTCATTGAAACATATAACGATCAAATACGCTCACCAAGTAAAACTCTTAAACTACCAAGCATTGTAAAAGTAAAAAATTATATTAATTATAATAGCATGAATGTAGTCTTAAGTAGAAAAAATATCTTACTAAGAGATAAACAACAATGTCAGTACTGTTCTTGTAAATCAAGCATTTTAACTATTGACCATATTATTCCAAAAGAAAGAGGCGGCTATGATTCTTGGGATAATCTAGTAACTGCATGTCAGGACTGTAATAGGAAAAAAGGAAATAGAACGCCAGAGGAAGCTAAGATGCCGCTATTAAAGCATCCGAAAAAACCAAACAGAATACATTATTTCCAGCAATTTATTAAGGAATCTCAACACAATTGGAAGCCATATTTGTTTTTAGAGGCATTTTAGGTAAGCTTTGAAGAGAGTATTAAGCGGTATACAGCCTTCAGGATCATTACATATTGGTAATTATTTTGGTATGATGAAAAGAATGATAAAATACCAGGATGAAAATGATCTATTTTCTTGTATAGTTAATTATCACGCCTTAACTACAATAAATGATCCTGAAGTTTTAAAAAATAATACAATAAATGCTACTTTGGACTTTTTTGCATTAGGATTAGATCCTGAAAAATCTACCTTTTGGATCCAAGGAGATATTCCTCATGTTACAGAGTTTACATGGATTATCTCTAATGTAACAAATGTTGGATTAATTGAGAGATCTACTTCATATAAAGATAAAATTTCACGAGGCATAATGCCAAATATGGGCTTATTTAGTTATCCAATGCTTATGGCTTCAGATATTTTGTGTTTTGGAAGTGAGATTGTGCCTGTTGGAAAAGATCAAAAACAGCATTTAGAGATTGCCCGTGATATTGCTATAAAGTTTAATAATATATATGGTGATATATTGATTATTCCAACAGAAGATATTGATGAGGATACTCAATTAATTCCAGGAATAGATGGTCAAAAAATGAGTAAATCATATAATAATATTATACCAATATTTGGTGATGAAAATTTTATCAAAAAACAGATTATGTCAATCGTAACAGATTCTACTCCTGTAGATGAACCTAAGGACTTAGATTCCCCTATATATAGATTATTTTCATTATTTTTAAATGAAAGTGATAAGCAAATATTGGAAAATAAATTTCTTAGCTCAGGTCTTCAATATGGAAAAGTAAAAGAAGATTTATTTGATACTTTTATGGATTATTTTAAACCATTTAGACAGAAAAGAGAATATTTATCCAATAATTTAGATCATGTATTGAATCATTTAGAGATTGGGTCAAAAAAAGCAACTTCAGTTGCAAATGAAATTATTGATAAAGTAAGAACTGCAACCGGATTAAATTATTCCATAAGTTAGAATGTATAAAGTAAAATTAGAGAATTTTAGTGGGCCACTTGATTTGTTATTGTATTTCATACGTAGAGATAAAATTGATATTTATGATATCCCTATATCATCAATAACAAAAGAATATATGGAAACCTTGGATATGTTAGAAAATCTAAATTTAAATGTTGCTGGTGAATTTATTTTGATGGCAGCAACCTTAATGAGGATTAAAGCTAAAATGTTGTTGCCAAAGCCTGAATTTATTGATTTAGATGAAGAATCTGATCCTAGAGAAGAACTAGTTCAGCAATTGCTTGAATATCAGAGATTTAAAGAGATGTCATTTGATTTAAAGGAATTAGCAAAAAATAGAAGCTATTATTATCCTAGAGGCATAAAAATGAAATCTCCTGAATATGAAGAACAAATAAGTGAGCATTTAAAAGATGTCACAATATTTGAGATAGCGCGCATTTTTAAAGATGCTATGGAAAATATGCCTGTAATTCATGCATATGAACTTCAAAGAGAAGAGATAAACCTAGATAACCAAAAGGCAATTATTCTAAAATCATTTGATATGCAAGGTTCATTAAGATTTTCCTTTTTATTAGATAAGTTAAAATCAAAGATAGAAGTTGTAGTTACATTTTTAGCTATTTTAGAATTAGTAAGAATGAGACAAATAGTTGTTATTCAAAATGATACTTTTGGTGAAATGGAAATGCAAAAGATTGAGGCTGAAGCATAATTAAATGAACGCATTAGAAAAGCTACAAATTCTTGAAGCGCTTCTATTTGCTGCCCCTGAACCGCTAACACAAAAAAGAGTAAATTTAATTTTTCAAAAAGATGCCCCAATATTAGATAACTCAATTAAAAAACTAAATGCACATTATGAAAAAAACAATAGACCATATATTATCCAGAAAATTGCTGGCGGTTTTCAAATAACAACTCTTCCTAAATATAATAAATGGATTAAGAGAATGTTTGATAAATCCGGAAAAATTACACTATCCACTGCTGCTATTGAAACACTAGCTATTGTAGCATATAAACAACCAATAAATAGATTTAATATTGAGTCAATCCGTGGGGTTGACTGTAGTGGAGTAATTAAGACATTATTAACTAAAAATTTAATTAAAATCAAAGGAAGAGATGATACACCTGGCCGTCCATTATTATATTCAACTACAAATGAATTTCTAGAAAATTTTGGCTTAAATCGTTTATCTGATCTACCAAAACTAAAAGAAGTAGCAGAATTAACAGATCATGATATGATAGAAAAAATGAAATTAAATAATTTAAACCTCGACCAATCAGAAAAATCTGATAATATTTCTGCGGGTAATCTTTCTACAACAAATATATTACCATCTTAAATAATTATTAATGCGTTTAAATAAGTATCTAGCTCTTTCTGGAGTAGCTTCTAGAAGAATGGCAGATAATTTAATTAAAGCTGCAACAACGACTGTTAATAATATTGTTATAACTGATCCGGCTTTTCAAATAAAACAGGATGATATTATAAGATATGATGGAAAGATAATTAAAATTACCCAAGACCATGTTGTAATAATGTTTAATAAGCCTTTAGGAGTTATAACGAGTATGAGCGATCCCAAAAATAGACCAGTTATTGCAGACTATATTCCAAATAAAATGAGACTTTTTCCTGTAGGTAGATTAGATAAAAATACCAGTGGCTTATTATTAATAACAAATAATGGGGATTTAGCAAACAAGCTTATGCATCCTAAAAATTTAATTCCTAAAATTTATGAAATTGAAACAGATTCAATACTAGATGCTAAATTAATTTCAAAAATAAAAAATGGAGTGTTTATTGGATATAAACAATGGGCAAAAGCAATAGTCATTAAACAAAAAAAAATTAAAAGTAGGATATTAGTAACATTGCAATTGCATCATGGTAAGAATCGAGAAATAAGAAGGATGTTTAATAAAATAAATAAAAAATTGTTTAGTTTAAAAAGAATAAAGTATGGTGATCTGGAATTGGGGAATTTACCATTAGGAAAATATAGAGAATTAAATAAAGTTGAATTAAATAAAGTTCAAAAATCTATAAATAAGTGATTATTTTGATGAATATTCTAATTTTTAAAATATACTCCATTTCATTGGTTTTCAACAAACTCAATAGTAAATTTGCCAGCTTTTTGAGAAGGTGATTAAATGATAATCGCTATTGATGGACCTGCAGCCTCTGGTAAGAGTACCACAGCTAAATTAGTTGCTAAAAAATTAAAAGTAACTTATTTAGATACTGGTGCTATGTATAGAGCTGTTACTTTACAATTATTAAGATCTAAAATTGATTTTGTTGATATTGATAAAGTTTCGGCTATTCTTGATGATCTCATTATTGATATGTTTGATCATAAAGGTGTAAATATTGTGAAAATAAATGATGAGGATGTTACTGGGGAAATAAGGTCAAGTAATGTTACTAAATATGTTAGTGAGGTTAGTGCATTGCTTTCTGTTCGAGAGTCTATGGTTGTTATGCAAAGAGAAATTGGTCATAAAACTGATTGTGTAATCGAAGGCAGAGATATAGGTACAATTGTATTTCCAAATGCTGATTACAAATTCTTTATGGTTGCTGATATAAAAATGAGAGCTAAAAGAAGATTAAAAGAAATGAAACAGTTTGGAATAGTTAAATCAGTAAAAGAAGTCATTTCTGAATTAGAGAGCAGAGATCAAAAGGATTCTAGTCGAGATAATTCTCCGTTGCGAAAAGCTAAGGATGCAATTGAAATTGACACTTCAAATTTATCTATTGATGAACAGGTTGATAAAATCATTGATCATATAAAAATAAAATAAAGTAGGAAAAATATGTCTGAAGAAAATAAAAATGAATTAACTATTGAAGAGGAAGAAGTAAGTGTTTCTGATTCCAGTAATGATTCTAATATAGTAGATGATTTACCTTTAGTTACAATTGATAATGAAAATGATACAGTTAGTAGTGCGTCTGATATTCAATTAGATTACTTAAACCCTAAATTATTTGAAGATATTCGTACTGTTGATATAAATGATCTTATTTCGAGCGCTGATGAATCTTCAGTTAAAGATGAAGTAAAAGAACAATATCTAGGCTCTATTTCAGACATATCTGAAAATCAAGTTCTTTCTGGTCGGGTAATTGGAATGAATGAAAAGGAAATTTTGATTGATATAGGCTTCAAATCTGAAGGCATGATAAATCGTTCAGAGTTCCCTGAAAATGCAGTTCCGCAAATAGGTGACCAAATTGATGTTTACCTCGAATATCTTGAAGATAGAAATGGTAATTTAGTTTTATCAAAAGAAAAAGCAGATTTTATGCGAAATTGGAAAGAAATTCGCAAATATTATGATACAGGTGAAATATTTAGCTGTAAAATAGTTAAACGAATCAAGGGTGGTATGATAGTAGATATAAATGGTTTACCAGGTTTTCTTCCTGGTAGTCAAATTGATGTACGTCCAATTAAAGATTTTGATAATTTTCTAGATAAAGATATTGAAGTTCGCGTTGTTAAGCTTAATGAGGCGCGAAAGAATATAGTTGTATCTCATAAGGTTATAATTGAAGATAGCCTTCAAGAAAAAAGAGAAGAATTCCTTGCTGATATTGAAGTTGGTCATATAATTGAAGGTAGAGTAAAAAATATTACTGATTTTGGTGTTTTTATTGATTTAGGTGGTATTGATGGACTTCTTCATATCACAGATTTATCTTGGGGTCGAGTAAACCACCCATCGGAAATTGTTGAATTAGATGAGACAATTACAGTTAAGATTATTGATTATGATGAAAGTAAACAACGTGTCTCTTTAGGCTTAAAACAGCTTATGCCGCATCCTTGGGAAAATGTTCAAGATACATATCCTATTGGATCTAAAGTTAAAGGAAAAATTGTTAGTTTAACGAATTATGGAGCGTTTGTGGAATTAGAGGCAGGCGTTGAAGGTCTAATCCATATTTCAGAAATGTCCTGGACTCGCCATATTAAGAATGCATCTGAAATTTATTCTATTGCAGAAGAAGTTGATGCAGAAGTTCTTGCAATAGATAAAGATGAAAGAAAAATAAGTCTGGGAGTCAAACAGCTACAGCCTGATCCCTGGGATGATATTCAGGAAAAATATATAGTTGGAACATTGCATAAAGGCAAAATAATTAATATAACTCAATTTGGGGTATTTGTTGAATTAGAAGATGGTATAGAGGGATTAATACATGTTTCTGATTTATCATGGACTAAAATTATTCGGCACCCAAAAGAAGTGGTTCAAAAGGATGAAGATATAGAAGTAAGTATTATTGAAGTTTCCCGTGATAAAAGAAAAATATCGCTAGGATTAAAACAAATTACTGAAGATCCTTGGCCAGATTTAATTAAAAAATATGAAACTGGGAAAGAAGTTACTGGAGAAATAATTAAAATTTTAGATAAAGGCATAATACTTCAGTTAGATGATGATCTTGAAGGGATTGTTCCATTTAGTACACGATCTAGTAAAAGTCGAAAAGAAAAATTATCTAAATATAATTCAGGAGATAAAATAACTGGTTTAGTGATGGAAGTTAAGCCAGATGATAAAAAAATAGTAGTTTATGTAGAGGACCTATCGGATCAAAAAAAATCTAGTTCTAAAGATGATGTGGAAGACTATTTAAGCGGTCAAGATGAACCTGCTGCCCAAAAGATTGAGATACCTGATGAATTAACTGATAAATCTTCCGAAGAAGAATCTGGTAAATAAATTCCAAAATATTATTTTATGTTGATTGATTTTTGAAAGAATCAAATTTCATAACTTTTATAAATAGTAAACAATTAGGTGCTAGGTTAGGTGCATTTGGACTAGCTATATTTTTATGGTTATTTGTCGTTAGTAATAATAATTATTCTACTATTATTAATATTCCTATTGAAGTAAGAAATCTTAATGAAAGAAAAAAAGCTTATAAAAAAGAAATCCCTCAAATAGCAAAAGTTCGTTTCAAAGGTAAGGGAAGATCTATAATAAAGTCATTAATATTAAAAGATTTTGTTAAAGATTTCAAATTAGTTATTGACCTTGATAGAATATCTGAAGAGTATAACTTTTTCTTAAATGATTATTATAATCGCTATCCGCAAAAGGTTTCAATTCCGTCAACATTTGAATTGCAATATGTTGAAGTCATTTATCCGGATTCAATTCATATTAGTCTAGATGAGTATATGGTTAAAAATGTTCCAGTTAAATCTAATATCGTAATAAATCCAAGCCCAGGTTATATAAAGATTGGTAAACCAATTCTTGATTCAAGTTTAGTTACAATTGCTGGTGCTAAAAATGCAGTGCAATCAATAGAATATATCTATACAACTAATGATACTTTTAATAATATAGATATGCCGATTAATGCACAAGTTTCACTGGAAACAATAAATAATACTCTTATAGAATATTCTTTTTTAAAACTAAGTTATTTCCAAGATATTCAGCCAATTAGTGAAAGAATAATTAGTGGAGTTCCTGTTACAATCAAAAATAATTTGAAAGGTTTGGTTGTAAGAAAAAATCCTAGTACTGTATCATTAACAATAGTTGGGGGTCTAGATTATATTTCAGAGATACAACCAACAGATATTTCAGTTACAATTGATTTTACTTATCAATGGTCACCAAAAATGCAATTTTATGAACCTAGAGTTGTTGTTCCAGATGAAATCCTTAGCTGGAAAGATTTAACACCAAGAAATATAGAATTAGCTGTTGCAAAGGAATCAGATTGATAGTATTAGGCATTGAATCATCTTGTGATGAAACTGCTGTGTCAATATGTAAAGATGGTAAAATTTTATCAAATATTGTTAGTTCACAGCAAGTTCATTCTAATTATGGCGGAGTAGTTCCAGAAGTAGCGTCTCGTGAGCATGACAGACTATTAAATCAATTAGTAATAAAATCGATTAAAGAAGCAAATATTTCCTTAAATGATATTCAAGGGATTGGTGTTACAAAAGGCCCTGGTCTTGCAGGGACTTTATTGACTGGAGTAAGTTTTGCGAAAGGATTTTCACAAAGTTTAAATATTCCAATCATTGGTATTAATCACCTAGAAGCACACATATATGCGAACTTTTTAGCGTATCCTAAGTTAGAATATCCATTAGTCTGCTTATTGGTTTCAGGAGGACATACACAAATTTGGTATATTAAAAATATATTTGATTATGAACTTCTAGGTGATACAAGAGATGATGCTGCAGGCGAAGCGTTTGATAAAGGGGCAAGAATTTTAGGTTTAGGATATCCTGGAGGGCCAATTATAGAAAAAATTGCAAAAAAAGGGAATAGCGATTTGATTAGTTTCCCTAAAGCTTTTATGGAGAAAGACAATCTGGAGTTTAGCTTTAGTGGATTAAAAACATCTTTATTATACTTAGTAAAGAAAAATCAGTTATTTGAAATGGAAGATATTGTTGCTAGTTATCAAAAAGCAATATTAGATGTTCTTGTTACAAAACTTGCAAGATCTGTAATAATTAAAAAAGTAAATACTTGTATAATAGCGGGTGGAGTCGCAGCAAATAAGTCTTTACGAAGATTAGTAGAAGAAAAACTAAATGATACAATCAATGTTTATTACCCTGATATCAATCTATGTACAGATAATGCAGCTATGATAGCGTTTCTTGCAGAGATTTATTTTAAAAAAGGAATTCGTAGTAATCTTGATTTTGAAGTGATACCAAATTTAAAATTGAAATAAAATGGATTTTTCTTTTTTAAAACCGGTGGATCTTTGGTTTTGGTTTTTTTTTATTATTTCATTTATAATAATAGTATATACTTTAATATTTATAAAAAATCATTCTGAAATAAAATTTCTAATTATTTTAAGGAGCATAACATTTGTAATATTCACGTTCTTATTATTAAAACCTAAATTTTCATGGACGCAATATAATTATAATAATTTAGACTGGAATCTATACATAGATAATTCAGTTAGCATTTCATATCATCCTCTTTTATCATTCCAAACTATTAAATCAGAACTTGAACAATTTATTTATTCAATTATAAAAAAAGATGCTTTCTATAATCTTTTTTCTTTTTCTGGAAATATAAAAAAAATTAAAAATACGGAAAGTTTTGACAGTTCAGGATCTTCAACTGATATTGGTAAAGTGCTCAATCATATTGAGTTAAATCAAGATAACTTGGCTGGTGCAGTAATTATATCTGATGGACAAAATAATAATGGAATAAACCCAAAAAGTTTAATTAAAAATATTAAAGTTCCAGTTTATACATTAGGTATAGGTGAAACAAAACCTTTAATCGATTTAAGTATAGAAAGCGTAGACGCTCCAACTGTAGCAGTAAAAGGTGAGAATGTCAATATAAAAGCAACAATTAATTCTTATGGTAATCTAGATGAAAAAGTTAATGTTGTGTTATATAGTGGAAAAAAGATGATTGGATCAAAATTTTTAAATATAAGTGGTCAAGGATCAAGAAACGAGGCTCGTTTTATTTTTACACCTCTTAATCTTGGTGAGAATGAGTATATAGTCAAAGTTTCAAGTTTATCTGAGGAAATCAATATAGATAATAATCAACAAAAATTTCTTATTTCTGTTTTAAAAGATCATTATAAAGTAGCTCTGATTACTGGCGCTCCGAGCTTTAATACTGTAGTAATAAAAGAATATATAACAAATTACCCTCGTGTTGAACTTGATCACTATGTTTTATCAAAGAATGGATATACTCCATCATTAAAGTTGTTTTGGTCAACGCCATATCAATTGATTATTTTTGATAATTACCCTATTGATGTTTTAAAATCTAAGACTCAGAAAATATATTCTAAAAAAATAACATCTGAAAAAGCCTCACTTTTATGGATTATTGGTCAAAATATAACTTCTGAATCTGCCCAATCTCTTACACCTTTTTTTCATCTAGATTATGTTGATGAAAATATTAATTCAGATAAAAATAGTTGGTATTTTACTGAGGATATAATAAATAGTAGTATAATCCAGGGCTCATTGACAAATCAAAAGAGTAATTTTGCAGATATATTTCCTCCCATTACCACACCATATAAATTTAATGCTAAGCATAAAAAAGTTAATCCAATTGCTTATCATGAATCAGATGAGGTTATTCCAGTGATCTTTATGGGTGATGTAAAAAATATTCGAAGTATAGTTTGGACCTCAAATGATTTTTCAACTATAAAGTATAATATTTCATCAAATAATAATTTTCGTGATATTTGGTCAAATCTATTTTCTTGGTTGTTAAAAACTGGAGGTGATAGAAATCTATATTTTCGTTTAAATAAAGAATCATATCAGCAAGGAGAAGAGATTTTAATAACTGGAAGTAGCATACAAGATAATCTTAGTATAAATAACCAAGCATTCATAACTATAATGCATGATAGTATGGAGGTTAATTCTTTTGAACTCAGATTCAATCCTGAATCTAATCGATGGGAGGGGAACTTTTGGGCTCCTAAACCTGGCAATTATAATTATAAGATTGTAATTAATGATAGATCATCTGAACCAATGGAACAAATTGGAAAATTTATCGTTGAAAAAAGCCAGATAGAATTAAATCAGGTTTCTTTAAATTTACCTTTACTTACAAATATTTCTAATGGAACGGGGGCCGAATATTATTCTTGGGAATCAAGATCAGTATTAGTCGATAAGATTAAATCTATAAAAAGTAAAACAAGGATAAATAAATCTGTAGTTTTAAGCGAAAATAAATGGGTGATGATAATCTTAATTATTCTATTAACAATTGAATGGGTTTTTAGAAAAAGAATTGGTTTACCTTAGACATGCATGTAATATCTTATTAATCAATAACTTATGAAGTTTATTTAGATAATTATGAAAAATATTGTAGTAATTGGGACAGGGTATGTTGGCTTAGTGAGTGGCGCTGGTATGTCAGATTTTGGTAATAATGTTTGTTGTGTAGATGTTGATAAAGATAAGATTGATTCATTGCAAAATGGCATCATTCCAATTTATGAGCCAAATTTAAAAGAGCTGGTTGATAGAAATGTGAAATCAAAAAGATTAAAATTTTCTATTAATATTGAAGATGCCATAAAATCTGCTGAGGTAATTTTTATTGCAGTTGGAACTCCTGAAGATAAAAATGGTAATGCAGATTTAACTTATGTTTTGCAAGTTGCAGAATTAATTGGAAAATCACTAAATAGTTATAAAGTAGTATGCACAAAGAGCACGGTTCCCATAGGAACTGGTAAGCGAATTATAGATTTTATTAATAAATATAATACAAACAATATTGATTATGATTATTGTTCAAATCCAGAGTTTTTAAGAGAAGGTAAGGCGGTTGCTGATTTTCTAAGGCCCGACAGGGTAGTCTTAGGCGCTTCTAGTAAAAAAGCATATGATTATTTAAGAGATGTTTATCGTACTCTTTATATCAATAAAACGCCTTTAATCAATACAACTATTGAAACTGCTGAAATGATAAAGTATGCTTCTAATGCATTCCTAGCATTGAAAATCAGTTATATTAATGAAGTGGCGAACCTTTGTGATGAAATAGGCGCAGATATAGCTATGGTTTCAGAAGCACTTGGTTCTGATGGTCGAATAAGTCCAAAGTTTTTACATCCAGGACCTGGTTTTGGTGGTTCATGTTTTCCAAAAGATACGAAAGCATTAATAAATGTAGCAAAGAAACATAATGTTACTATGAATACTATTGATGCGGCAATTAAAACGAATAATAATCAACGTATCAGAATGTTAAGTAAAATTGAAAAACTCCTTGAAGGAAAATTAAATAAAAGAACAATAGCTGTTTTGGGATTGGCTTTTAAACAAGAGACTGATGATGTTAGGGAATCAGCTTCAATAGATATGATTTTAGGGTTAATTAAAAAAGGAGCTAATATTAAAGCCTATGATCCTGTAGCAAATGATTCAATGAAAAGAATAATACCTACAATTGATTATAAATTGAATTGGCAAGATGCTGTAAAAGATTGCGATGCAGTAGTTATCATGACTGAATGGAATGAATTTAGAGGCATGGACTTATATGAACTTAAAAAATTAATGTCCAAACCAATTGTTCTTGATACTAGGAATATTTTGAATCTTGCTGAGCTTAAAGAGTTAGAATTTACATTTGATAATGTAGGTCACAAGTGATTATCGAGCATACAGATCTTGATGGTGTATTTTTAGTTAAGCCGACTATTCATAAAGATGACAGAGGCTATTTTTTTGAAAGTTATAGAGATGATAAATTTAAAAATTTTGGTTTATCCTTAAAGTTTTGTCAAGAAAATCAAACAAAATCAAATAAAGGGACTTTAAGAGGGTTGCATTATCAATTGAGATATCCTCAAGGCAAGTTAGTAAGAGTTAGTTTAGGTGAAGTATATGATGTTGCAGTTGATGTTAGATTAAACTCACCCACTTTTGGTCAATATTATGGAACTATTCTATCAGATCATAACCATCTACAATTATATGTACCCCCTGGTTTTGCTCATGGTTACATCGTAAGATCTGAAACAGCAATTTTTCAATATAAGTGCACTGAAGTGTATCATCCTGAGGATGAATATGGAATTAAATGGGATGACCCAAACATATCAATAGATTGGAAAAAATCTAACCCAATTATTTCTAGCAGAGATAAAGAACTACCTTATTTATCCAATCAAAAAAATCTTCCAATATTTTAGTTTAAATGAATAATAATATTTTAGTTACTGGAGGTAGTGGATTTATTGGTTCA
>JAZAOA010000111.1:0-12026 GCA_036228285.1 Fidelibacterota bacterium
TTAATGATATGATAGTTGCATGTTCAAGCGAAATTGATGCAATTATCATTGAAGATTATAATAAAGGACTTTTAGTTAAAGATTGCATTAATACAATTCTCGATATAGCTGCTAAAAATGATATTCCGGTTTATGTTGATCCAAAAAAAGAAAATTTCTTTGTTTATAATAAGATTAGATTATTTAAGCCCAACATGTTTGAATTTGAATCCATCATTGATTTTAATAAACAGAATAAAGGTTTTGAAGAATTAGGAGAACAATTAAGAAAAAAAATTAATGCAGAAATATTGATGATAACAAGAGGAGAAGAGGGCGTAACGCTTTTTACAGATAATAATATTCAAACTATTGGTACTAAAGCACGAAAAGTTCACGATGTTTCTGGTGCAGGTGACACAGCAATCAGTGCATTTGTTCTTGCAGATTTAAGTGGTGCTAGTATAGAAGAATCTGCTATGATTTCAAATTATGCTGCAGGAAGAGTATGTGAAGAAGTGGGTGTGGTTCCGATATCATTAGAAATGATTAAAGATATTGTTGATCACTATAATAATTAGAATAGTTAATTGTACATTCAATTAAGAAATCAATTAATTCCATCAAAAAATACTTTATTATATAAGCCCATCTACATAATTCTTTTTTACCTATTACTTTTTTCTGAAGTCATATTTTCTCAAATTAACTCAAGATATGATACATTCGATTGGATTGTCTATAGAAAACCCGGTATTATCAAATCGTTTACTGAAGGGATTTCATATGTTTATATTGCTACAGAAACTGCAGGTATATTTCGATACTCTCTATACGGAAATCAATTTGAATATCCAATAACTCGTGCACAAGGTTTATCGAGTAATAGTACTACTGCGATCCATTTTGATAAAAAAACTGGGATTTTATGGGTTGCAACAGATAAGACTATAGATTATAGTTTTAATGCGGAAGGAAATTGGATTTCAAGAAGTTTAGATAACTATAATTTGCTATCAGGGGTATCTATTGAACAGATCGGATCAAGTAATAATTACTTATGGGCATTAGCTGGTTCATTGTATTTAAAAATTGATCGAACATCTGGCGTGTTTTTAGGATCATATACTTTTCCAGATGAAATGGAGATTGAATGGTCAAGTGGGCCTATTATGTATAATAATAGAATAGATGATATTTTAATAGACTATACAGTTATGGATGGTTGGTTATTGAATCTTAATTCATTTGTGAGCCCCAACGGTAAGAATGTTTATATTTCTACCATTTACAGTAGTGATAATAATACTATATGGATTGGTACTGATGCTGGTATTATTTTTCAAGGGGATCCTTACATGAAGTCATTTTATCCAATTCAATATGGCCTATCTAATAATGATGTTCAAACATTTATTCATTCATTCCCATCTTGGCTAGGTGGAAGAAACTATCCTGGTGATGAGGGATCACTATCTTTAATAGACCCATATAATTCAAATTTTGATTGGTTCGAAGGGGAATCTATTATCAATGTTAATCGATTAGATGTATATGGTAACTGTGAAGTAAATAATGAATATTGGTTTGGAAGCGTTAGTTCAATAATTATATATGATTCAAAAAGAGATTATTGGAGAACATTAGATTTATCTCGAGGAGTTCCTTATGGAGAAATACGCTTTCTTGAAGCAGATTCAAATTTTATTTGGGCTGCATCTAACTATGAAATTCAAAAAATTGATATAAAGACTAAGCGGTCAGAACGAACTGTATTAACTAAGAGTCTAAGTAATTCATTTATCAATAGTATATCTTTAAAAAATAATTATTTGTGGGTATCTACTGAATACAAACTTTTATGCTATAATATAAACTCTGAAGTAATCGTGCCATTTAACTATATTGGGAATATTAATGCAATAAAGGATCGTATTGATGTTATTACTAAATTTTATGATATTTTCTTTGATGGATTAAAACTATATGTTGCTACAAATCAAGGTATCATTGCATACAATAGTGTAAATTCAACTTGGGAACTAATTGCTGAGTCAACTATATATAATAATGAAGTTGTAAAATTAATTTATGCGCATAATAACCAATTATTTATTGCTGTAAATGATGGTTTGATCCGATTTAAAATGAATAAGGATTTTCAAAAGAAATATGACTATAGATTTATAGGGACAATTAATGATATATTTATCGATAACTACTATATGTGGCTAGCAACAAACAATGGATTGATTCAATTCAATTGGAAAAAAGATTTATAATGAAAAACCTATTCCAAATATTATTTATTATTGCATGTTTTTTTATTTCTGACCTTAGTGCGCAAAGCCGTAGTAAAAGAAATAATCAGGAAAAAAGGAATATTGATCAATTTAAAATTAATGCTTACCCAATTGTTACTGAAGATGAAAATGTTAAATTATTGGTATATGGATTAATTCCATATCAGTCATTGCAGTTTTTAAAGAGCAATATGTCTTTCGTTGCTGGATATGAGACTAGTATTAGTATTCGCGATAAAGATGGAAATCAATTAGATAGAAAAACATTTCAATCTAATGTTAAAGTAGGTGATTATATAAGTACTGTTGACCGATCTTCTAGAGAAGTGGTTATGGCTGAGTTTTTGGTCAAAGATCAGGAATACACAATTGTGGGAGAATTAATTGATCAAGATACAAGAATTAAAGGAGTAGTGAAAAAGGAAATTGATTTAAATGGTTTATTAGAAGAGGTTTGTATTTACCCGCCATTTATTATTGGTGAATATCCAGGAGTTTGGGGTTTTGAAGAGAATGAAATTCCAGTAACTACGAGAGACATTAATCATAAAATAAAAGAATTTCCCTTATTTTTATCTGGAAAAGTTAACCCTGGAGAATTTACCGTTTCAATAATTGCAAAGGATGCTAATGATGAGATTTTTTGGAATAAGGAACTTGAGCTTTCTTCTGATAGCAATATTTTTTCTGAACGTATAATTATTGATAAGAAACCTGAAGAAAATTTGAGTATGGAAGTATCTGTAAGTTTAAAACAAAACAAAATTACTGATCTCAAAAAAATGAGCTTAAGGATAAGAAAACCAGGTTTATCTTTTTTTATTAATAATGTTGATGAAGCTCTCGATCAAATGAGATACATCGTAACGGATGAAGAGTATAAACTCGTGAAAAAAGCCAAACGGAAAGAGCGCGAAAAGTTATTTTATCAATTTTGGGATGATCGTGACCCCACTCCTGGAACAATTTCAAATGAATTAATGGATCAATATTATTATAGAGTAAAGTATTCAAATGAAAAGTTTGCAAGTTTCCAACCAGGATGGAAAACTGATATGGGAATGATATATATATTATTTGGACCACCTGATGATATGCAACGTACATTTGGACAAAATACACGAAACACTTATGAAACCTGGTATTATTATTCTATTAATAGAAATTTTAGTTTCTATGATGAGAATGGGTTTGGTGATTTTAAACTTACAACTCCTTATTATAGAGCTGTTGGTTGGTGATATTGATAACTAACTAATTATTTATCAGATGAAATTTCAGAGCTCATTTGATCAACCATTTCATCATGTATCAAGCTATTAGTTGCTAAAATCTGTTTGTTATAAATATTGTATGGATTTCCATCCATACGGGAAACTTTTCCTCCAGCTTCTTGAACTAATAATATTCCAGCTGCACTATCCCAAGGGTAAAGGCCTATTTCCCAAAATCCATCAGCTTGCCCACATGCTATATAACAAAGATCAGCCGCTGCTGATCCAATTCTCCTTACACCATGACTTATCTTTGTAAAATGTTTAAATAATTTCATATTTGTTTCCCATTTGGAATCATGTTGATAAGAGAACCCAGTAATTAATAGTGAATCTCGGATTGATGATCGTTTAGAAACAGATATTTTATCTCCATTACAAAATGCACCATGTCCTTTTATTGCCCAAAATAAATTTTCACTAGGAAGTTCTGATATGACAGATAATAATGGTTTATCATTTTTTAACAGTGCAATTGAGACACAATAGGGTGAAAGTCCATGCACAAAATTTGTGGTACCGTCTAATGGATCAATAACCCAAAGATATTCAGAATTTGATGTTGTTTCTCCGGTTTCTTCTGCAAGAATATTATGATTGGGGAACTTTGCTAAAATATCATCTATAATTACTTGTTCAGCTTTTTTATCTGTTTCAGTAACAAGGTCTGTTATGGTTGATTTATTTGATGATTTTCGATCAGTTTCATTTGCATATAATATTAAGTCCGATGCGTCTCTGGCTGCAGCTTTAGCAACTGATAGCATTAATCTAGTTTCTTCCAAAATAATGCTTTCTAATTATATATTAAGATTCTATTTATGATTTAAAAGGTACGTGTGTTCTGTCAAAATAATCTGATGTAATCTTCTTAAGAGTACCAGTTAATAATATTACGCCAATTAAATTGGGAATTGTCATTAAGCTTAGAGCAATATCTCCAAAATTCCATACAAATGTTAATGGAAGTATTGCACCTAGAAAATTGAAAAAGACATATACCCATCGATATGGTTTTATTGCTTTAGGTCCGACTAGATATTCAATAGAACGATCTCCATAATAACTCCAAGCAACCATTGTGGTATACGCAAACAGCAATACTGCAATATTAACAATAAAACTTCCAATATCAGGTGCAAAAGAAAAGCCACTCCGAAAGGCTTCTCTTGTTAATAAAGCACCAGTTTCATTTGTGGTATTAAGAACGTTAGTCGATAAAATAGCTAGTCCAGTCATTGTACATACCACTATTGTATCAATAAATGGGCCCATTAATGCTACAGCTCCTTCACGTGCAGATTCTTTTGTTTTTGCTGCTGCATGGGCGATTGGAGCAGAACCCTGTCCAGCCTCATTTGAATACAACCCTCTTCTAACTCCCCACATAATGACAGTAATTAAGCCACCCCAACCAGCTTCGAGAGAAAAGGCTTCTTTAAATATACTTAAAAAACTTGGTAGAATATTGTTTGCATGAGTTAAGAGGATTATTAGTGCGCCTATAACATAGAGAATTGCCATAGTAGGAACTAATCTACTTGCAACAGCAGCTATTCGTTTAATACCGCCAATTATTACAATGCCAACTAAAAAAGCAATAAATATACCTGAAACCCATATAGGTACATTATAAGAAGCAAACGTTTGAGCGATAGTATTAGCTTGATTCATATTTCCAGTACAAAAGGAACAGATGACTGCACATGTAGCAAAGATTACTGCGAGAGATTTCCACTTTGGCCCTAGCCCTTTTTCAATATAATACATAGGTCCCCCTGAGGCGGAACCATCATCATTGATTACTCTATAATGATGTGATAAAGTACATTCAGCATATTTTAGTGCCATACCTAATAGAGCTGTCACCCACATCCAGAACAGAGCACCTGGACCGCCAAGACGAAGTGCAATAGCAACACCAGCAATATTCCCTATACCAATTGTTGCAGAAAGAGCTGCGGATAAAGCTTGGAAATGAGTTACATCGCCCTCATCGTTAGGATTATCATATTTTCCTAAAACTACTTCAAAACTATGTTTAAGTCTTTTGAGCTGAATAAATCCCAATGAAAGCGTGACAAAAATGCCTGTTCCAATCAGAGTAATTGTAAGTGGCATAGCTATCCATCCACTAAAAATTTCTGTAAAAGATGTTAAAGTAGAAGAAAAATTATTCATTTAATTATATCGATATCACGTAGATTTAAATATTTTCCGAGCCAAAGTTTACATGACTGATGTTGAACTGGCAATTAGATTAAATAAAAAGGTAAATTAAATATTAATATGAAAATCATTGCAGGCGTAGATGAAGCAGGAAGAGGGGCGTTAGCTGGTCCAGTAGTTGCAGCTGCATTGATTTTACCTGATAAATATGATCTAGTTGGCCTGAATGATTCAAAAAAAGTATCTCCATTGAAAAGAGAAAGGTTATTTAGACAAATTTCAAATCAAGCAATTTCTATTGGTGTTGGAATCGTATCTTCTGATGAGATAGATCAAATAAATATTCTTGAATCCACATTTAAAGCAATGAAAATGTCTTTAGGCAAGCTAAACCCCGTGCCTGATGAAGCATTAATAGATGGTTTTCCATTGAAAACACAGATTATTCCAAATCGAGGTATAATTAGAGGCGATGAAACAATTGATGTTATTAAAGCTGCTTCTATTATTGCAAAAGTTACTAGAGATAAAATAATGGTAGAATATGATCTGCAATACCCATCATATGGTTTTAAAAATCATAAAGGTTATGGAACAAAAGAACATATGCAAATGTTACAGTTGTATAAGCCATGTAATATACATCGAAAAACCTTTAAACCAGTTTCAGGATTACTTTAGATATGTTTTTATTCGTGTTATATATAGTATAAATTCAAAATAGATGAAACAATCAAAAATATATAAAGAATTCCGATCACTAACTATCTTAGTAATTATAGCGTTTTTACTGAAGGCGACCTTAGTGGAAGCATATATTGTACCAACTGGGAGTATGGAAAATACAATCATGACTGGTGATTTTTTAATTGGTAGTAGATTTGTTTATGGAATGCGTACACCAGATTGGGTTGGAATTCCTTATACAGATATAGGTTTTGATGTTCCCTATATTGTGTTTCCAAAATTTCGTGAAGCAGAACAAGGAGATATAATCATATTTAAATATCCAAGAGACACCCATCAAAAATATGTAAAACGTTGCATTGCCTTGCCTGGAGATACACTTGAGATTCGATCAAGAAGAATTTTTGTTAATAATCAAGAATATATTAAGCCGGAACATGGAAAATTTCAAAGTAGAATGGATTCAGAAAACTGGTCTAATCCTATGATATTTTTAGGAAATAAAGGAAACAAAGATCATTTTAAAGCAATACGAGTTCCAAAAGAAGGTGATACTATACTTGTAAACCCAGCAAATGCACAATTACTGTTGCATTTAATGGTGTTAGATGGTCATGAAGTAAAAATAACCAGTGGTTCTAAAGAATATTTTTTTACAATGACTGATCCTGAAAATTTGCTTAGAAGAAAGAAAAATCAATCATTTCTTAATGATTATTATCCAATAGGTAATAAAATTAATCCTTGGATGAAAAATTTACCAAGTGGAGAATTATATATAGATGATCAATCGATTAATGAAATTTCTTATTACACTGTAAAACAGGATTATTTCTGGGCTATGGGTGATAATCGCGATGATAGTTATGATTCAAGATTTTGGGGCTTTGTTCCAAGAAAATATTTATTGGGAGAAGCTCTGTTCGTTTATATGTCTTTGGATTTTAAAAGTAAATTACCTCGATTCGATCGAATCGGAACTATATTGAATTAATATATTTGCCCTTGCCTACATCTTAGATTGGTGCGTATTTTGTAGTGCGTGGTTGGTATAATACCATACTCTGTAATTGACTATATCTCGGGTTCCAAATGAATCTTGCTATAATAATTATATCTTTTCTTACTATTATTTTTGCCCAGGATGCAGATACTTCACAGTCAAATGTTTTAGATCAATCTGATTCTTTATCTCTTTCTAATGATTCACTTTCTGTACCTATGGATACACTAGGACCACCAATGGATCTTGATTATGGTTATAAAGGTTATATGTGGGGAGAGCCAAAAGGATCTCAAATGCCATTTTTAAAATATATGGATCAGGCTCAGTTTGCAGGAGACAGTTCTACAGTACATATGTCTGGAAATCTAGGGAATGAAAGAGTCTTTATTGAATATGCTTTTTCAGATAGTGGTTTTTGGAAAGTTGAAATTAGATATGTTCTTGATCCAAATGATTTCCAATCTCATCTAAATTTATTTGCTAAAATTGAGAGAAGTGTTTCGGAAGTGTATGGCTGGCCAGAAACAACAGATAGGATTGAAGCTGGCGCTATGGGTCATCATGATGAAATTAATATTGGTTTTGAAAGAGCATTTCATTTTTCATCATGGAACGTATCACCTGTCAAGATTAGTTTATTATTGAATAGTATCGTTCAAGTTCCAAGGAATGATGACTTGAATATTTTTGGGAATGATATGTCAACTTTAAAGTTGGTTTACTATAATCCAGATTATATGGTTATTACAGAAGAAGTTATTGTAGAAGAACCTCCACCATCTATTTTTGATATTTATTAATAATCTTTTTATTAATGATACGTTCCTTTCTTTCGGTATTATTAGCTGTTCAATTTTCCTTTTGTCCAGAACGTCCAAGGATGATTCGTTACTTTGATTATGAATTTACCCAAAAACAAGCATTATCTGTCGCAAAGGATTCCTTGCTAGATTTGGGGTATAAGATAGATTTATCTGCACCAGAAGGTTATTTTTTTTTGACCAAGTCTCAACCTGTTGAAAAGGATATACGTAAGTATAATTATCGTATTGCAGTGGTTGTTGAAGATAGAGTAGAAGTTGTTATTGTTGCAAATCGACAAATCTTTAAACGTGATTCTGAAGCATCCATAGGAGGACGTGATTTAATACAAACTCAAACATCTGATAAATTGCCTTATAGTTTGCAACGTTCAATATTTTATCCTATAATTGATGAGTTTTCTAGGAATGGGTTAGTAGAAGTATTAGATATAACATTAAAAAATAATGCATAATTAAAAAAAAATATTTGACTCGAGCTGTTGTCATCATGAAATTAAATTTCTTATTTTATTCAAGTATCGGTAATTTGGAGAGCTATATATGTCTACAGAAATAAATACTAAAGATCAAATAGCTGCAATGTTATCAGCGAAATTAAATGAATTCCTCGATGGAGTTGGTGATAGTTATGGTAAAGTGATTCTAGATGAATTAGTAACTAGACTAGAATATACTATTACCGATTTTAAGGATGAAGTGGGTGAAATCATGGAACAGATGTTAGAGAATGCAGCAAATAAAAAGGAGATTCTTTCCGATTTAATTGCAAAAGAAAACTCACCATTATTAAGTGATGATAGTGCAGTTGATTCAAGTTCAGATTCTCCTCAACCATCAGCAGGTGCAGATGATTCACGAGAAATGAGTGAATGGGAAAAGAAACTAGAAAAATTAGGGTAATAATTAAGGAGTGGAGCCAGTATAATGAGCGTTAAGGATAAGATTATTTTTGGAGTATTGATAATTTTGATAGCAGTTGCTGGATATTTTCAATATATGGCATCAGAGATGATAACTCGTATGGATGAATTAAATGAAAATGATACAAAACATGTTGATGTGGTGCACAATGAATTTAGAGAAGACTTAAGAAAATTAAATTTACAGTTTATTGGAAGAGGCAAACATCTTCAGAAAGCTCAACAGGATATAATCGCAAATACAGAATATATTGAGTATGTCACAGATTCATTAGGAAATGCAATACAACTAGTGCAATACAATCTTGATGAGCTGGATCGTACTGTATCTAAGAAATTTGATAATGTAGAAGCCGACATCCAAGATTTAACTGATACTTTCAATAGGGAAAGAAGACGAACTAAGAATGAACGTTCAGATATCAAGCAGACAATCACTGCAATGCAAAGTGAAATAAAAGCATTAAATGATAAAGTTTTCGGAATCCCTGAAGAGGAGAAGAAAAAGAAGGATTGATTAAATTATAATTTCTATTAAAGGCTGTTAATCGTAGGGTTAGCAGCCTTTTTTTTTGAAAAATTTGAAAATATCATTTCAGGTTATGAATCCAAAAAATACTTAAAGCGATTGATTAAGTATGTGAATAATTAATTAAAGTAATATAGGAAGTGATAAAATACATTTTAAATAATTGATGTTTTAGAATATAATTCTGTAAAAAAATTGGGGTAGATTTCACAAGGACCTCGGAACCAAGTGAAGATCTACCCCTTCCACATACCAAAGGTACCAAACCAGCACCTTCTTAGCTTAAAGTAAAAGTTTAATAATATATTTGCAAGTTAATTTTTTATATGCGGATTTGTGCCGAGGGCCGGAATCGAACCGGCACGAGGTTGCCCTCATCGGTGTTTGAGACCGACGCGTCTACCAATTCCGCCACCCCGGCTTGTAAGAATTTACACAATATTTAGAATTTGTCGAGGAGAAAATTTATATTATTAATAAAAATTATTATTAAAGTATTACTTTAAGTATAAAGATATTTATTTCTATATAAGTATAAACATTTTTGTTCCTAGGCATTTAGGACTACTACTTTGTAATATTGCTATTATGAATCAATTCTGGCTCAGATAAAGGATAATAGAATGAATGAGAAATTAAAGATAGTATTTGCAGCGTTATTTATGGTAGCAGGAGTTTCGTTTTTAGCATGGACCATATATGATACTTTTTTCAAGTAGGATTAAATGAAACGCCTCTGGGTCATATTATTTGTAATTCCCCTCTTTTCTCAAGATATTAATAAACATAATATATCCCTTGGGCTGTTTGATGATAAAACAGGATTTAGTTTTATTGGCTATACCTATGATATTAGACAGACAGAAATGGATGAGTTTTTCATAGGTTTTGGGACTATGATAGTTGCATTTACAGGCTCTGTAGGATGGAAACATTATTATAAAAAATCGAAGCTTTCTTTTTATTCTGTATTGTCAGGCCAAGGGGTTATGCATATGGGATTTTCTGGTTTTATGCCAACTGCTTCGTTTGCATTAGAATATAATTTATCAAATAGGACTCAAGTAAAAATTGGTTGCATGGGATTGATGCTACTGGGTGGTACTTCGGGTGAAGATGGTGGTGACACTGGTGTTTTGCCTTTTGTTGGTTTGAATTTTCGGTTCTAAATCTAAATTAAACGCCTATGACTCAATCAAGCCCCACATTTGTAGGGTTTTTTGTTTATAGACATTTAGGACTACTACTTTGTAATATTGCTATTATGAAGCGATTTATTCCATTATTTCTATTATTCCTTGGGTTGATTTGGGGGCAAAGCAATAAACCATTATCTGTAAACAGCCTTTCATGGCTAACTGGTGCTTGGGAGGGTCCAATCGGAGAAAATATATTAGAAGAAGTATGGTTGCCTCCTCTCGCGAATACTATAGTTGCATTGGTTCGTTCATCAAATGAATCTGGTACCAATTTTGTTGAGATAATAATAATAAAAGAAATAAATGGGACACTTGAACTCCAACTCCAACTTTTTGAGAATTCATTATTGCCAATTAATTCACAGCCTCATCGTTTTGAATTAACAAAAATTGAAGAAAATTATATATCCTTTAAAGGGCTTACTTCAGGTGCACATAAAACTTTAAGTTACGAACGACCTGAAAAAAATGTTTTCTATATTCGTTTTCATCCACACGATGGTGATGAAGTTGAGATTCGATTGACACCTCAGTAACGTTGGTTTTTGTTTCTAGACATGAGGACTACTACTTTGTAATATTACAATTATATGGATATAGTAATTGAAAATATCAGTTATCAGAACAAAAAAGATGCCCGAATTCTTGAAGCCGTACTGATAAATTGGTTTAGAAACCCCAAAGAATTAAATCTTGTAGATCCCACTATATCCTATCCGTTTCGTTATAATAAATGGGTTACCCTTAATTATTTAGATCTGGACACACATGTTTTTGTTATTAAGAAAAACAAATGGATTATTGGTATAGGAAGCATGAAAGCGATACCAAATACAAAAACAGTAGAAATATTTCATATTTATATTGACTCAGATTATCGTCGGCAAAGCTTGAGTAAACAAATATTACGTCACCTTGAATCATTGGCTGTAAAAGAAAGAGCTGAATTAATGATTGCAAGAATAATGCCAAAGAATATAATCGCAAATGCATTATTTAAGAGTGAAGGATACATTGAAAAAGAGAAAACCGGTCGAAAAATAACAATATTTCAAAAAAAGCTTAACTAAATATTTCAAATCTTGGAAAATGTAATAAATAATTAGTTTATATTTTTTATATAATATATTTTCAGC
>JAZAOA010000112.1:0-11377 GCA_036228285.1 Fidelibacterota bacterium
CAAGGGAAATATTCTAGAGAAGTCGTAAACACTCCTATATCGTTTTTGTGGGGTTCGGAAACTAATCCTGATTCCATTATATCTAAAACTGGGAATACATTTCTTCATCAACTAGGTGATGAATTATTATTATCTGCTATGGGTAAAATCGAGCTATTTCCGGATAGATTATCTGTTACTGCAGGTATTAATAGCTTAAGGTCCGAAAGAGATTTTGTTTTATCAAATAATTCAAATTGGGACAGCTGGATGGTTAGCAGATCAAGGGATGGGGAAATTGTTCATGATACGAAAAAAACGCAAGTTAGACAGTATTTTTTAGCTACCTTCCATAATGTTCATCCTATCAAGAGCATTGGGCCTGTTTTGTTTGATATTGAAATAGGTGCTTCATTTCCATACTATACTAGGCATACATATACTTTTGCTAATACTTGGATAGGCATTCAGGCTTATTTTCAAGCTTGGTAGATAAATTATTCTTATCTTTAACATAATCTTATGAAAGAAAATAGACGTTCTGTTTGGAGCTGGGCATTATATGATTGGGCAAATAGTGCATACGCTACTACAGTGATGGCTGGCTTTTTCCCAATCTTTTTTAAAGAATATTGGGCTGATCCAAATAATCCAAATCAGAGCACATTCTATCTAGGAATGGCTAACTCTATTTATGCAATCGTAGTAGCTGCTTTAGCTCCTTTTTTAGGCGCAATAGCAGATCAAGGTTCCAAAAAGAAAAAGCTTCTAATTTTCTTTGCATTTATGGGATCAATTATGACTGGTGGATTGTGTATAATTAATCAGGGACATTGGCAGTTGGCAGTATTATTTTATATGATAGCAACGATTGGCTATGCAAGTTCAAATATTTTTTATGATTCTCTTCTTACTGATATAGCTACTGAAAAAAAAGTAGATTCAGTTTCATCTCTTGGATATGGTCTTGGTTATCTTGGTGGAGGGTTATTATTCTTATTAAATGTTATTATGTATTTAAAACCTCACTTTTTTGGTATTCCTGATGGAGCAACAGCAATTAAACTTTCTTTTTTAAGTGTCGCTGTTTGGTGGTTGGTATTTACTATCCCTTTAATATTATATGTATCAGAGCCTAATGATGGCAAATCTGTTAATTTGATAAAAGCAATAAATATGGGGTGGAACCAGTTAATAGAAACATTTAAAGAAATTCGAAAAATGAGAGTTGTTGGCTTATTTCTATTAGCATATTGGTTTTATATTGATGGGGTAGATACAATAATTAAAATGGCTGTAGACTATGGAATGTCTTTAAATTTTCCAAAAGAGAGCTTAATTATTGCCCTACTAGTTGTACAATTTATTGCTTTTCCAGCAGCAATAATATATGGATGGATCGCAACAAAAATTGGAACTAAAAAGGGTATTATGATAGGTATTATTGGATATTCAGTTATCACGTTTCTTGGCTATTTTATGACTAAAGTAGTGCATTTTTATACCTTAGCAGTATTAATTGGATTATTTCAAGGTGGCATTCAGGCGTTAAGCAGAAGTTTATATACTCGAATTATTCCACCATCCAAGTCAGCTGAGTTTTTTGGGTTTTATAATATGTTTGGTAAGTTTGCTGCAATAGTTGGCCCAGCTCTAATGGGAACGGTTACTATTTTATTTGGTAGCGCAAGGGTTGGGATACTATCAGTTTTATTATTATTTATACTAGGTGCATACTTTTTAAGTAAGGTGGATGTTGAAGAAGGAAAGCGGATTGTAAAAGAGGGTTTTTAATAAGATTTCATTTGTAAAAAAAATGTTGACTGAAAATAATAATTATAGATAATATATGGTATAGCCTCGCTGGTGTGGCGTGCTCTTCAGAGAAAAAGATTTTCTCGAGGGTTTATTAGCGAGGCTATATTATTTTATATATAAGTATAAAATATTTATTTAAAGTTTAACATGAAGTATTCTGCAAAATATAGCCAACTTGTAATGCCAGATGATACCAATAATGTTGGTACATTATTTGGTGGTCAAATGATATCATGGATGGATCTTGCGGCTGCGAAAGTTTCCTACCGGTTTTTAAAGGGTGCTAGCGTAGATGGTGCCGTGACTCGTGCAATAGATAAAGTTGAATTTCGAGAACCAGTTTATCCTGGAGAATGGGTTAATTTTGAAGGATATGTTTCTAAAGCAGGAAATTCATCATTTGAAGTTGTAATAGATGCATATGCTGAAGGTTTGAATACAAAAAAAAGATTGGCATGTACTGCAATTATAACAATGGTAGCAGTAAAAAAAGATTCTAATGATGAATATGTCAGAGTTCCGCATAGACGTTCTTTATAAAATACTATATCTTGAATAGTATATTCTTATTGTAATAAATTAGAACTGATACTTGCTGTGAAGCAGGTGTAAAAAGAATGAAGACTACTCCACATACCAGTCTCTTAATATTTTGTGCAATGTTTATTTTTACAGGCTGTGGATATATGTTTGCTCCTAAGTATCCTGACCCAGTATACACACAACGTGCCCCATTAATTTCATTGAGATATGAGTACCAGGATATCCAGATTAATGCACCTGTACAATTAGTTAATACCTTACCAGAAGCATTCCAGGTTTATATTTATGATAGAGATAATGAGGTAGATCCAATTTTTGCTGCAACGTATATGCCGGAAGAAAAAATTCAAGTATATCTTCCTCAAAATACGCTTTCTAAAGAAAAGAATGGAAATTTATTTGTTATCTATCCTCAAGGACCAGATATGCCTGAAATCAAACATGAGTTTACAGGTATGAGTTATGGTGTAATAACTCTTCCAGTAAGTAAAATAATAAAAACTCCAGCTGTTATTGAAGGGGTGGTTTTACGCAGATATGATGAAAGGATGTTAGGCGGTATTCAATTGGTTGCAACTGATTCCACTGGCAGATCTTTTTATACAAAGTCTCGTATTGATGGTGATTATCGGTTCGAATTACCAAATGAATATGGTTATCGTAGTGATATTATAGTTTCAGCTGGCGTGGGTTCTTTATTTCCTGTAGTGAGCAAAGATGCAGCTTTTAATGGTAATTTTGATTTAGATATTGATTTCGCTTTAGGCCCGAGTAAAGAATTTGTTGATAGAGGAAATTTATATATTACAAAAAAGAATCTAACGCATTTTCGCGAATCATCTGCGAATGGATCTATGACACATTTTCTTCTATCAAAAAATGATATTATAGCTGTTACGCAGGTTTCCGGTAATCGATTATATGGACTTGTGGAAGTTTTTTGGTCGGAAGATAATTCTGAAATGATTCCAGGTTGGGTTCGCGCACAGGATGTAATTTATGCAGGAAATTATTTTATGAGCCCACAAGATGATCTAGAGCTAGCAAAGCAATGAAATACTTGTTTATTAGTTTCATTTTCATTTCATATCTAATTGGTCAGGTAACATTAGATATTAAAGTTCTTCCAAGAGGAGCGACAGTTATTTTAGATGGAAAAGAGATAGGAAGTGCTCCGATAAAAGGTTATTCAGTAAAGCCTGGATTACATGAGGTTCGATTAGAAGCCAATGGATATGCTCCTGCTATTCATGAAATATCTGTACAAGATGCCAAGAGATTGGTTGCTGATTTTATACTTAATCCTATGTACAAAATAAAATTTCGCGCAAAAGAAAAAGGTCTCACTTTTGAATTGAATGGTGAGCATACCTGGCGAGATGAAAAGATAAAATTAAATCTTGAAGCTGGGCCACATCGCTTACGTGTATATTATTTAGATGAACTATTTGATGATCAAGTTATTATTGCAGATCGTAATGCCGAGTTTATTTATACTCGTTATCAACCTGAAACAGGTTCTAATTGATCTCTAGATATAAACTTTTTTTTATTTCTATAATTTGTATTGGCGTAATGAAAAGTGCTGATTATAGTGGAAGTATTGCTTTTATTGATCTTACAATGGATAGTGCTTCTATAGTTCAATATGGAGAGCTATTTACTTCTATGTCTTCACAATTACAAGCAACATCGCAAATGAAAGTTATTGATCCCGAAATTGTATTATCTGTTGTGAGTCAATATACAGATTTAAATGATCCTGAAAGAGAGATACCAGATAGAGAAATTATTATAAGTATTGGCCAAGAATTATCTGCTGATTACGTGATGTACGCGGGAACGAAAGTTGAACAATATGGATCAATGTTATCTGGAGAAATTATATCAACTCGATCTGGTGGAGCTATTAGTACAATACAAATAAATATTCTAGATGTTATAAACGCCTTAGAAGCAGAATCAAATATAGCATCCTGGGCATTGATTGGTGAAGATCCTCCATATGAGTTAATGCAACCAAGAAGAGACTTGTTTCCCAAACATCCAAAAGATATTAAAGAGGATAAAACTCCGTTTGGTGCCTTTTGGCGATCAACGATTGCACCAGGATGGGGACAATTTTATTCAAATAAGAGGTTACCAGGCTATGCTTTTCCATCTATAGAAGCAGTCCTTTTTGGATTACTGTTCCTAAATTTCAGTCAATATTCTTTAGCAGTGAAGAATTTGCAAGATTCTGCAAAGTTATATGACAAAGAAAGAGACCCTGATGAGGTGTTGCGATTACGCAAAGAAACAATTGGATATTATAATGCTCATAAGAGTTATAATAAGGCCATGATTAACAATGGAATTATGATTGGAACAGTATGGGCAATTAACTCTATTCATGCATACATTGCTGGACCAAGACCTCAACAGTTTATTCATGGACCAGAACCATATCCTCGCAAATAAATAAAGTGACTACAATAGGTTTCAAGCAGTTGGTATAGTTGCTATCAGCATTTTGAAGAATTTTTATACACTACTTTATCAAAAAATAATTCGAATTGAATTTATTATTATTGGATTATTAAGTAGCATTATTTTTCTTTCTTGTAAGACATATGAAATCCACCTAGATAATCCTATTGATGCAATAGCCGATTCTCTTGCTGGAGTTTTTCCTCCAGCCTTGACTATGCATCCACTTTCACAGACTGTATCCAATGGTGATTCTGTGACAATTGGAACATATATTATTGATCATGATACTACCTTATCAGGTATTCATGCTCATATAACGTATAATGCGGAATTAATACAGTTGGATACAATTCTTCCAGGAGTATTGTTAACCAATAATGGTATAAATACCCCTTTGTTTACTTATACAGTTGTTTTTGGAGAGATTGATATATTTGCTTGGTATTTGGGAGAAGAAGGTGCGTTGTCCTATGTTACAGAAACAGGTCATATTGCTGAACTATATTTTACTGCTCTGAATAGTGGTGAAACTCTTGTTGAATATGATTCAACTCAGTGTGAGTTGGTTACACCATTAGATGAAACTATTTCTATTCGTGGCATCAGAAACGCAACTGTTACTATCCAATGAAATTAAAAGTAGAAGTGTCATTTTTTTTTATCACCCTCACCTTTGTTTCATTTGGTATTTCTCAAATATCAGATTTGGATCCAGGTAATTTTGTTATTGTTAATGGAACAACGACTTATGAGTCATTACCTTATATAGAAACATTTTCAAATCAGGATGGCCCTGGTAATGAATTTAATACTTGGGTATCTGCACAATGGGGTGGCTATACTAGTACAACAGATGATTATGAATGTATTGAACCTCCTTGTGATGGCGATGATGAATATGTATCGTTTTTAACTCCTCCAGATTCATTTAGGCTAGAGTCACCGAACAATAATAGTGTAAATGTTTGGAAAGTTTATAATAATGCTCCTAATTGGACGCAAGACCCAGTTGCATATTTTGCTTATTCACGTACCCGAGATTATTCAACGGCTATGTATTCACCTCTAATTGATGTTTCCCAATTTTCAGATATAAAAGTATCATTTGATATGTATTTTGATGCTTGGTCAGGTACACAAACAAACGAGTACCTTGATATAGAATATTGTATTGGTTCGGAATGGGAAAGTGCCCTTCAATTTCTCGCAGATGCTACTTTGGGTGCAGTAGATATCCCATGGGGAACGAATAGTTTTTTCTTAACAGGCTTGAGAGACGTAGATACCTTGCAAATTCGTTTTAGAGCACATGGTACAAATTCATATAATATTAACTATTGGTATGTAGATAATGTAAACATATATGGTGCTCCGATATTTAATACTGTAAATATTTCTGGTCCTATAGATAATCCAACTGGCGCAGTAAACAATGATGATGTGACATTAACTATGACATCAAATACTGATTTAATTGCTCCACCTACAGTAGTAATGAATGGAGAATTTGTCACAAGTACAGGTAGTGGAACAGACTTCTCTGCGACCAAAACAATTTCAGCAAACGACGCAGAGGGTCCCATTCTTTTTTCTATTGATTTTATTAGTTCGGATAATATTCCAGGACAAACGGCTACTCAAACGACTAATAGCTCTAAAGTTATTATTGATCGTGTTGGTCCTGTGCCTTACAGCACTGGACATCTATTTCCTAGAGGAGGAGAGCCCTGGACAAGAGATCAGGTATGGAATAGTATTAATTCGAATTTAGAAGTGTTTTTAACATTACCCCCAGACACTGCCATTTCAGATTTTAATATTTTGGATGGGTGGAGCCGATTTTATAATGATAATTCAGCTAGTGTTACTAGTCATGGAACAAATGGTATGCAATTAAACACTTTAACACTTGAAGCATGGGTTAAAGTACAATCTGCAGATACATATGATGGTATGGTTGTCTATGGTCAGGCAGTTGGTGGAAACGAATCCGGTTATGGTTTTGTATATTTTAATGGATTATGGCGCTTCTTTCTTGTGACAGTTACTTCTCCTGAAAATCAATGGGAATCTAACCCTGCAACTAGTATTCAGAATGGCGTATGGACTCATTTAGCAGGTACGTATAATGGGTCGGAGATAAATATCTATAAAGATGGGGTGTTAGTTAATTCGGTTAATCGGACAGGAAATGTAGATTATGATCATGTTGCGAGTACTGAATTTTTTGTTGGAGGGTTCAAAAATAATGATAATTATAATTATTTTAATGGACAAGTGTGTGATGTTCGATTATGGAATTATGCACGGAGCCAATCGGAGATAGCAGGATTTCGTTCATGGACATTGAATGGAGATGAGGCTGGCTTAGTAAGTTACTGGAAAATGGGCGAGGGAACAGGAACAGTGTTAAATGATGCTACTGGAAATAGTGATGGCACATGTGATGCCACAGGTTGGCTTAATAATGCTCCTGAAACATTGATAAACCCTGTTTTATTAGATCCGATATATGATCCAAATGCTCTTTTAGGGGCAAATGTAAAAATGAGAGTTAGTATAAATGATGGAGCTTATACTGATTTTGGCGAAAATCATACAATCACAACAAATGACTTAGTGGATTCGATGAGCACACTAACTAGCGCAGACTTTTTAGAGAATGTTCCTGGATTTGTAGAGGGCGCCCGTTTAAAAATAACAACTAAATTAATTGATAACGCAGGAAATGAAACTATTGGTACCCGTTCTGTTGATACTTTGTTAGTAAAACAGGTCCTAAATAATGCGACTCCAATATCGATTGCATCAAATAATGCTGATACAGCATATGCAAAAATTAATAATACAGTTACTGTATCGTTTACAACTGCAGAAGCAGTACTTACCCCAACAGCAACTATCCAATCAAATAATGCTACTGTTACTAATATAGCCGGAAATGAGTATACAGCTACTTATACATTTGCTGGTGGTGAGACAAATGGCCCAGTATCCTTTTCGATTCCATATCATGATACATTTGGTAATCCTGACACACTTATTAGTGTTACAAATAGTTCAACCGTAGTATACGATGATGCAACTCCTAGTGTATTTATTACTACGTATTCTAATAATAATAATACTGGTTATGCAAAACTTGGCGATAGCGTTTTTGTAAAAATCCAGTCAAATGAAAAACTCCGCTCTGCTGCAGTAAATGCAACAATATTGAATAAGGTTGCATCTATAGAAAGCAGTAATGATGACTCGACATTTATCGCAAGCATTGAAATTGAGGCTAGTGATCAAGAAGGAACGATTAGTTTTTCATTTAACTATCAAGATTTTGCAGGGAATGAAGACACGAGAACAACAACCGATAATAGTTCTACTGTGATTTGCGATATGACGGATCCTTCTGCGTTTACAACAGGAATGATAGTTCCTGATGGCGGCACAATTTCTAGACGTTTCTGGAATAAGACAAATACTGGGTTAAGTATTACTATTCCTATTGATAATGATCAAACTTTAACGGATGGAGTTGCACATCCATATGTAATTTTTAATGCACCACCTTCACGTCAATTATATCCACCTGCTTATAATATTGAAGCAAATCATATTGGGACAAATTATACTATCACTTTTGCCGATTCAGTATTTGAAGGATTAACTGGATTTGCTGAAAATGCATCTGTCGAAATTTATAGTATTATTTGGGATGCACCAGGAAATTCTACAAGGGGTGATACTAGCTCTTCCATTATTAAAATTGATCAAACGGAACCCACATTAATAGGAAGAACTATTTTTTCCACCAATAATGATCCAACTAGAGCCATTCTTGGTGATACAGTTTATCTTCAATTTACTGGACAATTAGAGGGAATAGATTCTGTGTCAGGTACAATTGGAGAGCAGTCATTTGATGGGTACGAGCATGTCAATGGATTTACTTCAAGAGTTTTTAGGCGAATGACTGGAGCAGAATCAGAAGGAGTATTGCCATTTATTTTATCTGTAGGTGATACTGCAAGAAATATGAGTTCAAATTATAGTGATGTTGATGATGGAAGTAGTGTCGATTTTAGTGCTGCAGGTCCTGAAATATTATTGTCTAAAATAAAGTCTAATAGTATTTATGGTGATACTCTGGCAAAACCAGGCGATTCCCTGATCGTGGAGGTGAGAACCGATATGCCCATTAATTTAACAAGCTCTGAGATTAATTCTAGAACAGCTGTAAATGAGTCTCCATCAAGCAATCGGTATATATACTCAATTATTGCGCAAGATGATGATCAAGATGGGATTGTCCCTTTTATTATTGATTATACTGATTTAAATGGAAATGATTATGGTGATATATCAACAACTACAGATACAAGTTATGTTCGTTTTGATGGAACCAATCCTGTTTTTCCTGTGGTATCAATATCATCAAATGGAGCAGACTCAACTTTAGCAGGTGCCAATGATACGATAATATTAACATTCCGTATTCATGAACCTGTATCTGATTCCTCTGTAATTATACTAAATAATCCTGCAAATTCAATAACTGCATTAAATAATAATTATTTTCGCGCAAAATATGGGATAAATGGTTCAGAAAGTGAAGGGAGGGTAAGTTTTTTAATTAATGCTGTTGATCTGGTTGGAAATAGTTCTAGTATCGATAGTACTTCCAATAATTCTTATGTCCTATTTGATCAAACTCCACCCTCTAGTTTTACCGTGGGGCAGGTAATTAGTAGTGGAGGTACAGTAGTGAGTGGTTTTTGGAATAGCACGAATCAAAATATATTGGTTACGGTTCCAATTGATAATGATATCAGTTTGGTTGATGGTGCAGTTCAAGTGCTTGTTAGTTTTGATGGTGGAGATACTTTAGATATAGGAGATCTTAGCACTATTGCAGAATCAAATATAAATGATACTATTACAGTTTCAATTAGTAGGATAGAATTTATCAACTCTGAAAATTATGCAGAAGGAGCTCTTGCTTTATTTACTGCTCGAATCAATGATTTTGCAGGATATACAAAAATTGGAGGTGCAAGTGCGAATCAAATAAGAATAGATCAAACAGGACCTATTATTGATAGTATTGCGGTTGAATCAGATAATCTTTATTCCAATCAAGGCGCAAAGTATGGTGATGATGTATCAATTACATTCCGTCCTCAGGAAGAGATCATGACACCTTTCGTACTGATTGCAGGTGATACTGCTGATAATATTACCAGAATAGGAGATAATTGGATTGCCACAAGAACAATGGAAGAAACGGATGTAGAAGGAGTTGTATCAATTAATTTTACTCCATATGATTTAGCTGGTAATCCTGGCGGAGTTAGTACACAATCAACTGATAACTCAAGAGTAATTCTTGATAACTCATCTCCATTTATTAATTATTTGTATGAATGCAGTATTGTAGAAGATAAAGACTTTACTCCAAGCACTGATTCCTTACGATTAGGAATGGATGGTGGAGATTTATTATCTGGTGTATTGAGATTTGGTTTTGCAGTAGGGACTTCACCTGGTGTAGGAAATGTAATTCCTTGGGCAGAAACGGATGGTATTGCAGATACTTTACTAGAGGGTTTAACCTTGCAGCCAAATTTTCAATATTTTGCAAGCGCCTATGCTGTTGATTGGGCAGGTAATATTTCAGATACAATATTAGGAGATGGTTTTGTTGTAGATATCGTTGCTCCTTCTGTTGGAAGTATCAATGATGGTTTTGATATAAATGATGAAGCTGATTGGACTACTGATTCCACCTCGTTAGATGTAAGATGGCAAGAGTTCTCTGATAATTTTGTCATTGGAAATTATGAATTAAGTATTCTAGATGAGCCTGATACTTCCAAAGTGATAGATTGGTTTTTAGTGGATACTTTATCTGACTCAACAACAATAACGAATCTGGCATTAAAAAAACATATGCAATATTTTGTAGCAATTCGAGCAATAGATATGGCAGGAAATAAATCTGATTCGATCCGAACGGATGGAATCTATTTTGATAATTTACCAGCGAGAATTGATACAATTACACCATCAATAAATAATTATCTTGGTGTATCATCAAATCAGCAAATCAGATTTAAATTTGATAAGGATTTAACTGAATTACAATTTAGTCTAAAAAATATTGGTGTTGACACCCTTCCATATAACTTAAATCATTCTGATAGTACGGTTACGATTGATTTAATTGAGCCTCTGCTTACTGCGGACACTCTTGTTTTTTACTTTGATAGTGTGAGAAGTTTGAATCGATTGTATATGGCTGATTCCATTGTAATGTATAGTACCCTTTGGGGCGACTTGGATAGCAATAAAATATTAGATGTACTTGATGTCGTACGATTCAATTCTCTCTGGCCAAATATAGATCTTGCTCCGGTAAATTTTGATCCTCCCCATTATGCTCCTAATCTTGATGGCGAGGCAAATTTACGTGATCTTGCAGTTTTCTCTCGAATGTGGAACTGGTATTACAAAACATATATACCAACAAATCTTTTAGATCCTGGGAGCCAAATATTCTTAGATGCAACAT
>JAZAOA010000113.1:0-9706 GCA_036228285.1 Fidelibacterota bacterium
ATTCCTTAATCTGGTTAATTAATCAACAGATTGGAGAGAAGACCTGGAGTTTTTCTCATGATTCCACCACCAATTATCTGGATGTGCATGTGACATTAGCATTGTCCTATTATGCGTTATCCGATTACGAAGAAAGTATTGCCAATGTACAGGCAATCAAGACTGCATTAAATCCTGCGTCACCACCATACATTGTCAATACAACTACCGTACAAGGACGAGAAGAACTTGCTGCGGAAATAGAATCCCTGCAGAATTACCTCCGAGGAAGATAAAATTGAATTTTCAATTAAATAATAATTAATTTTAGGGATATACTTAATTTGTATTATATTTTGTTTATTAAATGAAGTAATGCGGAGTTTTACAAATTTAATTCATGGTGAAAAATAATATTATGAATATTAGAATATTACATAAAATAATACTTATAACTATAATAATAAGTGGATATACATATTCTCAAAGTAAGATTAATGTAAACCATCTTCTTGATTATGGTGGAATAAAATTTATGCCAAATTCTGATAAGCCATTTAATGGTAAAGTTTTTGAATTATATGATAATGGTGCAAAACATTGGGAAAAAAGGTATATAAGAGGTATTGCAGCTGGTTATTATAGAAGCTGGTATCAGAATGGTCAGGTTGAATTTAAAGGTAGATTAGAAAATGGCGTAAAAAATGGTTTGTTTACGTTTTATGATATAGATGGCAATAAAATTAGAGAAGAGCAATATCGCGATGGTACGTTGCATGGATCATTTGCATCTTGGTACACAAATGGAAATAGAAATGTAAGCTGTTCATACAGAAATGGTAAGTTAGATCAAAAATATACAAGTTGGTTTGAAAATGGAAATATGAAGGAAGATGCAACATATTTAGATGGTGATTTAGTAGGTAATTTTACGTATTGGTATGAAAATGGAAATTTGAAATCAGATGGTGCATATGTTCATGGAAAGCTAGATGGATTTTACACTGCATGGTCAAACGATGGGGTTAAGTTATATCAAAAATCATATGAGACTGGTATGCTTCATGGGATTACAACTTTTTGGTATGTGAATGGAATGAAAAAGGAAGAATTAAATTATAATTCTGGAAAAATTGATGGCCAAATCACATACTGGAGAGAAAATGGTGAATTAGATAAGCAAATTTATTATAGAAATGATTTTTTAGATGGTCCAAGTATCGTCTGGTATAATAATGGTGAGAAGAAAAGTGAAATTAATTACCGTGAAGGAAAATTAAATGGACCATTTGTTCACTGGTTTACAAATGGCCAGAAACAAAAGGAAGGCTACCATATAGATGGTGAAAAATTTGGTATATATACCAATTGGTATGAAAATGGCCAAAAGCAAGAAGAAAGAACTTACAGCTATGGTATCTGGGATGGACCAAGTTCAGTTTGGTTTGAGAATGGTCAAAAAATGGAATTAGGAAATTATAAGAATGGTCTGCCTAATGGTGTGTTTATTCATTGGGATGAGAATGGCCAAAAGATAGAAGAAGGAAATTATATAAGTGGTAAGCGTGAAGGGTTGTATAAGTTTTGGTATGCAAATGGACAGAAGCGTCAAGAGAGAAATTATGTAAGTGGAAAATGGGATGGTTTATCAACAGTATGGTATGAAAATGGAAAGAAGAAGAAATCTGGTTATAATAAGAATGGTGAAGAACATGGAAAATGGACATATTGGAATAAAACTGGTGTTAAAACTAAAACTGTAAATTTTAAAAATGGCGAAATTGACGGTGATTTAATTGAATTTTCTAGTTCAGGAAAAGAAGATGGTCGTCAAACATATAGCAATGGTCGACTACAACAAGAATTATCTTATGAGTATGAATACCATGATAATGGATCAATAAAAACAAAGAAGTCATATAAAAATAATGTTGAAGTTGGAACTTGGACTACTTGGTTTGAAAATGGAAATACGAAAGAAGAGGGTAAGTGGAAAAATGGTGAATATTTTTTAATCAATCGATGGAATTTAAATGGTGATTTTCTAGTTAAAGATGGTAAAGGAGGATGGGTTAGTAAGAATGAAGATGGTACGAAAAAACAGAAACAAATGTATGAGGATGGCCGATTAGTACTTAATCTAATATTTAAACAAGAATATTTCGATGATGGGCAAATAAAATCTGATAAAGGATATGAAGATAATAATATTCCCAATGGTGATTGGAATATGTGGCATGCAAATGGACAAAAGCAAGAGGAAGGCGTGTGGAAAAACGGTGAATATTTTTTAATCAATCGATGGAGTGTTAAAGGAAAATTTCTTGTGAAAAATGGAGATGGTGGTTGGATTGCAAAAACAAGTAAAGGAAGAAATGAGTGGAAAAAAATATATAAAGATGGACGTTTAGTTGGAAAGTGGGATTATAAATATTCAGAATATGAAAATGGTAAACTAAGATCTGTAGAAAGTTATAAAAATGGTGTCCGTGATGGTGTTTGGGTTGTATGGTATGAAAATGGGCGAAAGAAAGAAGAAGGTATCATTCGCGATGGCGTGGAAACAGGAGAGTGGACATACTGGGATGAAAAAGGAAATATTACAGAAGTAAAAAACTTTGATGTAGTAAAGTAAATATAATTAACAAAGAAAGCCCCGTTCATTACGGGGTTTTTTTTTAACCCAAAGTTCTAAACGGTCTCTTTGTTAATTCTATTTGTTCCAGTGAATATCCTGATTTGAATTGTTTAAATGAAGATAATATCCCTGGAATAGAAAAAATAATTGCCCCCAAGGCATACCAGTACCAATTGGTTTCAAGTGCATTGGGATAAAAGCTTCTAAGTATCATAGCAAAAAAGAAACCAACAGCTGCATTGCAATTATAGGTTGATTGAGTGAAAGTAGTGTTTTTTGAGTTACCGTATATCATGTCAATCCTTTTCAAGTTATTAAAGCTAAATTTACTCAATAATACTTTGATAAAATTATTGATATTTTTATGATTATTATCAATTACATTAAAATATAGAAATCATAAAATAATAACATAATTGGAGGAGAAATGGTTATTCAAGTAGTTAATTTTAATCTAGAAGGAATTGGACATGAAGATTATATGGGCGCTGCAAAAGAAGTGGCTCCATCTTTTAATGATCTAGCAGGTTTGCAATCAAAAGTATGGCTCTCAGATGAAGAGAATAATGTTTATGGTGGAGTATATACTTGGGACAATCGTCAATCAATGGAAGATTATCTAAATAGTGAATTTTACGATCAAGTACTTGGTAGCAATCCAAACTTTGTAAATGTAACATATAAAGCATATGATGTCCTTGATGGTCCAACAAGTATAACTAATAAGTAAAACCTAAAATCAATCATTGATCAATATAAAAAACCTCGCAAATGCGGGGTTTTTTGTTGGTATAATATGAATGCTATAATAGAGGTAAAGTATTATTGAGTAAAAAGCAATTTTATGAAATACAGCAATTTAGACAAATCTGGATTTGGCTAATTATCTTGCTAATTGAATTAGTACTCTTAGTTCCCATTATTAGTGGTATTGCAAATATATTTATCTTGATCATTGTATTATTATTTGGTTATGGATTTCCTTGGTTATTTTATACAATGAAACTTGTAACAGAGGTGGATAAAATGAGTATTCGAATTACATTTGCTCCATTTACTGAATTTATTATTCCTTTCGATACGATTAAGAATTATGAAATCAGAAAGTACAGACCTATTAGGGAATATGGAGGTTGGGGTATACGTTTTAATAGACATGGTAAAGCTTATACTGTTAAAGGAACCTTAGGATTGCAAATGGAGTTAACTAATGGAGAAAAAATACTTATAGGTACAGAGAACCCGGATAAGTTATTAATGGTATTAAATAAATCCATATAAATACAAAGTTTATTTGAATAATAAATTTTTGTCTATAGACATTTTATGCTATTGAAGTGTAATATTAGAGCAGTATGATAAAATTGATTTTTATAATTATCATTATTCTAAGCTGTAATAATGATAATAAAGAGCCATTTAGTTTAACTGAGAAAACATATAAGAAATGGCGTGATTATATCATTCCTACCAAAGAAGATTTAGCATGGACGCGTATTCCATGGCGCACCTCATTTCAAGAGGGGTTAATTGAAGCTGGAGAGCAACAAAAGCCTATGCTACTTTGGGTTATGAATGGACATCCACTAGGATGTACATGAAATAATGGTACAGCGGGCCGGCGGCTCGTTTGGTCAGATCCTAGGCTTATTGAAATAGCAAAAAACTTTGTACCAACGACTGATGAAGTATGGAGACTTCAAAGAGTTCAAGATGAAGATGCTTTTGTGTTTCAAGAAATGGCAGATAAAGGTCATTATCGTCGAGCTGGAGGAACTCGCCAAGGAATTTATGTTTGCAGTCCAAGTGGGATATTGCTTAGTTCAATAAATTCTCTTAAACCTGACGATGTATTAACAATGATTCAAACAGGTTTAGATAATTGGAATACCTTACCACTTTCTGATCGAGATATTCCAAATGATTTTAGTCTTAAAGCAAGACATCGTTGGGAAAATAGCTATCCTGAAAGTGGAATGGTGCTCAAATTATCTAAAATTGATTTAATCTCTGACCCTCCAAATCAATTAGAAAGAAGCGATCGTTGGAATCGTGATTTTGTATGGTTTAATAAAGATGAGGTTACTCAATGGATTCCAGAAAACCCACAAAAAGGGGACATTTATAGTTTACCTGATTTTATATCAGATCGATTATTTTGTTTTCATTTAGTAGACAATACAAGAGGTCAAACATTGCCCTTTGCTCCAGAGGAGATAAAAGAATCACACATAGAGATTGAAGTCGAAAATATAAATAGTAATTCAATTGATATCAAAATTTCTGGAAATTCTAATGCAGTTTCAAGAGGACCATGGTTGTTTGGAGATAATGACTGGACTCCTAATTATGAACTTGATCATGGAATAAGTACTAATTTGCTAGGTTACGCTACATATAATTCAAGTTTAAAAGAGTTTTCAACATTTGAAATTGTATCTATAGGGTATAGAAAAGGTAGAACACAGAATAATGGTAGACAGAATAGTCCTGATTCAGGGTATATTGGATTTTATTTTACTTTAGCTAAGGATATACCATCAGAAAGAATTGCACCGGCATTTGTTGATATTTACAATGCTGACTGGATTATGCAGCCATAAAATCCGAACTGAATTAATCAAATTCGTCTAACTTTTTAAGTTTCTACATTGTATTTTTATTTTATGAAGATTTTTATATCATTTTTAATTGTCAATAGTTTCTTAATAAGTGAGGATACTTCATCTATACTAAATTTTAATACAGGTATACAAAATGAAGTAATAATATCAGTCGATTCTCAAACTCATATTGATTATGGTTTATCATATCCAATTACATACGAGTTTGACATACCTCAAGGTTCAGAAAATTTAAATGCCTATCGAAAATATAGAGGCTTGCAAGATTGGAATTTAATCGATGAAAAGACTGATGATGATTTTTTTAATGGAATTGAGGCAGTGCGATTTGATTATAATGAAAATACAGCATATGTATCAGTAGCATTTTCTGTTATTTCAGATACTATTTTTATTAAACTAGAAAATAATACAGATGAAATTATTAATGCTCCCCTCATGGGTGTTTGCAAATATTACGATAATCGTCAAGCGGTTGTGACTGTTACTGCAGATGATTGGGCTGATTATTGTAATGAAAAATTTGTCCAGGCTTGTCAAAATTTTCGTAGTTATAATTTATGGTATTCCGTTGCAATAATTACTGGTTGGATATGGAATCAAGAAACATGGGATGATATTCAAACTCAGCTTGATAATGGATTAATTGAAGTCGTATCCCACTCTAGAACCCACCCTTATGTTCCTTATAATGATTTAGAAGGTGAGGTGGCAGGTAGTAAGCAAGATATAATAAATAATTTAAATCTTTTAAATCATAATCGTTCAGGTGTAAATGAGTATGTCTATGCCTGGGTAGCGCCTTTTGGTGAATATGACGCAGCTATTGATAGTGCAACCAGTAATGCAAAATATCTTGTATCTAGATTATTCTATTATAATGAAAATAATTTTTCAAATTGGAATAATGATTTATATAAGTTTGATCCTGTTGGGGCTTCAATAGAAGTAGGGAATTCAGATTATTGGGGTTCAACCGATATTAATGAGCTGAATACTTCTTTTGATAATGTTGTTGATTCAAATGGAGTCTATCATTTAGTTACTCACCCAAATATTCTGGAGTGGGATGAAGATTTTACTTGGATTCATTTGGAATATATTAGCAATAGGAAAGATATTTGGTATGTAGGTTTTGGACATTTATATCTTTACCGTTTTGTATCAAGTTTTGGAGAAGAGGGAGGCCTAAACAAGGTTGAAAGTCATTTTCCATCAGTTTCAAACCTTAAATTACATCAGAACTTTCCTAATCCATTCAATCCCGCAACAACGATACGATACGATTTACCAGAAAAAAGTTTGGTAAATATCACCATATACGATATGATGGGTAGAGAGGTAAAAACATTGCTCAGCCAGAAACAAGAGGCTGGATATAAATCCTTAGTATGGGATGCCACAAATAATTATGGGAAATCTGTGAGTGCTGGTATCTACTTATATCAGATTAAGACAGATTCTTATATTAAAACTAATAAAATGATATTATTAAAATAACAGTTACATTTATACTAGTGAAAAAAGAGAAAATGCATATCAAAATTCAATTAATCACATTACTATTATTTATGAGTTGTATGCCTGTTTCTCATGTAATTGTAGGTGAAACCAAAACACCAATTAATCCATCCAGTGTAAAAATATATTTAGACTACCCAAAAGAATATGAAAAAATTGCTTTAATTGATGCGGGAAGTAATTTTGCATTTAAAGACCCAGTTTTACTTTTCTCTTGGCAAAGTAAAATGGATAAAGTTATAGAACGATTAAAAATAAAGGCTGCAGAATTAGGTGCAAATGGTATTTTGATTTTAAATACAGATAATAAAATTTATCAATCAGTTCGTAGTGATAGTGAAGGCAGAACACAAACGTCATCAAACACTGAAAAATTTGTTAAAGCCATAGCTATATATGTTATTGAATAATCTTCATTTAGCACCTGTATTGATATTAGTTAATTTGGATCATTCTTATTAGTTTTATAGAAGAAGGGAGAGGTGGCAGAGCCTGGCTGAATGCGCCGCACTCGAAATGCGGTATACACTTAGTGTATCGGGGGTTCGAATCCCTCCCTCTCCGCAAATGAAAAAAATAAAATTTTCACGTACAGATTTTGAACATTGGACCTATCTCCAGACACGTTGGAGAGATTTAGATGCGATGGGTCATATTAATCATGCAGCATATTTAACCTTTATGGAAAATGCCCGCTTAGAGTTTTATGATTCTTTAGGCTTCAATAGTAGAAATAGCGGACAAGTCAATGGGATTATTCTTGCATCGATGAATGTGCAATATCATCAACAGGTAAATCATCCTTCTAATTTAGAAGTAGGTCAACGGATTGTGAGAGTAGGTAATAAAAGTTTTGATATGATAACTTCAATATTTATCAAGGAAAACGAATTTCCAGTACTTTCAGCATTATTTACGTTGGTTGCTTTTAATTATAAGCTAAATGAAACGATTGCTGTTCCTGATATAATTCGTAAGATGTGTAAGGAATTATAGTATAATTAACTGAAGATTCAATTATAGTTTATCAAATTGCCACGATTCAATAGATGATTTGGATCTAGGGTGCTCTTTAATTTGTTAACCATTTCAACGGCTTCTTCTCCATAGCACTTTTTAAAATCATTTCTTTTTCTTTTTCCTGTTCCATGTTCTGCTGAATAGACACCACCAAGTTTTGAAGATAAATCAATTAAATAATCATAAATTTCTAATGATTCTTTTTCCTGCTCCTTTTTTGGTATTAAATGAAAGTGCAAATGACAATCACCTAGATGGCCAAATAATAAATATTCGATTTTAGACTTTATAAGTTTGCTATGAACCTTTTCAAGATAAATCCGAAACTTATCTTTCGGTACAATTGTATCCGTAATAATACTTACACCACCTAGCCGTTGAGTTTTAGTTAATGCATTATCAGGAATTGAATGGCGTGCTTCAAAAAACTTTTTCCAATTATTAGGATCATTTAAAACAATAATGTTATCTAAATCTATCTCAGGGTTGAATAATTGGAATATATCAATCCATTCTTCAATTTTAGCATCCATAGATTCATTATAGATTGGGATTTGTAGATACACTCCTACATCCGTTTCATTTGAAAATAAAAATTCTTTATGATTCATATAATTCTGTGAATTATAACCAAAATATTCCATTGCCGTGATTTGACTTAAATCTTGATTTAAATGGTTATTTAAGAAATCATGGAAGTCAATAGCATCTGCTTCATTTGGTAGTGATAAGAATAGCTCTAATTTGTTTTTTGGATTATCATCTAATCCTAATTTACATGAAGTGATCATTCCTAAGATTCCTTCGCTTCCAATAATCAAATCAATTAAATCAACTTTTCCATTTTCATCTGAATATATCCCACTTGCATTTTTTATTTTGGGTCTTTTATAAGTTGGTATTGGTAATTGAATTGACTTGTCATCGTATTCTAGAGTAAAAACACCATTATCTGAAATATATTGGCCTCTTTTAATATCAATTAAATCACCATTTGGTAATAACAATTCGATTTCTTTAACCCAATATCTTGTTGCGCCTTTTTCACCTGGTACAAACCCGGAAGCATTTGTTGATAACGTGCCACCAACATACGCATCATTTCTGCTAGTGGGATCTGCAGGGTAATAGAGTGTATGATTCGATAATTCTAACACTTTATTTCTAAATACTTCTAATGGTATACCGACTGGACTGGATGCATCTTTATTATGTAAATCTAATTCAATATCTGGTTCAGTCATAAAAGATGTAGATAGTATAACGCCTCCCTTTGGTGTAGCGCTTCCAGTTAAGTTAGTTTTTCCTGCAGAGACAGTTAATAATATATTGCATTGATAACAGGTTTTTAAAATGATAGCACATTCAATATTGTTTTTTGGTCTCACTAATAAATCAGCAAACCCTTCCATGTTAGACCAATCTTTAAAGTATGGTTTGATAATATCTATATCATAGGATGAATTGATATTAAGAGATTTAAAAAAAGAGTGAAGGTGTTTATAATCACCATTCCATGATTGAGAAAAATCATAAATATTATTTATATGATTTTGAACAATATTAACTGCCTTGATTTGTGATGTATTATTCAATAATAGTATCCTAAATAATTACTTTGTTTTTACTAACGGGATGTTTGAATGCCACGATCCCAAATAATATTGCAAAAATTGAATAAACAATTGCGATTGACCAAATTACGTATGAGAGACCTGTATTAGCCATAATTCCTTTAATTAAGGAAAGTCCAGCAATAACAAAATGTGTCAAGTTAGCTATTGCTATCGGACGACCATAAATTCCACCGATAATACTTCCTTTAGACATCCAATTAAGCATTGCAAAAGCAAAGTAGAGAGATCCAGTAATTTGCATTAACAATTCAAGAGTGTCTGATGCGCTCAATTCAAAATAATCTAAT
>JAZAOA010000114.1:0-3145 GCA_036228285.1 Fidelibacterota bacterium
ATTCATAATAATTATAGTACGTTCACCGAGGAGACTTAGTTCTTAAAACTTTTTTAACTAAAATAAAGGAGGAATCCATGGCTGAAACAGTAAAAGCATGTGGAGTACAAAAAGAAAGTGGTTACCTATATTACCTCGGTAAAGATGGGAACGTATGGCGTTCTAAAATGGCCCGCGCTGGTAAAGGTGGCGGTAATGCAGAAAAAGTAGCAGATGCAGGCGTTAGCCGTGAATCTGGCTATCTTTACTTCATCGATAAAAACGGTGATGTTGCACGCGCAAAAATGGCTCGGGGTCGTAAATAGATTCTAGACCAGATTTTGAGAAAAAGCCTCAAAGTTTTTTGAGGCTTTTTTTTTACTTATTTTTTATGATTAAACTTATATAAATAATATCAAAAAAAAACTTCATGATCATTTCTTAATGTGATAAATTTTATAATCATGTTGCGCATAACAATTTTGTCCCTATTATTATTTTTAAGTAGTTGCACTGCGTTGCGACCAAAATTACTTTCTAGAGATCGTGATATTAGAGATATAATTACTTCTATCCCTGCGGAAGTAAAAAAGCTACCCGTAGAAAACAGGAGGCAGCCAACTGTACAGTCAGATCCGACATTATTAGATGGGTTTATTAAGTCTCTTCCTAATGGATGGGTGCTTGCAAGAGAACCAATATCAGATTGGAACTCAAGTTTATCTGCAGTAATGGGTTACTTTCCTGATTCGTTATCTGTTGCAGAGTTTTGGGATGATCCTCTAACATTAAAATCTGGATTTAGAATTCCTGTAAGACGTGCAAAGATGATGTATGAGTATACTACTCGTTTAACTATTGAAAGAATTGAACTACGTTTTATTAATATTGATTTTATTTATAGTATAACAAACATCGAAGCCTCACACTATAAACTGGAAAGTGTCCATAAGACGGTTGAACTGAAAGATATTGGTTTCCCTCAAGTAACTACTGAAGATGTTTTGCAGCATAAAATTATGATGACATATGGACCACCAAATGAATTTGATGGTACTTGGCATCGTTATCAAGATGATAATACTGAAATGAATGTTCGTATTTTGGATGATTGGAATTTGGCAATTAATTTACGTGGATTAATAGTAGAGCAGGATCTTCGTGATGCTATTGAACATGTCTACTCAGAGCAAGGTATCGAATATAAGAAAATGCAACTCATGGAGAGTTTCGACCTCTAAGTTATTTTTCGGCCCATTCATAGATATGCGGCTGTCCTATTATGTTATATAAACTTTTCTTAACCTTAATATTTGTATCATCTATTTGGGCTAGTAATCCCCCTATTGTTTCTTCAATCGAATTTAAGGGACATAAAATCACTCAAGATTATATTATTGAAAGAGAAATACTTCACCAACTTGATATACCATTGGATAGTGCTCTAGCAGATCAAGACAAGGATCGTTTGTTGAATTTGGGAATTTTTGCTGATGTATCTTGGAATATAATTCCTTTAGAAGACCTAACTATAATATTACAATATAATTTAATAGAGTCTTCGCTTCGAATTCTTCCTGCTGCTAGCCCAGCATACGAAGAAGAATATGGGTGGTCATTTGGCGGAATGTTAATGATAAGAAATTTTCGAGGAAAAAATGAAAACCTTACATTGGCAGGATCAACAGGTGCTCGTAAATCTTATTTTTTAGCATTTAATAACCCCTGGATAATTGGCGATCATGTTTCATTGCGATTTATGGCGGGTCAAAGTAATACTAATCACCCATTTCTAGATTATGAACAGAATACAGTAACATCTGAAATTATTTTCGGTCGTTATTTTGGGTATAGACATAAGGCTAATATTGGATTTGAATTAGAAAGAAAAACATTTTCCGGTAGTATCGACACTTTAGAGTATTTATCAATTAATCCATTAGGAAGTTATTCATTTGATACAAGAGATGTGTATCGTGACCCAAGTAAAGGAATATTGATTACCCAAGGGTTCTTTTCTATTCTTGATCTGGAAAAAGAAATGAATAATTTTTGGTGGGTACAGTCATATAGTATTTACCATACAATCAATAAATCAATTCGAAAACTAACAGCTGCATTCAACATCTCTTTTTTAACTTCATTTGGAGATATAGATGAAGTATTTATTTCGTGGTTAGGTGGCGCTCAAAATGTTCGAGGATGGTCAATACCAACTAATTCAATTTATTCAAATCTTGATAATAAATTCCGATTTGGAAACCATTCAGCAGTTTTTTCTGCTGAATTAAGGCAAACAATAATTCCTACAAAAGTATTTGCAACAGATCTTATGGATTGGAAACAAGAATATGGGTTAGCAGTAGTAGGGTTTTTTGATGTAGGGTATACTTCTAGAGAAAAAGCAGATTTATTTCATCATTTACCCATGATTGGAACAGGTTTTGGAATTCGAGTTCCTTTTCCAATGGTTGGAATGGTTGGTCTAGATTATGGATGGGGATATAGAAATGGAAGCTTTATTGATCAAGCATTACATTTGGTGGTTGGCCAAAAGTTTTAATCTATTTTTTCTTAAAAATAAGTGCTTTATTAAAACGATTTTCAGTGCCATTTCGAATTCTGCCAATATTACTACGATGGGTATAAATAACAAACCAAGGGACTAATAAGCTAAATATCACTAAGGATAGATTTGGTACAATGATTCCTAAACTAGGAAGCGTAAGGATGATAATAGGGAGTGAAATAGCTGCAAATATTGATCCAAGAGATACATATCCAGTAGTAACAATAACAATAATTGCAACAATCAAACATAGAGGAAATGCGATAGGGAACAAAGCAAGTAATACACCAATCAATGGGCCTATCCCTTTTCCACCTTTAAATCCTACAAATATAGGATAAGTATGTCCGAGTACAGCAGAAAACCCGCACAATATTTGTACAAATCCAATATCAGCTACTAATATCAATTCAAATATTTTTGTAGAATATATTGCTGTAGAAAACCATGCTTTAAAAATATCTAGGAATAATACGATAAGAGCATATTTCCACCCCAGGATACGATAGACGTTTGTTGCTCCAGCATTACCGCTTCCATATTCTCTAATATCAATATTTTTTACAAGCCTACTAATAATAATACTAGTAGGAATTG
>JAZAOA010000115.1:0-3066 GCA_036228285.1 Fidelibacterota bacterium
AGAGAATAGATAAATGGGAAGATGAGTTCTTTAATGATATAGCGGGATATAAGTAGCATAGAAAAAATTACTTAGTATTATAATAATATAAAATGAGTCCTTTAAATGACTTTACATCTTGTGTTGCATATGGAAAGCCGGTAATTTTGCCTGCCTTTTCAATTATGAAATAGGCCATATGGTGGGCGTAGCTCAGCTGGTTAGAGCACCTGGTTGTGGCCCAGGAGGCCGTGGGTTCAAGTCCCATCGCTCACCCAAAAAATTAATTTATAGTACCTCGACATTTTTTAGTTCTGTTTCCATTTGAGATGCAGATAAAAAATGAATTGTCTGGAACCCTAATTCATTAGCGGCTTCTATGTTCTCCAGCGCATCATCAATAAAAATAGAATTCTTAGCATTTACGCTATATCGATTTAACAAAATTTCATAAATCCTATAATCTGGTTTTTTTATTTTTTCATCTCCTGATACCACAATTCCTTCAAAATAATTAAGAAAGGGATATGCATCTTTCGCAGGGTAAAATGTTTCAGCTGACCAGTTGGTTAATGCAAGTAAGCGATGATTTTTTTTCTTGTGCAGTGTTTCAAGAACGGATACGGAATGGGTATTATAGTTTCCAAACATTTCTTTCCAACGCGTATAGTAAGCATTTATTTCATTTTGATATTTTGGATATTTATTGATTAAATCACTTGTTGCTTTTTCTAATGGATACCCTGCATCCTGACATTCATTCCAATCTTTGGTGCAAATATTATCAAGAAAAAAACGCATTTCCTTTTCATCGTCAAATATTTTTTTATATAAATATTCAGGATTCCAATCAATAAGTACACCACCAAGATCAAAAATAATTGTATTTATAGTATGCATTATAAAATTGTAGGAATCGTTCCACCATCTACACGCAGTGCTGCACCATTATTTGCAGCAGCAAGAGGGCTTACAAGATATGTTACAAATGTGGCTACTTCTTCAATAGTAGCAAATCGTTTAATAAGGCATGAAGGTCTTACGGTTTCAAAAAATTCTCGTTCAATCTCATCAATGGATTTGCCCTTTTCTTTAGCCAAGTCAGAAATAAATTTTTCTGCACCTTCTGATCTTGTGGAACCAGGAATAACGGAATTAACTGTAACATTTGTTCCAGAAGTTTGTTGCGCGAGACCTCTTGCAACTCCAAGCTGGGCGGTTTTTGTAGTACCATAATGTATCATCTCTGATGGTATTTGTACCCCTGATTCACTAGAAATGAAAATTATTCGACCCCAATCTTGATTAATCATTTTTGGTAAATAATGTCGAGATAAACGTACTCCGCTTAAAACGTTTACTTCAAAAATATGTAGCCATTCTTCATCTGTAATTGTTTCAAAAGCCTTCGGAGAAAAAGTACCAACATTGTTTATTAATATATCTACGGAATCATGAGCAGTAATAAGTTGATTAACTTGTTCTTTATCTGAAAAATCAGCAACACAACCGGAAACATGACATTGTGGAACAGTATTTTCAAGTTGCGATATAGCACTATCAATTCGCTCCTGAGTTCGACCATTAATAATTACATGCGCACCTTCTTTTAGTAATTGACGAGCAATTCCATAACCAATTCCAGCAGTAGACCCAGTCACCAAGGCTTTTTTATCTTTTAGTTGTAGATCCATTTATATCTTATTGAATATAATTAATTAATAAATTATAACAATATAATTGCAATAATGAATAGAATAGTTATGGTCACCTATAATCATATCGGTTGTAAATTTTGAAGATGAAAAAGATTTATACATACATATATATATGTGCAGTCCTAGTATTTTTTGGGTGTGATGAGAATAATGATGAATCAACAACTGTAGATGATCTTAAGATTAATCAAATTCAAGTCATCGGTAGCCATAATAGCTATCGCATTAATGCAACTCCTGAAATGCATGGGTTAATAGCATCATTTCAGCCAGAATTATCTCTTGATTTGGATTATGGACATCCTTCTTTAGATGTTCAATTTAGTCAACATGGTATCCGTCAAATAGAAATTGATATATTTCATGACCCGGAAGGTGGCTTATTTTATTATCAGCGAGGAAATTTTTGGGTTGGCATGCCAATTGAGTCTGGAATTGAAGAATTATTGAGCCCGGGATTAAAGGTGCTACATTTTCCAGATATTGATTATCAAACTCATTATTATACATTTATTGATGCACTGCAAGCCATAAAAGACTGGTCCGATCAACACCCCAATCATATTCCTATATTTGTTTTGATTGAAGCGAAGGATGAGAGTCTTTCCAGTTTATATCCTTCATTAAGCGGATTTACTCAACCATTACCATTTGATATTGCAGCATTGAATACAATTGATGATGAAATTCGATCGGTTTTTGGTGAAACATTGGAGAACGTAATTACACCTGATGATATCCGGGGTAATAATGAATCGTTGGAAGCAGTTATCTTAAATGGAGGGTGGCCAACAATTGGAGAATCAAGAGGTAAGGTCTATTTTGGACTTGATAATGGCGGAGCTACTCGCGATGCATATGTAGCGGACCACCCAGCGCTTTCCGGAAGGGTATTGTTTACATCTTCAGATCCAGGGACACCTGAAGCAGCTTTTTTAAAATTGAATACTCCAACAGAAAGTATAGCTGATTTTGTATCACAAGGATATATAGTTCGTACTAGGGCAGATGCAGATACAAGAGAAGCCAGGTCTGGTGATACAGGCCCGAGAGATCTTGCCTTATCAAGTGGTGCACAATTTATTTCAACAGATTATTATATTGCGGATGCGCGTGCAGATACAAGTGAAGATTGGACGGACTATTCAGTATCCTTGCCTGGGAACTTTATTGCGCGGGAAAACCCAGTAAGTGGCACAGGAGATTTTTTGGATCTAGAAATTGAATGATTTGGATAATGGTATTAATTCTCATAATTTCGCCGGCTTTTAAAATTGTTTTCGGGGTGTAGCGCAGTCCGGTTAGCGCACCTGCTTTGGGAGCAGGGGGTCGGGGGTTCGAATCCCTCCACCCCGACAATAAAACCCTT
>JAZAOA010000116.1:0-26568 GCA_036228285.1 Fidelibacterota bacterium
CTGCAAAAAAAATAACCAAAATATTAGATGAAACAATAAATCTTCAAAACTATGGCGCTTTTCGTGAAGCTATTCGATTTGCGTACAACAGCGAAATCAATGATGTATCAGACCCTATGCAAAATGATCGATATTTCATTGTTGCGAAGCTTGACAGTATATTACCAGAGGGAACAAAATCTTTTGAAGAAGTTCAAAATCAAATCAAAAATTCTATTAATCAAGAAAGACAATTTGCACAAGCTGAAATACTTGCAGGAAATTTGAGAAATGAATTAGAAAATGGATCTACTTTTCAGCAATTAAAAGATAACTATGAAAATATTGATCTTATTAGTGGAGATACAAAATTGCTAATTAGAAGTTTTCAATCCTTAGGAAAAAGTAATTATTTAGTAGGTGCTTTATCAAAAGCTAAAAAAGGAGATCTAGTCGGTCCGTTAAAAACTCCTCGAGGATATGGAATTGTTAATATTGTGGATATATCTCCTATTGATAGCTCTGATTTTGAGATGAAACGTGATGTTATTTACGATAATCTCTCTAACCAAAAAAGGAATAGTAATTTTCAAAGCTGGTACGATGATCTTCTTGATAATGCAAAAATTATAGATAATAGAAAATATTACTTTTAATTCACTTTTTATTTAAAGGCACAAAATCGTTCCTTTAATTTTCCAATAATATCAATTAACTCATGTAAATTATATCATGGCAATTATTGAATCCAGAATCGATCCATCATCAGAAAAATATAAATCTAATTTTGATCATCATATTAAGCTTTCAGAAGACTTAAGTCATTTGCTTGAACAAGTAAAAATGATGGGATCTCCTGATAGAGTAGAAAAACATAAATTGAGGGGCAAGCAAACTGCAAGAGAACGAATAAACAATCTAAAGGATTCAAACACAGATTTCTTAGAATTTTCAGCTTTAGCTGCCTATAATGTTTACGAAGATTCTGTCCCAGCTGCAGGAATCATTACCGGGTTAATTACAATAAATGGAAGACAGTGTATTGTGGTTGCAAATGATGCTACTGTAAAAGGAGGAACATATTATCCACTTACTGTAAAAAAACATCTTCGCGCACAAGAAATTGCCATGGAAAATGGTTTACCATGTATCTATTTAGTTGATAGTGGTGGTGCATTTCTTCAAAAACAAGACGATGTGTTCCCAGATCGAGACCATTTTGGAAGAATATTTTATAATCAAGCAAGAATGAGCGCTGAAGGCATACCTCAAATTGCAGCTGTTATGGGAAGCTGCACTGCTGGTGGTGCTTATGTTCCCGCAATGAGCGATGAAGCTATAATTGTTGATAAAACTGGCACTATTTTTCTAGGTGGCCCTCCACTTGTCCAAGCTGCTATTGGCGAGGTTACTACTGCAGAAGAACTTGGCGGAGCTACAATGCACACAAGAATTAGTGGAGTAGCAGATCATTTTGCAAAAAATGATGATGAAGCTTTAGATAAAATTCGTGGAATTATTAATCATTTACCAGAATCAAAACACATAATTCCAAATGATATTATTGATCCAAAATATGATATAAATCAGATTCTTGGTATTCTGACTAAAGACCATCGAACAACTTTTAAAGTTATGGAAATTATTGCGCGTATAGTTGACGAATCTAACTTTGAAGAATTTAAATCTGATTATGGTAAGACGCTTGTAACAGGATTTGCTAAAATTGGAGGATATCCTGTTGGAATTATTGCTAATAATGGAGTCTTATTTAGTGAAAGTTCATTAAAAGGAGCTCATTTTATCGAACTATGTTCACAACGGAAAGTCCCTATGTTGTTTTTACAAAATATTACAGGATTTATGGTTGGAAAAAAAGCAGAGCAAGGAGGAATTGCAAAAAATGGAGCAAAAATGGTTCAAGCCGTAGCCACTGCTAATGTCCCAAAATTAACGGTCATCATTGGTGGAAGTTTTGGAGCAGGAAATTATGCTATGGCTGGGAGAGCATATCAACCAAGGTTTTGCTGGATGTGGCCTAATGCTCGTATTTCTGTTATGGGTGGAGATCAAGCTGCAAATGTCCTGGCTACAGTAAAAAAACAACAAATTAATAAATCTGGTCAGGAAATTTCTTCTGAAGAGCTAGAAGAGCTTCAAAAACCCATTAAAGAAAAGTATGAAAAAGAGGGACATCCTTATTATGCGAGTGCTAGGCTATGGGATGATGGTGTGATCCATCCAGCAGAAACAAGAGCCATCTTAATGCAAGCATTACAAGCAGTTAATTCAAAACCTATAGAAGAAACGAAATTTCCTGTATTTCGGATGTAATTATTTTATAATTATCGCATTTTATAAATAATTTTGACGAAACACTCCAATACTCTTCTATATGTATTATTAATAATAACTATGGCAACTTGGGGATTGTCATGGACAAATGGAAAAATTTTATCCGAATACTGCTCCTCTTCCATTTTAGCATTTTGGAGGTTTTTCCTATCGAGTATTTTTATGATACCTGTCTTATTAGTATCAAAAAAAAGTGTTAAGGTAAATGGTGAAGGTCTAAAATATATTATAATTGGCTCTATATTGATTTTCTCTTATAATATTTTTTTCTTTATGGGTACTAATTTAGGTTATGCTAATGTTGGCGGTGTATTTGTACCAACCTTAAATCCGATCATTACATTTATTTTATCTATATTATTTTTTAGAGTAAAAATCTTTACTAAAGATTCTATTGGATTAGTATTTGGAATTATAGGAGGGATAATTGTTCTGGAAGCATGGAACTTATCAAATGGACAAATGACTGCAAATGGCAATTTATTTTTCTTATTTGCTTCTATTTCATGGGGAATAATGTCAATTGTTTCCGGAAAATCTCACGATAAAATAGATACTCTTACCTTTAGTTTCTGGGTATATTTTATCGCATCTTTATTTTGTTTATTAGCAAATATAAATAACAATATATTAGTAGTTATAGAATTTGACTTCATATTTTGGTTTAATATTATTACTCTATCAATTGGTGCTCAAGTTTTTGGCACTACTGTCTATTTTATCGCAACAACAAAACTTGGTCCACCAAAAGCTAGCTCTTTTATATTTTTAGTCCCCATTACTGCTCCAATCTTTAGCATGTTTTTGATAGGTGAAGAATTAGGGATTAATACAGTTATTGGAGGATTAATGACTATGACAGCAGTTTATTTAATCAATAAAGAAAAAATCCAAACTGAATTAAATGACTAGCTATTCTTTTGAATAGCTTCTAACAACCTTTTTGGAGGCTTAACAGCCTTTCCTGATTGATCTGTAAATGCATGTATTGTATAACCGGTGACAAGCAGTTCTTTATTACTACTTCTATAAACTTCGTAGTCAATTTTCATTGTCGATTTTGGAGGTTTATTTATTGCTAATTTTACTGATAATTCATCCTCAAAATTTGCTCCCGATTTGTAATCGCAATGACTAGTGATTACTGGTAAATAATATCCTTCATTTTCAATAGTAGTCACATCAAGGGAAATTGATTGAAGCAATTCTGTGCGGGCTGCTTCAAAATATTCAAAATAACGTGCATAATACACTACACCCATCTTATCTACATCCTTATAATATACTTTTGTTCTATAAGTAAAATTGATCATTAATTTTCTTGAAAGCGCCCCATTGCTTCATACCGTTTTATCCTTGATTGCAAATAATCTTTATTATCATTCTGATCTACAATTAAATCAAGTTCTTCTAAGATAATTTTTTTTAAGATTTGATTCATTTGCTCAGGTTCTCTATGTGCTCCGCCAGTTGGTTCATTGATAATCCTATCGCATATACCTATTTCTTCTAAATCTTTAGGAGTGACTTTCATCGCATCAGCCGCATCGGAAGCTTTCATTGCATCATGCCACAGTATTGATGCGCAACCTTCAGGGCTGATTACAGAATACCAAGTATTTTCTAACATAATTAACCGATCGCATAACCCGATACCAAGCGCCCCTCCACTTGCACCTTCTCCAATTACAATAGCTAGAATTGGGACATTAAGCTTTGCCATTTCCATTAAATTTCTAGCAATTGCCTCACCCTGTCCTCTTTCTTCCGCACCTAAGCCAGGATATGCTCCAGGCGTATCAATTAACGAGACGACAGGAAGATCAAACTTTTCTGCAAGACGCATTAATCGCATTGCTTTACGATATCCTTCAGGACGCATCATTCCAAAATTTCTATATAAATTATCTTTTGTATTTCTTCCTTTCTGTTGACCGATAAATAGAATTGAACGATCATTAATTTTACCAATACCCCCTATTAACGCCTTATCATCGGCAAATGTTCTATCTCCATGTAATTCAATAAATTCTTCTGTGATCCCATTAATATAATCTAAACTAAAAGGTCTTTCAGGGTGTCTAGCGAGCTGTACTCTTTGCCACCGATTTAAACTGCCATAGATTTCATCTATTTTTTTATCTCTTCTATCAATTAATTTTTTAAGCTCTAAAGGGTTTACTTCATCATTCTCCAATGATTGAAGTTTCATGATCTTATCTTCAAAATCTTGAATAGGTTTTTCAAATTCTAAGTAATGTCTTGCCATAATTAATTATTAAAAACAGTTTTCATTATGATCTCTAAATCCATTGTAAAACTTTGATTTTGAACATAATAATGATCCAAAGCTAATCTATCCTCAGGATTAAATTTTACAGATCTAATTCTTTCCAAACCGGTTAGCCCTGGCTGGCATATCAAATTTGGATTTGGCTCCGAAGTTTCAAACATCGTTGATCCAACTAAACTCAAATTACCTAATAGGACTGCAAAAAATAGCGGTAGTTCTCTGATAAAACGTGAATTCACATTAAATATAGTCACCTCGAACTTTTTACCTTCTATGCCCCAATATTGCCTTTGCACTCCCTTTTTAAGCAAAAGAAGCACCATAATAATTGGACTAAATATAATTAACGTTATGAATGAAATTGTTAAATCAAAAATACGCTTTGTAAATCTATGCAGACTATAAAACAGGCTGTATTCTATATTTAAGAAAGATAGATCTCCAATATCTTCAATTGATGCCTTTCCCAGCAATATCTCCTGTTGCCTAGGTATCATCCTATATGTCAAGCGCAAATCTTTCGTTTGATTCATTAAATGTAAAATTTCTTTATTTGTAAATGCACTAGTTGAAAATATTAATTCTCTAATACTATGTTTTACAACAAGATCACGTAAATCAGATAATCGGCCAATAAAATCAATAGGAAGCTTATTATCTTCTTCAGGTAACTTCGTATCCACAATACCTATTAACTCTAATCCTGTATCAAATCTCTTTAATAAACTATTTGCAATTCTCAAACCTTCAGCATCTGCCCCAACAATAAATGTCTTTCTAGTAAAGAGTATTGGATTCTTCTGCTTCACTTGGTTTAATAAGCCCCTTGCCATTAGAAAATGGACAAATACTCTCCATCCAGGAATAAGAATAGAAATAATTGCAGATCCAAAAATAATAACAAATCGTGAAAAAGCATATTGCTTGAAAAAATATGTAAATGCAACGGCCAAAAAGAAGCCTGTTACTGAAGATATAATTGCACGCGAATAAGACAAAATATATCGATTATATAACTGGAAAATAAAACCAACGCAAATCCAAAATATGACGTATATAGCTGGAATTAAACCTTTACTCATGGTTATTGGCTCAAAATTTGAAAACCTCATCGAAATGGCAATGATGAAAGCCAATAGAATTAAGATTGCATCAATAGTGACAGATAGTATTTGCGATCGCTTTTCTCCAATCATAGAAAAGAATTTTCTTATATATATGCCACAACGAATTGCAAATTTCATTAACCACCCTGTTCCAAATGAAAAATGTTTATCTACAAATAATATCATTGCATTATAAAATGCATTAATGCTATCAAAAGGAGCCGATTTAACTGATTCTCCTTGGTAATGAACTATCTGCGTAGTTGGGACATAATGTATCTCATAATTATTTTTCCATATTCTAGAACATAAATCTAAATCTTCACCAAACATAAAAAACCTCTCATCAAAGCCTTTTAATTCATGGAATAAAAATGATCGAATGAACATACATGATCCGCTAATTGCATCTACGCTGGATATCTCATCTTCATCAAGATAGGTTAAATTATATTTACCAGCCCATTTCGATTTTGGAAAAATACGACTGAATCCAAGTAGTTTTGGTAAAGCAACACCTAAAGTTGGGAATGAGCGTTTGCATGCCAATTGTAGCGTTCCATCAGCATTAAGTATTTTTGGCCCAACCATACCTACCTCAGGATTACTATCAAGATATTCTTTCAATGTAGAAATCGTTTCCTCTTGAATAATTGTATCAGGATTTAAAATTAAATAATATTGACCTTTTGCTAAAGATGCAGCTTGATTAATAGCCTTACCAAACCCAATATTTTCTTGATTTTGGACTATCTTAATTTGACGTAGATGACTATATCTCTCCTTGAGGTATGAAGCTGTATTATCAAAAGAATTATTATCAATAATTATAATTTCAAAATCATCCAAATCAGACTTAATTATAGCATCAATTGCATGGGCTATATACTGACGAACATTATAACTGACTATTAGTAATGATACGGTATTTTTCATAAAGATTATTTATGCCAACCAAATATTTTCCATATCCTCATTCTCCAAATAACAATAATTGCTTCAAGCATAATTTTTTTTGACATTTTTGACTCACCAATAGTTCTATCTGCAAAAATTATAGGATGTTCAATTATACTAAATTTCTTTTGCCATGCTCTCCAATTCATTTCAATCTGGAATGAGTACCCTTGTGATTTAACTCCGCTAAGATCTATAGATTCAAGGACCTTTCTTTTCCATGCTTTAAATCCGCCGGTTGAATCTTTAATAGGTAGTCCTGTTACAATACGAGCATATACATTTGCACCATAACTAAGTAACAACCTCTTTATTGGCCAATGAACTACGCTAACTCCATCTATATATCTACTTCCAATCACTAAATCATAATTTTCAAGTAATCTAACCATCTCTATTATCTCATTTGGATCGTGTGATAAATCAGCGTCCATCTGAATAATATTATCATAATTCCTATCTAATGCCCAATTAAAGCCAAATTTATAGGCAGTCCCCAAACCTGCTTTTCCAGGACGCTCTTCTAAAAATAAATTATTATATTTTGGCTGTAGTTCTTTTACAATATTTGCCGTGCCATCTGGTGAGTTATCATCAACAATCAAAATATGAAAATTTTTATCTATGCTGAATACTTTCTCAATAAGAGATAAAATATTTTTCTTTTCATTATAAGTAGGTGATATAATTAATGTATTCATAACAATGAGACCATTTTATCTAATGCTTTTTTAATTGGCAGAGCTTCTATACCTAAATCTAATTCAATCTTATTAGTGTATAAACCACTTTTCAATGGTCTTTGTGCTAACCAATTTAGTTCAGTTGTGGCTATAGGTTCGATTAATGTTTGATCAAGGCCGAATGCCAATGCTATCATTTTTGCAAATTCAAACCGATTCATAAAATCTTTTCCACCATAATGATATAATCCAACAATATCTTTATCAATAATCATTGAAATTACATTTGCAAGGTCATTAGTCCATGTTGGATTATTCCACTGGTCATTTACTACAGTAATCAGTCTCCTATTTTTTAATGACTCAACGACCCAATTAACAAAACTAGCTTTGGTTCTATCATTATAACTAAAAATTATATTTGAACGCAAAACAACCCAATCTAAATCTGATTCTTGAACTAAGTTTTCACCATACAATTTCGTTTTACCATACACACTAATTGGGTTTACTTTATCATCTTCCGAATATGGTCCTTGTTCACCATCAAAAACATAATCTGTTGATATATAAATAAATTTCCCATCGAAACTGTTAACTAGATTCTCTGTTGCTCTTACATTTATATCAAATGCAATTTCAGGTTTTTTTTCACACCCGTCAACATCTGTCATCGCGGCAAGATGAATAATCGTATCTGGTCTATAATCACCAATTACCTTTTCAATATGTTTTTGATTTGTAATATCTAGCCTTTTACAAATGTATTTCTCATTTGAAGGAATATTCCTACCAGTTGCTAATATTGAATCATTTGGTAACACTTCACATAATGAAGCACCCAATTGTCCAAATGCTCCTGTAATTAGTATTTTTTTCATAACATTAATTAATTATCAACTGTAAATGATCTAGCAATCAGGTCCAATTGTTTTAGATGAATTACTTTATTGTTTCCAGGGTGAAAGACCATTGCATGTATATAATAAGTCTTATCAGTAATCCCATCATAAAATAAGTAAGCTAAAAATGGTCCACCTTGTGTATCATCAGTAGATTCCCATAGTCCGTTTACCTTCCAAGCAAGCCTTTGGTTAAATTTGTTCGTAGTAAATAATTTAAAATAGTCAGCACTATATTGAATATTTTTAAAATATTCTAAAGGAAAACCCATTATAAATTCTTTTGCTGAATCATAATTTTCCACTACTGCTCCATCTCGCCAATGTACTGCTAGCCATCGAAAAGGCATTTCACGACCAATCCAAAACAATTGTTGTTCTGAACTATCGACAATCACTTCATAACCCCAGGGTATCTTTAAAGTCCAACCATAATCGTTAAGCAAATGATTTTCCAACTCCTTTTGACGGGCATTGTTAAATAAATATTTTTCTTGACGATTTTTAAATAATGAAGAATATTGATTCTTTATTATATCATTATTTTTCATCGCATATTCCATAGCTTTATCAATATTTGGAGTATTGATCACCATCAATAATTGATTTCTAGCATAGGGATCCTTTGAAATAATAATTGGTTTCTCTCCAGATAAAGAATTATGATACTGATTTCTTGATAATAAATTTTTAATTAAATCGACAGCTGGGTTTGATGGATCCTTTCCTATCGCCCCAACAACAATTTGTGTACTATTCTTTATTCTATTATAATCTTGAGGTGAAACAAATTTTAATTTATAGTATGGTTCTGGCTCAGGAGCAAATAAGGTATCATTAAATATTGTACTAAGTATAGAATTCAAATCAGACTCATCTTCCATTGCAGAAACAACAATTATCTCATCATCTGAACCGAGTGCTTCTCTTTTAACCCCACAACTATAGTGAGATATCACTAAATACACTAATATGATAAATTTCCAGTGCGATAAATATTTGTTCATAATATTAAAATTAGTACAAAATTAATCAAAAACAACTTAATTGCTTTTATATTCGGCTTGAAAACTTAATATGAAGCTTAGCCTCTGATATCGGCTCGCCTCTACCAAATCCAATTGTTGCATTTATAATTGAGCTTCTAGACACTTGCTTAATCCCTATACCGAATCCTAATGGATATGGAGTATATTCTTTTTGAATAGCACTATCCATAAATCCAAATAATTGAAGATCGTTTCTGATATTTGATAAAATCTCTATTGATGGAATAACAATTCTGGAAGATATAAATTGATCATCTCTATAACCTCTAAGATTATTTACACCCCCATATCTAAATTTTTGTCCTTTATGAATATTTCCATTTTCTACCCAAACCCCTTTGATATAAAAGTTAATATGATAGGATAAAAACGAATTTATTTCTCTGATAATTCCACTATTTAATGATAAATCCGTCTTTAAATTTGCGATATTATCTTCCGTTTGCTTTCCCAGCGATAATGATATATTCCAATAATATCCATTAGTCGGAATCCACCTATGATTTCTTGTGTCATTTATTAATCCTAATAAAATTGAAGAAGATCTATGTTTAATAAGTCCAGATGCATAACCAATATCTGAAGGTATTATTGTTAAATTTTTACTGCCAAAAAACCATTTTCCATAACGAAGTAAATTTGAGAATATTCTTAAGTCTCTATATTGTGAAATATATTCTTTATCTCTTAATTCTTTATCAAGCTTAATCTGCAATCCAAAAGGCAAGTTCCATAAGGTTGGCTCATAGTGAAGAAATGATATTATTTCTGATTTCTCATTAAGTCTTTTCCAATGAAATAATGAGTTGCTTGCTGTAGACCATATATTTTCCAAATTTAATTCAATCTCTCCGTTGGTAATCCAATCCCCATTATTTACTCTATTTGCACCGATTAATCCAGAAACATTATTTTCAAATTTAGGAATTATATCTAACAACAAAGCAAATCCACCGCTATTTGTTTTACCATATGCAAAATGAATACTATTTTGCAAAAATTTGTGTGACGATTCTAACCACTTAATATGTTGAAGAAGATCTTTTTCAGATGAGATATTCAATAGTGACCTTAGTAGCGATTGATAAGTTTGGTTATTAACTTCTTTACTATCTTTAATAAATATTGTATCAATATATATCAATTCATGATTTTCAATATATTGCACCTTAATAGGATTCATTCCATTAACAGAAACAAGTTTATAGCTATGATGTATATCCTTATTGGTTTTAATTAAAGAGTCTAAATATCCCTCTACATTACTATCTTCTGACAATACTATATTTTCATTTTGACCAAGTTTTAGATGAACTTGCTGGCTATATAAAATGGATGCAATAAGTAAGAAAAATTTAAAAATATGCACGTAGTTCTCCATTTAAATTGATAAAGTTGTTATAACGTATATCAGATATATAATTAATATTAATATTTATAGAAAAATTTTCTTTAAGGAAGATATTGCCGCTTATATTAACTCTTTTATTTTCACCAATACTATTGCCCTTTAACGCTTCAGGTGGCAAATAACGCAATCCACCAAATAAAGTCACATTTGACCATTCAAACTTGCTTTGAATTCTTACTTTAGAATTTAAAAATTGTAAAAAATTAAACTGAATTCCTCTAAGGGTTGATGAATATTTATTTAGCTGATGAGTGCCTTTGTCATATGCAAGTAGTAAATAAGCTTCTAAATTGAATAAAGATGAATATCGTTTTTTTAATCCTATTTCAGACCAATAGCCTGTCACACTACGATCTCTTAATAAAGAGAAACTAGAATTAATATTTATTTGATGATGATCTATTTTTAAACCAAAATGCATATCATTTAAAATAGGTTTTAAGTAATCAAATCCATTTTCAATATTTTTTCGTAAATCTGGTCCTCTTGGATCCATGTTGTTTAAATCTCTCTCATTAATATTCCATACCTTTATTTGATTGCCATCTTGATTAAAATAGCTAATCTCATTTAGTATTTTTGAATTAGAACGAACTATATATACACTATTTAAATTATTTTTTCTATATTGACTGATAACAAAATCATTGCCATTAAAATCCCATTTCCAATCCATCCTATATTTAATATTTTTTAAAAATGTTTTATTCTTTTTACTAAAATCATATTCTAATCGCTGTATTCCCTCAAATTCTGTTGTTGGTCTTCGGCTACCAGATAATACGGTATAAGATATATAAGGTCCATTAGGATCAGGGATATATTCCTCAAATTGCATATCATAACGATGTGTTCCGAAACCAACCCCAACTGAATCATAAAGGGTTATTCTTTCTTCTGTGAGGACCTCTTCAATTTTAAATTTTGCATCAAAACGTAAAGGACTCCTTGATTTTCTAAAAAAACTCCTTGCTTGCAATAAATCATAATTAATGTTTTGATTATTTTTATACTCTGTCTTGATTCTTTTTCTATATACTACAGAGTGATTCCATTCAGATCGAGATTTATATTTTATATCAAATTCTCCAAAATATCCCTTTGAAAACAAAGTTTCTTTATTATCCTCATATATATAATCTTCTCTTTGAGAAAATCCTAGGACACTTTGTAATCGTTTTCCATTTAATTGTATTCCAGATGTAAGATGATTAAAATGATACAACTTATCGGAAAATTCATATTTATAATTCATTACTGGATGAATAGATCCAGAAAATAATTTTACATCAAAGTCTAATGTTTCAAAATTTTCATTATTTGATCGAACTTGATTTATTTTTCCTGATATATTATTAAGGAAATTGTATTTACCATTGAAATCCAATTGGCTCCTTTGTTTACTAATAGACCCAACTCTGTAACTGGAGAAGTTTGTATTTACTAGTAGAGTTGAATCAATAGAAACTGTAGAGTTTATATTTTTCATTATTTCATTTTGACCGGATTCAGGAATAATATTCCAATCTTGATTAAAATTTATCGATCGATCTCTTTGTAATACATGAAATCTTTTATTTCTACCCCATTGAGAGATTTCATATGCAAAAATTATATTATTGTATAGCACTATCTGATCGCCTGATATTACTATTTGATGTCCAAATCCCTGATTATTGCTATCATCAATATTTGATATTCTATTTTGATCATAATCAGATAATGCTAATTCAAAAGAAAAATCTAGCCAATTATTTACATGATAATTACTTAATGCCTGGATTAACTGATGACTTTCAGGTGCAACCAATTGCCTTATTGGACTATAGTAATCTATAGATTTATTTGATAGTTCAAAGTTTTGTCGATCCACCCATTCATAAAAAAGAACCCCATTATTAGATATTCTTCTAACATATTCTCCATTTTGACTATCATATGTAAATGAAACTTGGTAATGTGTACTAATGATGGTATTTGTGGAATCAAAGATATAGATACTATCTATCATTACATATTTACCAATGGAGTCTTCTAGAGCTCCGCTAATATATATTTCTCTATCTCCGGAATTTTTAAAAATTGATAATAATTCACTATCAATTTCATTATTTGAATATAGATTTTGGTCAAATTCTCGAATCCAACTTAATTGCAGATTCCCTTTATTATTTATTTTTTTATTCAACGATGAAGTAAAAAGATTTCGAGTATATTGCTCATCAGCATATTCGTATTCTATATATAAGTCAGTATCAAAAAAAATCAAATTTTTTGGCATAAATGATATTTCTCCAAGACTATAATCAATTGTATAATCATAATCTTCTCCACGAAATAAACGCAATCCATTTAACCACACTCTTTCAGAACCAGCTATAATCACGATATCTTTATTACCATTTTTTGCCGTCAGAGAGTATGGTCCTTGTTTTCCATCAACACCTTTAAGTTCTATTTGATGAGTTTTTCCTTTTGAACCTGTAATTGAGCCAGATGCAGATAATCCTTTATATCTAAATTGATTATTAACACCAACGGTCTTTCTTTTAATATTGAAATATTTTCCCGACTCAATATTCACGTCAATATCTCCAGCAACAACTTCAAAATCCTTGTGATTGATCTGAAAAAATATTTTATCAATTTCATCTAAATTACTTGTATTACCATCAGGTTGAATAGGAAAGTTTTGATCAGATAAGACTCCACTTACTGCTATATCATTATTTAAGGAACCTTGAATTTGCATCTGAAATCCACCACTAAACTCTGAACCACCTTTTGAGCCAATATTCAAATTTCTATAAAAGGTTCCTGAGGAATAGATTGATTCTTTTTCTTTTATAGAAAGAGGAGATATTAACTTCAAATTATTACCTTTATTATCTGCTAATATCAAAGAATCAATTAAGGGAAGATCTTCCCTTTTTAAGCCAATATTAATTGGAAATGGTATTGTATAATGATCATATTTTACTACAATTGATTTGTAAATATTATTTTGATTATCTATATAAAGAAATCCATTAATTGGATCTATAGAATATTCAACAGAATCCCCATTTCCTAAGATTGAAAAAGTTGTATCAAGTATCAAATTATGCTGAAGCCTAATTTCTGATTTATAAGGAGGAATATTAATTGTATCTAATATTGAATTAGTTTGTCCTTCTAAAATAGGAACAAACAAGCCAATCAGAATAATTCGATTAATCAAGATGAAATTCTATAATCCTTTGATTTGTCAAACATAATATTTTGAAGTTATTTTCTGTAAAATCAACTAAATATTCATTATCGATTAATGAAACCAACAATATTTTGGATATTGACTTATTAATTACCTCTATTTCACCATAATCATTGATCACAATCCATAAATCCTTAGCATTTGTTATCATTGTAGGATTATTAATTGAGACATTTAGTTTATATTGCAATCTTCCTAATCGATTAAATACTGCTAATTGTTTTGAGCATGGATACAATAGCGCAATATCACCATCAGAGTTAACATTAATTTTATCACAACAATTTTTATCGATCATCTGCTGATCTAAATCAATAAACATAAGATTATCTAATCCTGAGATATTACCTCGGTAAATTGCATTATTATTTTTGGATAGAAGATAAAAATATCCCCAATTATCTAATGCAAAGTCATCAATAACTATATTAGAACCGTTAAAATAAGCACTCAGATCTAAACTGTTTATTAGATTTAAAGAATAATCAAACCGGAATACTTTGTTTTGACCTCTATCAAATAAATACAAATCTAAATTAGAAACGCTTAAACCTATTGGATCAATAAATGAGTCATAATTATTCCCAAATCCACCGGCAAAATAAAAATTGTTCTTAGATGACTGGCTTGAAACTACATTTGAATTAAGATCTAAATAAAAAGTCCATCCACTGTGCCCTTTTATTATTTTATTTATAGAATAATCTTGATTGTTTAATTCAATAGGAAATTCATAAATATCAAAGTTTTGAGCAGATAAACTACTAAAAATAATTAAAATTAAAATAGCCCCAATCATAGGCTTTATATGACTAAGTTGCTTGTTTTGTTTCAGAATTTTGTGGAGGGTTCTTCAACAGGTAAATTCCAATACTCATCATAATTATTGAAATAACTTGCGCTCCTGAAAATCCAATAACATCATTCACTATCCAAATATATTTTGGATTCAAACGGATGAATTCAATAAAAAATCTTTCCATGCCTGCAACAATCAAGTAAGTAAAGAATAAGCTCCCTTGATTTACAATATTTGCTCTATTTCTCCATAAAAATGCAAAGATACCAAACCCAATAATTGTTTCTATAATTTGAGTAGGATAAACCGTTATTACATCACCAGCATTCCAATCTGAAAGATCCAACCATGGATAATTATACGTAATTGATTCAAATGTAGTTGGTGGAGCACCAGATTCAAATGACATACCTAAAAATGATTTTGTTGGTAACCCATAATCATCCCCTACTAAAAAACAACCAATTCTTCCAATAGAGTATCCTATCATCAATAATGGAGCAATAATATCTGCAAACTTTAACCATGGTAACTTATTTTTTCTTAACACAATTGTAACACCTATAGTTCCACCCATCAATCCCCCTAGAAACACAAGACCTGCTCCACTAAATATCATTCCATATGGGTCAACAATTACACGATCAATGTTTTCTATTAAGTAATATATTTTCGATCCTACAATTCCTCCTATAGCTGCAGAAGTAACAATGTCTGAAGCTAAATTTTGATCATATTTCAACCTTTCCATTTCTTTATATAACAATGCATAACAAGTATAGAAAGCAACTACTAGCATCAATCCATATGAATAGATTGCCAAATGGAATTCAATTCCAAATATTCGAACTAAACCAAAATCATAAACAATAGGCCACATTATACTTTACTCCCACAATCTGAACAATAATTATCACTATTTTCTATTTTATTGCCACATTTTGAACAGAAATTTTTATTAGTTTTATCATTCTTATTATAATTATTTTTTAAAAATAATCCTCCAACAATAGCAGATAAAACTCCTAATACTGCAAATGGTTCCCATAATGGAAGCCTATGACGCCTTGGTGCTTTCTTACTAATTAATTCAGGCGCCTTATTATTTATGGAATTCTCAGATAATCTTTCCTGTAAAAATTGCATAGTAGTCTTACCAGTAGGATTGTCATACGTCAAATTAATGATTTGTTTAGACATTTGATTCAATTCTTTAAAATGTATTTGGTGAAAAATGATATTGTGCTGATCCTTATTTGAAACTGATTTTAAATCAATATTAAAATTATTTGAGGTAAGTGGCTCTTGAATAAATACATGAAATTCACTTAAAGGAATAGAAAACTGCAATGGATATTGAATTTCTCTTTTAATTGAAGAATTAAAAGGATTATAAAAAACAAATATTCTAAATCTTGATTTATCTAATTGTAATTCCACCCATTTATTTGAATTTTTATCCTGAATATTTAGAATTTTAACTTCAGACTCATCCTTAGTAGAGCCAGATACAAAAAAAACAGAATCAGTCATAGTAGGAACAATCATTTCCAATGTATATAGACTGTCAGGATAATCAACATTTCCATTTATTTCTACCATAATACCTTTGTAATAGTATTCTGGGTATATATAGATATTAAGGTCACTGATCTTTGATTTCGCAAAAATAGGACTATACAAAATAATAAATATGATAAATAAAAATTTTTTCATTGATTTAAAACATTTACTCAAAAACTAAATATAAACACTATTTACACATGAAAATTTATAATTGAGTCGTTACAAGAGTAAGAATAATTAAATCATAAACTGTATGAGCATATGCTGCAGGGCCAAAACCTCTAAAAACATAAATTAATCCTAAAAAAATTCCAGCAATAAATCTCATCATAAACACTGAAAAATTTGGCTCTTCACCATAGTCTCCCATAAAATGAAACAATGAAAATAGTGCAGCAGAAAGAATGATTCCACTTGTTATTCTAGCCAGTTTTTTCCACTGGAAAATAAACCCTAATATGGAACCAAACCCTGCAATTAGGATAACACGAAATACAAATTCTTCATAGATTCCTGCTCCAATTGATAAAACTACCTGTTGTAGCATTGTACCAGTTGAATTAGCCATTAATAAAGGAGCACTAAACCCCATCAATATAAAAAGTAAAAAACCCCACACTATACTTTCAAAAAACATCCAAATAAGATATTCTCCTTTTATGACTGTAGATTCAAGAGATTTTTTTTGCCGTAAAAATGCTACCATAAATCCAATCAAGAATGATGCACTAAATCCATATACTCCATAAATACCAAATAATCCTAATACTTGACGCATTAATACATCTGCACCATTCCTTAATATAACAATATCATTTACTGAAATTGTAAATACACCTATTTCATAAATAAGAAATAAAGGGATAGTAAAAATAAAACTATATAGAGGAGAATTCGTTATAGACCAGTAATTTGAACTTTTCATAAAATGTGATTATTATTATTTGTCTATTTGTAAAACAGCTAAAAGAGCTTCCTGAGGAATTGCTATCTTCCCAATTGATTTCATTCTTTTTTTACCTTGCTTTTGTTTCTCCCATAGCTTCCTTTTACGTGTAATATCCCCGCCGTAACATTTTGCAGTTACATTTTTCTTTAATGCCTTTACTGTTGATCTTGCAATTATTTTTGTCCCTAATGATGCTTGAATAGGAACATCAAATAACTGTCTTGGTATTAGTTCTTTTAATTTACTACATAATGCAACACCACGATCATATGCATCATCAGCATGTGTTATAATTGATAAGGCATCAACGACATCACCATTTAAAAGAATATCAAGCTTCATTAATTTTCCATCTCTATAATCAGATAGAGTATAATCGAAAGATGCGTACCCTCGACTTATGGATTTTAATTTATCATAAAAATCAAATATAATTTCTGCTAAAGGAAGGTCATAATGTAATTGTGCTTTATCTTTTGTTAAATAATTAGTGTTTTTATATATACCACGCTTCCCTTGACATAATTTCATAATATTACCTATATATTCTGTTGGTGTAACTATTTCACATGACATATAGGGCTCTTTAATATCATCAATATGGGAGCTTGCAGGCATTTTAGCAGGTGTATCCACCTCAATCTCTGATCCATCTTTTGTTACCACAAGATATCGAGCATTTGGAGTAGTTGTTACTAAGTTTACTTCAAACTCTCTTTCCAAACGTTCTTGAATAATCTCCATATGTAATAGTCCAAGGAACCCACAACGAAAACCAAAGCCTAATGCTTCACTAGTCTCAGGTTCATATATTAATGATGCATCATTCAATTTCAATTTATCTAATGAGTTTCTTAATTGATTATAGTCATCACTGTCTGATGGATATAAACCAGAAAACACCATTGGTTTTATATGTTTAAACCCTGGAAGCGGCTCTTTAGATTTATTTTGATTTGTTGTTAAAGTATCACCAGGCAATATATGAGAAACATCTCGAATATTAGCAATCACATAACCAACATCACCTGATTTTAATTCATTTGCTTTGACCATTTTCATTATAAAATGTCCAACTTCAGTAATTTCATATTCATGATTATGACCAAAGAACTTTGCTGTTGACCCAGCTTTTAGAATTCCATCTACAACGCGTACATACGGTATTGCACCACGATAGTTATCATATGTTGAATCAAAAATTAAAGCTCTTGGTGCAGATTCAATTTTTTCTATCGGGGGAGGTATTTTATTAACAATTGCATCAAAAATAAAATCAATACCTTCACCATTTTTCGCGCTAGCATGTATAATCTCCTCTTTATCACAACCAATTAATTCAATTAATTGCTGTGTAACATTCTCTATTTGCGCACTTGGCAGATCTACTTTATTAATAATAGGAATAATCTGTAGATTATTTTCAATCGCTAAATAAGTATTACTTACTGTTTGCGCTTCTACTCCTTGTGCAGCGTCTATAACAAGTAAAGCGCCTTCACATGCAGCAAGAGATCTAGATACTTCATAGGAAAAATCAACATGTCCAGGAGTATCAATTAGATTTAGAACATATAATTCATTATCTGTATGTTTATATTGTATTTGTATAGGATGACTTTTAATAGTAATACCGCGCTCTCTCTCTAAATCCATACTATCTAGAACTTGATTTTGCATATCCTTTTTAGATAGCGTTTTTGTATCCTCTAATAACCGGTCTGCCAAAGTAGACTTCCCATGATCAATATGAGCAATAATGCAAAAATTTCTTATCTTGCTTTTATTCATTAATAAGAAATTAAGTAGCTAAAGGTGTATAGGCTATTGAAACTCATTATTAAATTATATTTTTTATAGGGAAAAAATCCAATTAACAATGGGTTAAAATTACCTTTAAACGTAATTTGATAAATGGACATAGAACTAATATTTAATACCATCTATAATAATATTAGTGAATTACTTCCTAATTTGATATTTAGCATTTCAATATTCTTATTTTTTTGGCTCAGCGGTATTTTTTCACAATTTTTGATTATAAGAATTGCAAACAAGCGTGGGTTAAATAAGCAACTTTTACTTCTTATTGGAAAAATAGCGAAAATTGGTCTTATCATATTTGGATTAATAACATCACTTGGAACCTTTGGAATTAATATCTCTGCATTAGTCGCTGGTTTAGGTTTAACTGGGTTTGCTTTAGGATTTGCTCTAAAAGATGTTGTCTCAAATTTAATTGCTGGTTCCATCATTTTATTGCATAGGCCTTTTAAGATAAATGATAGAATTATTGTTGTAGGTCACGAAGGAAAGGTTATTAAAATTGATTTACGTTATACAACAATAGAGTCTGAAGATAAAAAAATTCTTTTACCAAACTCTATCCTATTTACCAAAGAAATTATAATACTTAATTAAGGGTTATATTTTTTTTGAGCTCTTAACAATATTAGATCTGCTTTTTGCGGTTCTCCATCTTGAGCTACAGAAACAATACGAATAGCCTCTAATAAAGGTATATTTCTATTATCATAGTTAGCATATAATGCATCTAAATGGCCTGCTACAATATTTAAATCATATGTCACACCTTGAGATATATGTTCATCGACTATATCATAGAACCGATTAATATAATATGGTTGCACCCAATATGGGTCTTTCATGTATTGTTTTTGAACTTCTCTTTCATGATGCAACTTCATTCTAGCCATTCCACCATAAGCACCATTAATAAAAGCAACTTTTTCACCTTGACTAAGTTTGGTCCAATAATCTGCTGGCACCTCAGATTGACCATACAATAATGTAAACAATAATAAAAAGTAAGGGGATAATTTCAACTATTCCTCCTGATATTTAAAATGATTTACTATAGGAAACCTTCTTCCTATACCAAAAGCTTTAGAACTTATTCTCAAACCAGGCGCAGCTTGTCTACGCTTATATTCATTTATTTTAATTCTATTATATATATCAAAAACTAGTTGAGCATCAAAACCATCATTAATTAATGTTGTTGGGGATTCACAATTCTCGATTATTCTATCTACCAAGGGACTTACAATTTTATAATCAAAAGGATCAAATTGCCCTTCAGATAATTCTGCTGAAGGAAGTTTGTTAATACAATTTATTGGAATTCTATCGTAACCTGCTATAGAATTTATTTTATCTGCCAATGCATAAACATCATTTTTTGATAAATCCGATATAACGGAAAGCCCACCTGACATATCACCATATAAAGTACAATATCCTAAAGCCATTTCTGTTTTATTTCCTGTAGATAATACAAGCCAATCATATTTATTACTTAGCGCCATTAATATATCACCTCTTATTCTTGCTTGTATATTCTCTTCAGCAACATTTTTTTCTGTTCCAATGAACTCATTCTTTAAGGTATCATCATATTCTCGAACAATGCTCGCTATTGAAATTGATCTAAAATCAATGTTAAGATTAGCAGCAAGTTGCTTCGCATCTTCTTTGCTGTGATCGCTTGAAATCTTTGAAGGAAGAGAAACACAATGTACGTTATCTGATCCAAGAGCATCTGTTGCAATACAAGCAACTAAAGAAGAATCAATTCCTCCACTAAGACCAATAACAGCTTCAGTATGGTGTGTTTTATCAAAGTAATCTTTAACACCAAGAACAAGAGCATTATAGACCTCTGAATATTTATCAATTTTTGGCATGGGTAAATCTGTATCTTTTTCTGAATCTATATATATTATATCTTCAGAAAATTTATTTCCTAAAGCAATCAATTTTCCATCCTCACTTACACCAATTGATTCACCATCGAAAATAAGTTCATCTTGCGCACCAACTAGATTACAATAAAAAATAGGTTTTTTGATGTAATTCACTTTATTCTTAATTAGATCAATTCTTTCATTGAACTTTAACTTATGATAAGGAGATGCAGAAATATTTATAATAAATGATGCACCAGATTTTGATAGCTCATCAGAAATTTTACGTTCATATTCCTCATCCCAAAGGTCCTCACAAATTTGTAGCCCCACTACTATTTTTTGATCATCTATATCAATATTAAATAACCCCAATTCCTTTCCAGGGGAAAAATATCTATCTTCATCAAAAACATCATAGGTCGGTAATAATACCTTATCATACCTAAAAGTTTGTTTTCCATTAATACAAATAGCAGCAGAGTTAAATAAACGACCATCTTCATTATGAACATATCCTAAAATCAGTGGCTTAGTTGATTTAGAGGAAATTTCATCTAAAATAATCATATTTTGATTAACGAAACCATCCTCATAAAGCAAATCAGCAATAGGATAACCAGTTATTGACATCTCTGGAAACACTACAATATCAGCTCCATTATCTATACTTTCCATATAATTACGCAATATAAGGTCCTTATTTTTCTTAAAGGCTCCAACTGTAGGATTGATCTGGCATAATGCTATTTTCATCTGATATATAGAGTAAATAAATTTAAATAATCATATATGTTCTTTAATAAAATCAATTACTTGGCTTGGTTTATTTACATTTGTAAGACCAGACAAATTCCAACTATTTAACCCAACAACTGGCTTTTCTAATTGAAATGCATATGAAATTTCAGATAAGGTTCCATATTTTCCACTAACAGCAACTGCAACATCGCAATTATATGCTAGCAAAGCATTTCGTGATATACCCATATTGGTAGATACTGGAATATTTATATATTTATTCATTTCGGATAAAGATTCACCTTTTAAAATACCTATACATATGCCTTTATTTTTATACACTCCTTTAGCTATCGCTTCCATCACTCCCTGTCCTCCGCCACAATAAACTAAATATCCTTCTTTAGCTAATAAACCACCAAGAATATAAGTTTTATCATAGATTTCACTACTTATATCCCTTCCGCCAAATACAGAAATACGTTTACGTGAGAATATCATGGTTCTAATCTAGAAATTGTTCTAGGAAATGGAATTGTTTCACGAATATGTTTTATTCCAGTTATCCAGGCTACTGTTCTTTCAATACCCAAACCAAAACCTGAATGTGGCACTGAACCATATTTTCTTAAGTCCAAATACCACTTAAAATCTTCTTTATTTAACCCGTGTTTTTCTATTCTATTCTCTAAAATATTCAGATCATCTTCTCTTTGACCTCCACCAATAATCTCTCCATATCCTTCTGGCGCTAGCATATCAACTCCAAGAGCTAATTTATTATCTTCAATATCGCGTTTCATATAAAAAGCTTTAATATCTGCTGGCCACCTATGTACCATTACGGGCCTATCATATTGTTCTGAAATAATTGTTTCATCCGTTCCTCCAAAATCACTACCATAAGAAAAATCAATACCCTGTTCGCTCAGTATTTTAGCTGCTTCATCATACGTAATACGTGGGAAAGGTGCCTTTACTTTCTCTAAATACTGCGTATCTCTTTCAAGAATCTTTAATTCATTTTTACAATTTTTTAAACATGATTGAACGATGCTTTCAACAAATTCTTCAGCTAAATCCATATTATCATTTAAATCAAAATATGCCATTTCTGGCTCAACCATCCAAAATTCAGTCAAATGTCTTCTTGTCTTGGATTTCTCTGCGCGGAATGTTGGTCCAAAACAATAAACTTTCCCAAAACTTGCTGCACTTGCTTCAGAATACAATTGACCACTTTGTGTTAAATAAGCAGATCTATCAAAGTATTCAACATTGAATAAATTAGATGTACCTTCACAAGCATTCGCAGTAAAAATTGGGGTATCAACTAAAGTAAATCCATTATTATCTAAAAAATCTCTTGATGCTTTAATAACTTGATGACGTATTTTTAAAATCGCATGTTGTCTTTTAGATCGAATCCACAAATGTCTATTATCCATTAGAAATGAAGTTCCGTGCTCCTTTAATGAAATTGGATAATCATTTGCTAATTGATGGACTACAATATTATTAACTAAAATTTCATAACCACCAATTGATCGAGGTTCTTTTTTTATAATGCCTGTTACGCTTATTGATGATTCTTGAGTTAAAGTATTTTCAAGATTAAATACTGTATCACTAGTTTCATCTGAGGATACTACACATTGAGTCATACTTGTGCCATCTCTTAGAATTAGAAACCATATCTTGCCTATTGAACGAGTATTGTAAACCCAACCATCAAATGTCGCTTCCTTACCTTCAACTTCAGATATGTTAGATAAAAACCTTTTTTTCATTATCTATATTTTTCCTTTCAAATATTGAATTACCAAGATGTCATTATTTCATTTAATATATCTTGGGCTATCTTTTTTACAGCAACTTTTGTTGCATACTCTCTTGGGTCTCCAAATTCATCTTCGTCTTCACTATCTACCAAACCATCACCATCATTATCAATCTGATCTGAACTTATATCGCCACTTAATCCATACGCACCAAAACCAGAGTATTGTTTTTTTATAATCACTTTATCTTCTTTAACATCAAACCATTCTAAATCCATTGTAATCGTAAATCGATATTCTGTGACTGACTCTTCCTTTGTGTATGTGTAGGGAGCGTCATTTACACGAACAATTTTACCTTTTAAAATAGAATCAGCATTATTTTCTTCATCTAATAGAAGAATATTTGATTCTAGAAATTGATTAATCAGATTATCAGTTACCGCTTCTGAAATTCCAAATTCTACTGTCTGGTTCTCAACCATTGGGATTGAAATACTATTTATATGTGGAGGTATAGATCCTGCCATTGAATAAAAAATACAATTTGTGAAAAATGGTAAAATAATTATAACTATAAATTTTTTCATTCTTTTGAAGATCGATAGGATTTATTTTTTTTGGCTAGACCATAGTCATCAATTTTACGATATAGAGTCCTTTCACTCATACCTAATGATTTTGCTGCCTTTCTACGGTTATTATTAAAATAATTTAATGTGCGAATAATCGCTTCTCTCTCTAAATCATCAAGTGACATCTCGCCAATTGCATCATCGCGCACTAGCTTATATCCATCTGCATCCACCTCTATATTGCCGGATAATTTGGAATGATCATCATTAGGAAAAAAAGACATTTCTGATGGTGATGGAATAGAAATATTCTTACTATTATTTACTATCTCTTTAATCAACTCTACATCCTGTCTTAATAATAATAATTGTCTTAAGATAAGCTCTCTTTCAGCTTGTTCTGCAGATTGATTTACAACTACAGGTAAATTGTCATTATTAATATTTTGGGGTACTACTAGCTTATCTTCAACCATTTTTAAAGTAATTCTTTCACCTTTCTGCAAAACTAAAATACTTTCAACAAAATTCTTCAATTCTCTTACATTTCCAGGCCAATTATAATTTTTCATAAATCGAATTGCTTCAGGAATAAACCCTCGATATGGAATATCATTTTCACGTGTAAATTCTAAAGCAAATCTCTCCACAAACTGGTTGATGTCTTCTATCCTATTTCGTAATGGTGGCAAATCTATTTGGACTGTTTTTAAACGAAAGAAAAGATCTTGTCTAAATTGTTTTTTCTTTACTAAATCACTAAGATCTTTATTTGTCGCTGCTATTACTCTTACATCTGTATACAAAGTTTTAGAATCTCCTACTCGCATGAATTCTCCTGCTTCCAAAACGCGAAGAAGCTTAACTTGAGTCTCCAGAGGAGTTTCACCTATCTCATCAAGAAAAATAGTACCTTTATGAGCAGTCTCAAAATATCCTTTTCTATCTTCATTTGCACCAGTGAAAGAACCTTTCTTATGCCCAAACAACTCGCTTTCAATAATCCCAGCTGGAATAGCGCCACAATTAACTGTAATCATCTCATCCTGAGATCTCTTACTAAACTTATGAATAGCTTTCGCTACCATTTCTTTTCCAGTACCAGATTCACCTGATATTAATACAGTAATATCTACAGGTGCAATCTGAGCAATTAGATCAAGCACTTCTCTAATAGAATCTGAGTTGCCAATAATCCCTGATCTTGATTGTAATTTTTCAATATCGATCACTTTTTAAACTCCTAATTAAAACTCTTTATAAATATTCCACATACTATTTAAAATGGTATCTATATCAGAGAAACGTGGCTCCCAGCCAAGCTTATCATATGCAATCTTAGATAATGCTACCATCGTTGCAAGATCACCTTCTCTTTTATTCACAATATCATAGTTTATTTTTATAGAGATTAAATCCTCAAATCGATTTATGATCTCAAGGACAGAGTATCCTTCACCTGTTGCTAAATTAGTTATCAAATCTCCATTATTTTTAGATAAATAATCGATTGCTTTCTCATGTGCTAACGCTAAATCACTGACATGAATATAATCGCGTACTCCAGTACCATCGTGAGTATCATATGTATTTCCATAAACCTTCATCTTTTTTCGTGTTTTATTTGCTGTTTCCATAATTATAGGTAATAAATTGGTGGGGTTTTGTTCAACGAACTTAACTCTACCATTAGTATCGTATCCCGCAGCATTAAAAAATCTAAAAATTACATAATTTATTTTCTCTAATTTCCCATACCATTTAATAAAATCTTCAATTACTAATTTCGTATATCCATAAAAATTAATTGGATCTAAAGAATGATTTTCATCAATAGGTAGATAACTTGGGCTACCATAAACTGCTGCTGTAGAAGAAAAAATTAATTTATTTATACCATGTTTACCCATTGCATTCAATAGATTAATACTTCCATTAATATTATTATTAGAATATTTTGAAGGTATTTCCATTGATTCTCCTGCAGCCTTATAACCAGCAAGATGAATAACCAAATTTATATTATCTGATAAAGATTTTTCTAGTAAACTAATATCTAATGTTGATCCTTCAATAAATTTTGCTCTTTTATCAACATTATTTATAGAGCTTAATGAAAGATCATCGTAAATAGTTACTTCATGACCTGCATTTAATAACTGTAGCGAAACATGAGATCCTATATAACCAGCTCCTCCGGTAATAAATATTTTCATTAAAAAATACCTTCCAATTCTTTTTCTAATTTTTTTATTTCATCTCTTAATTTTGCAGCTTTTTCAAATTCTAATTCATCTGAAGCCTCTAACATTTCTTTTTTCATCATATCAAGAGCTAACTTTTTATCCATATTGGAAAAATCATCCCCTTTACGATTCACAAAATTATCATGATTATCATATTGAAACGAATCAGCTACAGAAGTACTAGATAAAATATTTTTCGTAGATTTATATATTGTG
>JAZAOA010000117.1:0-13866 GCA_036228285.1 Fidelibacterota bacterium
CTTACAAAGATTTTCAATTTAATATAGGAGCTGAGATAAATTATAAATCTAATCTTCAAATCAGATTAGGTAGAAACAACAATGGCTTCCTTTCAACTGGAATAGGTTTAGTATGGACTAATTTTTCAATAGATTATGCATATAGACCATCACCATCATATACTGGGTTTGGATCAAGTCAATTAATATCATTTAGAATAGATCCAGTTTGGTTTAAAACTAAAATTGTTTCATTTTTATAGATTTTTAACAAATATGATATTTTTTGATCTTTGATTGATAAAGCATAGCAAAATGAACTAAATTTGCATTTCACCCTGGGTAAGGAAATATGATTTTAAGTATGACAGGTTTTGGTCATTCAGTTATTGATACTGAATCTGGACAGTTGTCCGCGACTATACGATCGGTAAACTCACGATATTTAGATATTAAAATACGTGGTTTGCATATTGAGCCTAAAGTTGAACAAAATATAAGACAATTAATCTCAGAGAATATTATTCGAGGTTCTGTACAAGTTTTCTTTGAAATTGGAAAAAGTTCTACATTAAATAATAGTTATTCTTTTAATAAGGATCGTTTTGAGGCAATAGATAAAACTATAAAAATGATCTCGCAAAATTATTCATATACGATTAATCCAGGTGATTTTATTCATTCATCTGATTTATTATTAGATAATAGATCAGATGATTTGAATTCTGATGATATTATTAAAATTACTAATGAAGCAATTTTACAGCTAAATGAGATGAGAAGACTTGAAGGAGATAAAATATATAAAGATTTATCCTCACGTTTAAATAATTTAAAAAAAATTGTTAAAAATATAGAGAAATTGAATGATTCATTTGCTGATGATAGAAAGGAAAAATTACATAATCGCTTACAGAAGTTATTAGGAGATCATGAAGTAGATGAGTCTCGATTGATTCAAGAGGTTGCTATTTTAGCAGAGCGAGCTGATGTTACTGAGGAAATTGTTCGCTTGAAAAGTCATTATGATCAATTAGATAATTTATTAGATAACGGTGATACTATAGGTAAAAAGTTTACTTTTCTAATTCAGGAAGTATTTCGTGAAATTAATACAATAGGTTCAAAAAATGGGATAATAGATGTGGTTAAGCATGTTATAGATATGAAGGATGAACTAGAAAAGATTAGAGAACAAGCTCAAAATATATTATGAAAAATCTAATTGTTATTTCTGCGCCATCTGGAGCGGGAAAATCTACTTTATGTGAGGAAATAAGACGAATTAATCCTAATATTAAATTTTCTATTTCTTGTACTACCAGGCCTAAGCGTGATTATGAAATAGAAGGAGTTAATTATTATTTTTTGACAAATAATGAGTTTATGGATAAAGTTAACAATAATGAATTAGTTGAGTACGAGCAAGTCCATGGTTATTATTATGGGACTTTAAGTAATACTTTAAAAAAAGCAATTGATAGTGAAGAATTAATATTATTTGATGTGGACGTTAAAGGCGCAATGTCAATTAAAAAAAAATATCCGAATAATACTCTTACTATATTTATTTTACCGCCTTCTTTAGAGGATTTAAAGATGCGTTTGATGAAAAGAGGAACAGATTCAATAGAAATAATTAATAAAAGATTAGAAAGAACAAATAAAGAGATGAAGTTTAAAGATAAGTTTGATACTTTTATGATAAATGATGATCTTTCTAATGCTATTAAAAAATTAAATGAAATAATATCAAATCAAAACCAAGGAGTAATACATGGCAGTTAAACCTTTAGCATTGCGAAAATTAGAGAAACAATCAAAGAATATTTATGAAGCAGTAGTTGTAATGTCGAAAAGAGCACGTCAAATAAACCAAGATAGGTATGAAGAAAAGGTTATAAATGAGACAGATGATATCTCTGAATTAGATGTGTTAGATGAGTTACCACAAGTTGATCCGGATGAATATGAAGAAAAAGAAAAGGTTACTACTGAAGCAATGGATGAGTTTTTATCCGGAGATTTACAGTGGAGAGAACAAGAAAGCGAAGATTCATAGGGGATAGTTTGGTAGATAATAGCTGTATTAATCAGTATTTAAAACAGACACAAAAGATTTATGGAGATAAGCTATATTTAAAAATTAATAAAGCATCAATAAATAATAGCTCAGAAGAGATATTGGATAAATTTTATCATTCGATAAATAACTGTAAAAAGTGCCAATTGGGTAATTCAAGAAATAATTTTGTTTTTGGTGTTGGTGATAAGAATGCTGATTTATTACTTGTAGGAGAAGCGCCTGGAGAGAGGGAAGACCTTGAAGGCGTTCCCTTTGTTGGTCGTGCCGGTAAGCTGTTAGACAAAATTTTAGCTGCTATATCTTTATCAAGAGATAAAGGAGTTTATATTTGCAACGTGTTGAAATGCCGTCCTCCAGATAATCGGGACCCTTTATTATCTGAGATTGAACAATGTGAGCCTTATCTAAAAGAGCAAATTAATTTGATAAAGCCTAAACTAATAGTAGCTTTAGGTAGGGTAGCTGCAAAGACCTTATTAAAAAATGATTTGGCATTAAAAGATATGCGTTTAATAAAACATGATTATTATGGAACTCCGCTAGTTGCTACTTACCATCCTGCTGCTCTATTAAGAAATCAAAATCTAAAACCTGCAGCTTGGGAAGATTTTAAATGGATAAGAAATCTTATTAAATAAAAAAATGGCAAATAATAAAACAAAAGAAAATTTAAATTTGCAACCTCAATCAATTGAAGCGGAACAAGCAGTTTTAGGTGCAATGTTATCAAGTAAAGATGCGATAAGCAAAGCATTGCAGTGGGTCCGTAGTCATCATTTTTATAAAGAAGCTCATAGTAAAATCTTTTTAGTTATGTCAGACCTTTTTGATAAAGGTGAACCAATTGATACAATCTCAGTTATAAATAAGTTAAAAAAGAATAAACAAATTGATGATGTTGGTGGAGCTTATTTTATAACTGGTTTAGTGGAATCTGTTCCTACAACAGCAAATATTGAAAGTTATGCAAAAATTGTTTTGGAGAAGTTTATGCTTCGTGAATTAATTAGAGCTTCCCATGAATTATCAAAAGATGCATATAATGATCAGCAAGATGTAGGCGAAATTCTTGATGCAGCTGAACAAACCATTTTTGGTATTACCCAAGATCGTTTGCGTGGTGGGTTTATGCCTATAGATGGAATTTTACATGAAACATTTCAGAATTTAGATCGTATTGCTTCTAACCCGGGATCTGTGACAGGTGTTGCATCTGGTTTAATTGACTTAGATGAAATTACTTCTGGATTTCAAAAGGGTGACTTAGTCATTATTGCTGGTAGGCCATCTATGGGAAAGACAGCTTTAGCTTTATCAGTTATGAGAAATGCCGCAATAGATTATAAAGTACCTGTTGGAATGTTTAGCTTAGAAATGGCAAATCATCAATTAGCTCAAAGACTTCTTTGTGCTGAGGGTAGAGTAGATAGTCATTTAGTCAGAACAGGTAAGCTCCCTAAAAATCAATGGAAAAACTTGAGTCTTGCAGTCGGATCTCTTGCAGAAGCTGAAATTTATTTAGATGATACCCCTGCAATAACTGTTTTAGAATTACGGGCAAAAGCAAGAAGGTTGAAAGCAGAGAAAAATTTAGGTTTAATCATTGTTGATTATCTTCAATTGATGCAGGGTCCAAGAAATATTGAGAGCCGACAACAAGAAATATCAAATATATCCCGATCATTAAAAGCATTGGCAAAAGAATTAGATGTTCCGGTAATTGCTTTATCACAATTATCTCGCGCAGTGGAACAGAGGAGTGACCATAGACCGCAATTATCTGATCTTAGAGAGAGTGGAGCGATTGAACAAGATGCAGACGTAGTTATATTTTTATATAGATCATGGGTATACTCTAGGGAAGAAGAAGATAAAGGGAGAGCACAAGCAATTGTTGCTAAACAAAGAAATGGTCCAATTGGAACTGTAGATCTATCATTTATAGATCGTTTCGCTAGATTTGAAAGTATTTCAGCATTTGAAGAAATGGAATCCAAAGTACCTTTTTAATGCAGAATCCATTAGCAAAGTTTGTTCCGCATCTTGTAGGGGAATATCCTAAGAAATTTTTAAATTTATTTGAAGGCGTATCTATTGTTCATGGATTTGAAAAAGAAGAGATACGAGATCTATTATGGCAAGCTTATGAATTTTCTAGCACTCACCATGAAGGTCAAAAACGAAAATCTGGAGAACCGTATTTTAATCATTGTTTAGCAGTTGCGAATACGCTTGCATCATGGAAAATGGATCATTTCACTATTGCAGGAGGTATGTTGCATGATACTGTAGAAGACACAGATGCATCTAGAAATGATATTAAATCTCTATTTGGTAATGATGTGGCGGATCTTGTTGATGGCGTTACTAAACTAGGTGGTATTCGTTTTTCTAGCAGAGAAGAGAAACAGGCAGGAAACTTTATGAAGATGTTACTTTCCGTTGCTAAGGATCTACGTGTCATAATAATCAAATTTGCTGATAGACTTCATAATATGAAGACTATTAAGCATTTGTCTAGAATAAAGCGTCATAGGATTGCGATTGAGACAAGAGATGTTTATGTGCCATTAGCTAATAGGTTGGGTATGGCAAAGGTAAAAGCTGAATTAGAAGATTTAGTATTTCAAACGTTAAATCCTAAAGCTTATGCTGATCTTGAATCAAAAATTAAATCCAGTAAAAGAGTTAGAAAAAAATATATTTCTGATATTACTAAGCCAATAACGGTCGAATTATCAAAGTATAATTTAGAGGCATCAATTTACGGTAGAGTAAAGTCTCATTCTTCTATATATGGAAAGATGGTTGAAAGAGGTAAGTCTTTTAATGAGATTTATGATATACTTGCACTAAGAGTTATTGTTGATAAAATAGAAGATTGTTATTTAACTCTTGGTGTTTTACATCAAAAGTTCAAGCCTGTTCAAGATCGTTTTAAGGATTTTATTGCTACTCCAAAATCAAATGCTTATCAATCAATACATACGACTGTAATAGGCCCGGAAGGCAAATTAGTTGAAATTCAAATTCGAACTAGAGAGATGGAAGAAACTGCTGAAATAGGAATTGCAGCACATTGGCAATATAAAAATGATGGTGTTACTAGTAAAAGTATTGATGATCATGTAAAGTGGTTAAGAGATTTGGTGGAAATTCTTCAAGGAGAGTCATCTGATCCAAGAGAGTTTATGAATCTACTAAAAATCGATTTATTTAATGATGAAATATTTGTATTCACTCCAAATGGGGATTTAGTTCAGTTGCCAGTTAATTCAACTCCTATTGATTTTGCCTTTAATGTACATACAGAAGTTGGATTGCATTGTATTGGAGCAAAAGTTGATCACAAAGTTGTTCCACTAAATACAATTTTAAAAAATGGTGATACTATAGAAATTTTAACTAGTAAATCTCAAAACCCTAGTTATGGATGGCTAAAGTTTGTAGTGACAAGTAAAGCTAGAAATAATATTAATAGATTTTTACAGAAGGCGACAAGGGAAGAAAGTATTGTTCTTGGTAAGCAACTTGTTGAAAAAACTCTCAGAAGATTAAAACGTAAATCGTTATTTAATGAGTTAATTGAATCATTTTCTAAATTTGGTTATAATAATTCTGATTCTTTTCTTGAAGCTATTGGGAGTGGATCAATATCGATCAGAGACATTTTAAATAAAATAAGTCCTAATGATAATCATTCAATTGATGAAGACTCTTCAGATGGAGAAAAAAGTTTTTTAGATTTTGCTAGAGGAAGATCTAAAGGTATTAAAATTCAAGGAATTAAAAACTTGATGGTTTCATTTGGTAAATGTTGCAACCCGATTCCAGGGGATGAAATGATAGGTTTTATAACAAGAGGTAGAGGTGTTACGGTACACCGATCTACATGTAAAAGTTTGCCTTTATTAAATGAAGAATCAGATCGCTTGGTTCCTGTTGAATGGGATGTGGGAAGATCTGATATCTTTAATGTGCGACTTAAAGTAGAATCAATTGATAGAAAAGGTATGTTAAGAGAAATTACAGAAGTTATTTCGGGATCAAATATTAATATAGCTAGTGTTGACATGAAGGTAAAAGATGCTCTTTCGACAGCTTTTTTTATTATACAGATAAATAACATAAAACAACTTGATCGTATAATTAATAAAGTAATTAAAATCCCTGGAGTTGATAATGTAGAAAGAACAGGTTTATAGAGATGAAAGTAAGAACATTTACAAAAAAAGATGTAGCAGTAGAAATTGCGGATCGATTAGAGGCAACCTTAGTTGATTCTTTAACATTTACAGATGAGTTATTTGTGGTTTTACGAGATATGTTAACAGATGATTATGAAAAAGTTAGAATTGAAATCAGAAATTTCGGTGTTTTTGAAATAAAACCAACAAAAGCTAAACCAAAGGCTAGAAATCCTCAAACTAATCAAGAAATTTTTGTTCCTGCACATAAAAAAACACATTTCAAACCAGGTAAAATTCTTAGACAATATTTAAAACAACCTTTAAAATAAACTTCCATCAAAATGGGAAGAATTTTAGCTATTGATTATGGTGATCAAAGAATAGGACTTGCATTATCGGATCCATTAAAGATTATTGCAAGTCCCTATAAAACGATTATAAATGATAATGATGATTATTCAGTTAATTCAATCCAAGAAATCATTATAAAAGAAGATATTGAATTTGTCATTATTGGTTTACCATTATCTATGTCAGGTGAAGACACAGAGCAGACAAAGAAAGTAAAAACTTTTTCAGATAAATTGTCATCCAAGAATGTAAAAATAATATTTATTGATGAACGGTGGAGTTCAAAAGCTGCAAAAAGATCTATAATAGATCAAGGTATTAAAACTGGACATAATAAATCTTTAATTGATAAGACTGCAGCAGCATTATTTCTACAGCAATATTTGGATCAAAAAAAATGATTTCAAATTTCTCAAATATATCAAAATGTAAATTATCTGTGCTATCAGGTATTATAATTGGGCTTTCTTATCCACCGTCTCCTTTTGGATTTTTAGCTTGGTTTGGGTTGATACCATTAATTCATGTATTATTTTCTTCATCTATAGGTGATAGTATAAAATGGTCTTTTGTAACAGGTCTTATTGTAAATGTAATAACAGTTTATTGGTTTGGGTTGAATAGTGGTGCAGGTGTAGTACCTGCCCTAATATCGATGGTTGCAGCAATTTTATATTTAAGTATTTTTTGGATATTATTTGGCTTTCTATCTAGTTGGTATAATAAAATTACTGGACATGGATTATCCTTAGTTCCATTAATCTGGGTTTTTACAGAATTCTTACGAGGTTTTGGCCCTCTTTCATTCCCCTGGATAAATTTAGCATTAACTCAGACATTTTGTCTGCCTTTAGTTCAAATTGCAGATGTTACAGGTTCGATGGGTATTAGCTTCTGGATAGTTTTATTAAATGTAATAATATATACTGCCATAAGATCCAAAAATGTAGAAATCAAAATATTGTATATGGGCGGTTTATTAATATTAGTGATTTATTTATTAGGATATTTTCGGATATCATCAATAGAAAATAGAGAGATTAATAATGTAATTAAAACTGCCATTGTTCAACCAAATATAGATCCAAATTTAAAATGGGAACAAAATTTTCGTCATATAATCTTTAATACCATGGATTCACTTCATAATGAAGCTATCAAACTTGAACCAGATTTAATTTTATGGCCTGAAGCAGCATTGCCTACATATTTGAGAATAAACTATTCAAATCGCAAATCTATTTTGCAAAAAGTAAAAAAGTCTAACATTCCACTCTTAACAGGTACTCCAGATAGAATTAAAGGCAAAGATAACAAAATAGATTACTATAATGCTTCGATGTTTTTAAAGCCTGATGGTTCGACAAAAATGTATTACAAGATACATTTAGTTCCTTTTGCCGAAAGTATTCCATTTTCGAATTATTTTTCATTTCTTAAAAAATTAAATTTTGGTCAAGCAAATTTCACAGCTGGTTCTAAATATACAATATTTAATCTTGATGGTATTTCATTTGCAAATTTGATTTGTTACGAGTCTAGCATACCAAAAATTGCAAGAAAATTTATAAATTTAGGTGCTAATTTTATTACTATAGAAACAAATGACTCTTGGTGTGGTCACTCTTCTGGTGTATATCAACATTTTGAAATAGCCAAGTTGAGAGCAGTTGAGAATAGAGTACCCATAGCTCGTAGTGCTAATACAGGAATTTCTGGATTAATTTTACCTACTGGTAAAGTAAATAATAAAATACCTTTCAATGAACAGAAAGTTACCCTTTCTAGTATACCAATAAAAAATGTTCAATCATTTTATACTAAATATGGCGATTGGTTTGCTGTAATTTGTACTTTAATATCACTGATTACATTATTCTTCGGATGGCTTCAAAAAAGATCATAACAGCATTTTTGTTATTACAAATAGGTTTTTCTCAGGAAATAAACTTAAATAATGATTCTAAAGATCCAGTCTTATCTCCAATATTAAAATCATTAATTTTTCCTGGATGGGGAGAGTATGCATTAGGAAATAAGAAAAGAGGTAAAGTATTTGCTGTTACAGAATCATTTATTATCATTTCAATTTTAGGCAGTTATTCAAAGGCAAATACATTTAAAAGTAATTATGAAGCATATGCCGCTCAGCATGCTGGCGTTAGTATTCTAGGTAAAAATAGACAGTATTGGGTAGATATTGGAAATTACTTATCAATCGATCAATTTAATGAAGAGCATCTACGATGGAGAGATTATAATGCGCTTTATCAACAAAATGATAATTGGAGTTGGCATTGGGATAATGATGAAAATAGGAAATCTTTTGAGAAAATGAGAATTAAAGCGGATACTTGGAAATTAAGAGGCTCGTTTTTAATTGGTGGAATGGTTTTAAATCATATTGTTTCTGCGATAGATTCTCTATATTTATTTAGAATTTCTAAAATTAAAGATACCAATATAATTCCTTCTTATTCTTCATATATGGATCACTATAATCTATCGTTTAATATTTACTTTTGATAAAGCTGTTATTTTGTAATTAGATTAGCCCTAATCTAGTTTTTTTCAAATTTTATGAAGAGATATAAGATAGTTTGTCAATACGATGGATCCAATTTTTATGGATGGCAGTCACAAAAAGATAAACGTACAGTGCAAGGAGACCTTCAGTTAGCAATAACAAAATTGAACAAAGGGGAATTGGTTCAAATTATTGGATCTGGGAGAACAGATACTGGAGTTCATGCATTGGGACAGACTGCACATTTTGATTTAGATACAAAATTAGAATGTGACCGTTTAAAAAACGCTATAAATGGCAATTTAAATGAGGATTGCTATGTAAAGTCAATTGAAATAGTAAATGATCAATTTCATGCACGTTTTTCAGCTATTAGAAGGGAATATATATATAGTTGTAGTCAAATTAGAAATTTATTGGATCGACATAGAGTATGGTACACGAATAAACTGGATATTTTAAGTTTAAATAATGCAGCAAAACTTATAATGGGAGAACATGATTTTTTATCTTTTTCAAAGAAAAACCCTCAAATTAATAATACAATATGTAATATTTATCAATCTGAGTGGAAGAAATCTGGTGAAATAGTAAATTATCATATATCAGGTAATAGATTTTTACATCATATGGTACGTTATTTAGTAGGATCAATGGTGGCAATAAATCAAGGGAAGTATAGTATTGAACAATTAAATAAAGAATTAAATAATCCAAAGTCAAATTCAAAACAATTTAAAGCACCTGCGCTGGGATTATTGTTAAATCATATAGTCTATGAATAGTAAAAGAAAAAATATTCTCGTTTATTTATTATTTATTAGTTTTTATTTATCTGCTGATACAATCTCTAAATCAAGAGAGAATGCGATTACAAGAGCAATAGAAAAAGTTGGACCAACAGTGGCAAGTATAAATGTAATCCAAGATATTGTTGCTCCTTTTGGCGGTGATCCGTGGTTTAATTATTTTTTTCCTGAAATGTTCTATCAGAAACGTAAAGCAAGAAGTTCTGGATCTGGATTCGTAATTAGTCCAGATGGTTATGTAATTACAAATTCTCACGTTGTTGAAAATGCTAGCGAGGTTTTTGTATCTCTAAAAGGCGGTAAAGAGTATCCAGCTGAAATTATTGGAATTGATCATATTTCCGATATAGCACTTTTAAAATTAGAAGGTAAAGATTTTACATATGCAAAATTATCAAATTCTGATGACTTAATTATAGGTGAGTGGGTGATCGCTCTTGGAAATCCATTAGGTCTTTTTGAGATTAATAATCAACCAACTGCAACCGTAGGTATTATTAGTGCAGTAGATATGAATTTTGGCGAAATGGAGAGGGGGCAAGTATATAAAAATATGATTCAGACTGATGCAGCAATTAATATGGGAAACAGTGGTGGCCCACTTGTTAATAGCGAGGGAAATGTTATTGGTATTAATACTTTTATTTATACTGGATCTTCCTATTCTGAAGGATCAATTGGCATTGGTTTTGCAATTCCTATTAATAGAGCAAAAAGAATAGTTGAAGAATTAAAAAATACTGGCAGAATTGATAGAAGCTACAAAACAGGTCTAACAGTGCAGCCTCTTACACCCAGAATTGCATTATATATGGATTTAGATATATCTGAAGGGTTGATTGTAGTAGAGGTTGAGAAACAAAGCTCTGCTGAGAGATCTGGAATTAAAAATGGAGATATAATAACCACAGTTAATGATTTTGTTGTTAAGACGACAAATGAATTTAGATCAATAATAGAAGAAAGTGATCTTAGGCAAGGAGATAAAATTAAAATTCAGTTATATAGAAATGGACGTTATATAAAGAAAAAATTAATACTTGGTAAAGGTGGGAGGTAAGAAAATTAGTGCTAGCGCCAGAAGGTAAAAAAATACTTATATTTTTAACATTAGTATCATTTTTTCTAGGTATAGTAGGTTTTTATTTTGAATATAAGATAATAATTATACTTTATTTCATTTCAGGTATATTACTTATCTTTTCATGTAATTTTTTTCGAGACCCTATTAGAGAGTGTTCTTCTGATGAATCATCAATACTTTCGCCTGCGGATGGGAAAATAATTCGTATTGATCAAGTAGATGATGATGAGGTGGGAAATAATTCATCTAGAATTTCTATTTTTTTAAATGTTTTTAATGTCCATGTAAATAGAATTCCTTTAACATCACGAGTAAAGAAAGTCATATATAAAAAAGGAAATTTTATTGCTGCATATGATCATAAAGCTAGTGATGAAAATGAAAGAACAAATATTTTATTCAGTGCTAATAATTTCAATTTTCGTGTTCTTCAGATTGCTGGGCTCATAGCTAGAAGAATTCATTGCTATGCTGAAGTTGATAAAGAAATGATAAAAGGAGATCGTTTAGGTTTTATTATGTTTGGATCAAGAACCGATATTATATTCCCAAATTCTATTGAGGTTAAAGTTAAGATAGGAGAAAAAGTTAAAGGTGGAGAAACAATAATTGGAAAATTATCATGAGAAGAAAGCCTAAAGAATTTATTCCAAGTATATTCACCGTCATGAATATGTTTATAGGATTTATGGCGATGGGTTTTATAATGAAAGGAGACCCGGTTCGCGCTGGTTGGCTAATTCTATTCGCATGTTTTTTTGATGTTTTCGATGGAAAGTTAGCTAGGTTATTAGGCATTCCTACTCGCTTTGGCGCAGAGTTTGATTCTTTTGCGGATACTATTTCCTTTTGCGCCGTTCCTTCAATGATAATATATCTAGTGTATGTAGAAGGGTTGCCTCCTATTTTAGGAGGGCTTTTCAGTTTTATACCTATTCTTTTTGGGACAATTAGACTTGCTAAATACAACTTGAATCAGGATCAGAATCCAACATCTTATTTTATTGGACTGCCAACGCCAATGAATGCAGTTATGATTGTAACTTTTCTTTTATTTAATCAACAAATTTGGGGAAACTATGGCGATCCTAGAATCGCTCTTGTTATGACAGCATTTCTTGGTTTTCTTATGGTAAGTAAAATACGTTTTTCAAAATTTCCATTAATTTCTTTTAAAAAAGGAAAATCAAATACATTAAGTCTTATCGGTGTTGGTTTAATAATTGTTTTAGCATTCTTTTTTCAGGGTCTTGTTTTGTTCCCTCTTTTTACATTATATATATTTTGGAGTATAATTCAATGGACTTTAGACAATGATAGATTTGAAGAAAAATCTGAAATTCGTGCTAAATTGTAGTTAAGATGAATAAAAGCAGATCATTTGGCTTAGTTTTTTTAGTGTTATTTTTTGGATCAATGATAGGATCTGTCTTAGGAGAAGTTCTTGGTTTTTTACTCCCCCCAGGAGTAGTTAAAGATTTTTTTCTTACTAGTGTATATTTTGACTTGGCTGGAGTTTTTGGTAATGCAAAAGGTGTTATTAGTATTGATTTATTAATGGTTGTCTTAAAATTTGGATTAGAAATTACAATTAATTTTACTAGTATAATTGGTTTAGCAACTGCATTCTACTTACTTCGTTTTTACAGGCAATAGATATAGGATTTTATTAAATTCGAATGAATAAATTGATATGATAAGGAATTAACCATGTTAGAATCATCAGTTACCTTAATTTATGCTGGAGTTCCTGGAGGATGGGAATGGGTTATTATCGCTCTTGTTGTTCTTTTATTATTTGGCGCAAAGCGTATTCCAGAACTTGCTCGTGGACTAGGCCAAGGTATTAGAGAATTTAAAGGAGCAGTAGATGATGCCAAGCAAGAGTTAGATGATGCAGCAGATACTATTACTTCTGATAGTGAAAAACCAAAAGAATAATAGACCTTTCTAATTTTATTACATTTATAATATTCTAAATAGTTAACACAAGCCTAAGCTTGTTAATTTATTGTACTATATATGGAACTTCATGTTCAATTTCTCGTATTAATACTGCCTTGATTAATTAAAGATAGGGCATAGGGTAGTCTCATTATGATTGAATTTTTACATCCTTGGGTATTAATAGCTCTTTTTGTTATCCCAATTATAATTTGGTTTTTTAATAAAAGAAGTTCTTCCTTTGAAGGAACTATGCGCATTTCATCTTCTTCACTATTAGAAGGATCTTTTCGTAAAAGAGGTGAATTCAGATATAAAATAGTTCTTTATTTAAAGATTTTAACTTTAGCATTAATTATTGTGGCAATAGCTAGACCAAGGAAGATTGATCAACTACAAATGACGAATGTCGATGTAGTTGATATTATTTTAGTGATTGATATAAGTAGTAGCATGTTAGCAGAAGATTTCAAACCTAACAGATTAGAAGCAGTAAAAGAAGCCGCTCAAAATTTTATTACTAATAGACAAGGAGATCGTATAGGTTTATTAGTATTTGCAGGAGAGACATTTATTCAATGTCCATTAACAACTGACAACCAAGTTTTAAGTTCATTGTTGAAGGAAATTCGTATTGCAGAGAAAGAATATGATGGTACAGCTATTGGTATGGCAATTGCAAACGCAACTAACCGGTTGCGAAATAGTAAATCAAAGAGTAAGGTTATGATTTTACTTTCTGATGGTAGTAATAATGCAGGAGAACTTGATCCTATTACTGCCGCAGATCTTGCTAATCAATTCGATATAAAAATATATACTATTGGTGCCGCAACTGATCAATCTCTAACCTATGTACCTGGTGTTGGAAGAATGATTAATGAGATTGATGAAAA
>JAZAOA010000118.1:0-4799 GCA_036228285.1 Fidelibacterota bacterium
GATCGAATCAAAACTGGATCAGATGGGTTTGCACTTGTCATTTTTATAGATGATAAATCACAACTGAAAATAAAAGAAGAATCTGAAGTAACTATCACTGGAAAAAAAATTGCTTCAACAATTTCAAAGAATATTCGGATGGATAATGGTACCGTTCGCGCTCAAGTTAATAAACAAAGAAAAGGTGAGTTTGTTATACAAAGCACGACATCTGTAGCATCTGTAAAAGGAACAGATTTTTGGTTTATAGCAAATTCTGAAGAAGGAGATATGTTAATTGGGCTTGAAGGCATTGTAGATCTTTTCAATGTTATTAGTGGTTTAAGTGTGGACGTTACTGCTGGAAATACAGGAACTTCTGATGATAGCGGAAACCTTGATCTTGATCCAACAAATCAAAATACAGTTCCTGATGATCCATCGGACACTCAAGAGGATTCTGGAAATCAAATTGAAATTGAATTTGAAGGTCCAAATGGTGAAATCAAAAAACTATTAATTGATATTCAATAAATTATCTATTTGTTAGATTAATAATAATTTCCCAATGTTGACCGGCTTTCAAGAGAGGTGGATAGATAAAGTAATCGTATCTATTTTTCTTGTTTTTAATGTAGTTTTATCTCAAGAGTCAATTTTATACCACGTTCCTCCTGACAATGTGTCAAGTGGAGAACGGGTCAAAATTATTGTATCACTATTTTCTGATTCCCGCGTTTTGGAAGCCAAGCTGTTTATTCGTTCAGCAAATTCTTTAAATTATATTGAAGAGGATTTTTCATTTACTGGATCAAGTTGGCAATTTGATATTCCAGGTGATAGAATAACACAAATTGGTTTAGAGTATGCTATCGTATTTCGCTTAGATGATGGTAGTACAGTAGCTTTTCCAAGAGGAGACCCATTAAAGAATCCATTTAACTTAGTAATTGGTCCACCTAAAAAAAGATCTAGATCTTTTGAAAGAAGAAAAAGTTATTTTCAGGATTCTAAAGAGTTTCAAACAAAAGATTTTTTAGTTTTGTCACCAGAACCAGGATCAACGATAGCTCCTGGTGATGAATTAATAGCTGTATCCTTTTTTAATATTCCAGATATTGATACAACATCAATCAAAATAACTATTGATGGTCAGGATTTTACTTCTTTAGCGAGTATTGGTGGTGGGATTATAAGTTTAATACCTGGAGCTCAAGATCCTGGTCCACATTCGATTATTGTAGAAAGTATGACAAAATACGATCAACCTATACGACCATTATCCTGGATGTTTAATACAAATAAAGGGGAATGGTCTATTATGGATGAAATTTCTTATAATGGGAAAGTTGATGGGCGTGTATCCTCCCAAGCTTCTGGTGAACAGGTAGTCTCCTATTCAGAAATGAACGGAAAATTTAATCTGGATTTAAAATGGGCTGGTTTCAAAGGTACAGCCAGGTTAAATACAAGAGAATCTCCTTTTGCACAGCCACTAAATAGGTTTTCTGGAAACTTATATTTTGGAAAATATCTAAATTTATTTACAGGCGATTTTTATCCGTCACTATCACAGTTTACGATTGATGGTAGAAGAGTAAGAGGAATGGGAGTGGATATAGATTTGAAATGGTTAAAATTTCAATCTGTATCGGGTGAACTAAATAGCCCGATCCAGCGATTAGGCGGAATTGATGGGGGTTTGGTTCTGATGAGTAATGAAACCTCAATTGATTCTGCAACAGGTAATCCCATCTTTTTTCTGGAAAGAACAGGTTATACATTTAAGAGAAATATTTCAGCAATGCGTTTTTCAGGAGAATTGTTCTCCAAATTAAAATTCGGATTACATTATTTGAAGGCAAAAGATGATATTGGAAGCGTTGATCTTGAAATAGATAATTATGGGTCTTTTAATGTTGACAGTTCAGCATATGCAGGTTTATCAATGGATATGTATACAGGAAATTTTACATATGATGAATTTTTACAGGTTGCACAAGATAATAATGCTCTAGTTGACTTAGCTGATACTAAATGGAATTACAGAGATCCTGAAGATAATCTTGTAGTTGGTTTTGATATTGGAACAATTATGGATAAACGCAGATTAGATTTTACTTTTACATGGAATATGAGTTTTTTTAATCGTGATATTTGGGAAGGACCAATGTCATTAAGTGAAATGGATCTTGCATTGGATGACTCACTTGATGGAATTATTGGAAGACAATATGATGACAATGGAATTATTATTCAGGGAGGGCTTATTGAAACAGAAGATCTCCCTGATCCTATGGGATATAGTGATTTTTTTACAGTTAATATAAATATGACACCCTTGGTTCCAATTGATGTTATATCTATAGAAGAACATCCTATTGCAACAATTGTTAATATGCCCTCTTCAGCATTTAATATGAAACTTGCTGGAAATTATCCTTTAAGCAAATTTATTGTTGAGTATAGACAAGTTGGCCCTGAGTTTGTATCATTAGGGAATCCATTCCTAGCTTCAAATATTCGAGAATTTTTAATTACTAATCGAATGGCTCTATTAGATGCTAAACTTATGTTAACAACTGGATTTAAGCATAGAGATAACAAAATACTTGAAACGGTTGCCAATCCTTTGAATACAAATACTGTAACAATGAATTTGTCTTTTTTACCTGGCGCAGGAGCTCCTTCCTATGTATTAAATATTCAATCGATTAGTAAAAATAATGAAAAAGAAGATTTAGATAGAATAGGAGAATCTTATGTAGATAATAGAGATGATAATAGAGCAACAAATGTATTATTATCTTTAAATTATCCAGTGACTTATCGATCAATGAAACATAATCTAGTACTTAATTATAATACAGTTATGAATACAGATAAGTTGGCTGGAGATCGCGCTCCTGGTTATTTCTTTTCAGGAAGCGATTCAAAATCAATAACTATATCAATTGCTTCAAGATTTCAAACTCCATTACGAACAATGTTAAATGTAAGTGCTATGGATTTATTTATTCCAAGCTTGGATATGGAGGGAAATACAATAAAGAATACCATTTCCTGGAAAACTCTTAGTCTTAATGGAAAATATGCATTGCAAAATAATAAGATTAACTTAACTGGAGGTCTTTCTTATATACGAAATAAATCACTAACAACTGTTTCAAGCATATTTGATTTTCGCGGTGGTACGGACTATAGGCTACGTCAAGATATAACATTATCTTTTACAGGACAATTGCAAGCTGTTATAAATGAAACATCGAAAGAAATAAAATTAAATACCTCCGGTATACTTATGTCTTTTCGTTATAATTTTTAGTTTAAATGAATTCTTTAAAGCGATATTTAAATGAGAAGTGGATTGGATTATCCATAACATTATCATCTATTCTTATTATAAGCATTCTTCATCTCTTTGGTATTTTTGATGTTTTAGAATTAAAAACTTATGATTATCGATTTTCCAATGTAAGAGGTCCATTAACTGGTTGGGCATCCAATGACTCTACTTATATTAAAATGGGTACGGATATTGTACTTGTTGAAGTAGATGATGAAGCATATCGATTAATGCCTGAGCAATGGCCATATCCAAGAGGGACAGTATGGGGTAGGGTAATTAAAAATCTAACACAAGCTGGGGCTAAGGTAATTGCATTTGATATACAATTTGATGCCCCTGAAACAAAATCAGAATATCTTCACGATTTTGCAGATAAAATTAATTCAGAAGAATTAAAACAATTAATTCCGCGTCATGGTGACAAAATCCTTGCAGAAGCAATTACAGAAGCCAAAGCATATGGAACTGAAGTAGTTATTGCTGCAAAGGTTGCAAGTGAAGCTAGTAGGCAGCCTCCACAATATATTGCAAATCCTCATGATGAGATAATGAAAGCGGAACCAGAGACTGGAATTATAAATGATCAAATGGATGCGGATGGTTTTTCAAGGAGGTATGCTCTATTTAGTGAACTTGCTCACCAGCCAGGGCGAGCCTATTTGACTTTAGGTCTAAAATCTGTAAAATCTTTTCTTGGAATTTCTGATACGACTATGCCTCGATTTGATCCTGATAATCATATTTGGAATTATGGTGGATTGCAAATTCATGCGCATGGAAATAGCAACACATTCCTTGTAAATTATTATGGTCCTGCATCTGGGTATAAACTTCCTCTGGAAGAAGATTATCCAGCAATGGGTACATTTCCTCGTTACTCCTTGGCCTATATCATAGATACAGAAGATATTAATTTGAGCGACCCAATGGAAGATATTGATTGGATGAGTCAATTTATACCAGGTGAATTACCTGAATGGATTCAGGCAATTGAAGATCCGGTTGAAAGACAAGAGATGATAGACATGATGGGTCTCGGTGGAGATTTTGATATAACGAAAACTCCATTTTATAATAAAATTGTTGTGATAGGTGTTAATGTAGAAGTACTTCATGATTTTAAGAAAACTCCTTATTACAATTATTTTGGTATTCAACAGCTCACCCCTGGGATGGAAACACATGCAAATGCAATTCAGACAATTATACATGCAAATTATTTAAATGTATTTGGAAGTCGTTTAACAAACCTTCTTTATGATTTTCAATGGTCTCATTTTCTTCTCATTTTATTATTAAGCTTAATAGCTTTTTTTATTTTAGATATGGTTAATCCTATTCTTGCAGGTGTTTTAATATTATTAGAAATAATTGTTTACTATGGGGTTGTATGCGGATTATTTGTCAATGATTTAAGTTGGTTTTTAAAAGATATATTAGCTTCTGTATTTCCAATAGATTTTGTGAGAAA
>JAZAOA010000119.1:0-3222 GCA_036228285.1 Fidelibacterota bacterium
CATAATTTTGCTAAAACTTATTTAGAGGAAAAGAAACCAAAATTATTATATATAGCTTATGATGAAACTGATGAATATGCTCATGAAGGGAAGTATGATAAATATTTAACTGCTGCAAACCTATTAGATGAATATGTTTCTGATTTATGGAATTGGGTTCAAAATAATTATTATTATAAAAATAAAACTACGATACTTATTACTACGGATCATGGTAGAGGTAATAAAAATTTAGATTCTTGGAGAAATCATGGTAGTTCTGTAAATGGAGCAGAATTTGTATGGATGGCTGTTATTGGTCCAGACACACCTTCAAAAGGAGAGATGAAAAATCATGAAACAATATATGCTAGTCAAATTGCTTCTACAATAGCAGCATTTCTTGGAATAGAGTATAAAAGTGATAAAGATATATCTCCATTAATTAAATCTATGTTTAATGATAAAATTTTAAAGAATTAATAAAGAAAGAAATATAATATGAAATATCGAAATCTTGGAAAATCTGGATTAAAAATAAGTGAATTATCATATGGTTCATGGGTAACATTTTCATTTCAAATAGATACATCAATGGCAGTAGAGATGATGAAAATAGCTTATGATAATGGAGTTAACTTTTTTGATAATGCAGAAGCCTATGCAAATGGTAAATCTGAAGAAATAATGGGAAAAGCATTAAAAAAACTTGACTTTCCCAGAGATTCATATTGTTTATCAAGTAAGGTATTTTGGGGCGGTGATTTACCTACTCAACGAGGATTAAGTGCTAAGCATATTCATGATGCGTGTAATGCTGCACTTAAACGTCTTCAAGTAGATTATCTTGATTTATTTTTTTGCCATCGACCTGATCCAGAAACGCCAATTGAAGAAACTGTTCGCGCAATGCATTCATTAATTATTCAGGGAAAAATTATTTATTGGGGAACATCAGAATGGAGTGCAGATCAGATTGAAAAAGCATATAGGGTTTCTGAAGAAAAGCAGCTAACACCCCCAACAATGGAGCAGCCTGAGTATAATATTTTTAATCGGGAAAAGATGGAAAATGATTACCTTGATTTATTTAAAAATAGAGGATTAGGTACAACAATCTGGTCTCCTTTAGCATCTGGAGTATTAACTGGAAAATATCAAAGTGGAATTCCTGATGATACTAGAATGAATTTAAATGGATATGAGTTTTTAAAAGATAGGTTAAACAGTGATAAAGGAAGAACTATGTTACGGATAACAAATGATCTTGAAGAAATTTCTAATAGCATAGGGGTGCCATTAGTAAATCTTGCTTTAGGCTGGTGTTTGCAAAATAAAAATGTCAGTACAGTAATTCTTGGAGCATCTAATCCAGATCAACTAAAACAAAATTTGAAAACAGTTAATTATTTAGAAAAGTTTGATGATTCAGTTATGAAGAAGATTAATCAAATTATTTCATAAACATATTATTTAATAAGAGACCCTTCGATGCTTTCTTCCAGAGTTCGAGCAGTATTTAAGAAATTTTCAACTGTTAGTTCTTTTAAGTAAACTAAACCATGAGTAGCTCGAAAGTGAGGATCTTCATTTTGATACCAAAAATCTTTTCCAAGAATTAATTCCATTGTTCTATGTTGTTCAACCCATATTTTTTGAGTTAAATCACAGAAAGGACCATCTAATTCATAACTTGGAAAAGAAGCGTCTTTTTGACTGAGGTAACAATTTAAAAATGTGTTTCTTAGTACCGCCATTGAATTAAGAGAAACTGGAAACATAATATCTGCTTCAGCTGCATCAAAACGGTACCATACGTTTCGGTATCCCCAAATTCTAACTTTTGACATATCTTTTTTATTATTTAAAACACGAAGTGCTTCAGCAATTGCTTGTAGAACTTTATAATGGGTGTCTGGACCACTTCCTTCAGGATCAAGTGCTAACGTTATAACATCTGGATTTGTTTCATTAATTAATTTGATAATAGGTTCAATATCTCGATTACGATCAGGTGCTTCAGTAAATATGTCTCCTTTATAAAAACCAAGCCGTAAATGATGGATATTTTTGATATCAACACCATAATGTGCCCATGTTAGTTCTTCTTCAAATTCTCTAAGCATTCCTTTTAATTTTTGTATATCAGATGGATTTTTTTCTCCATCGTAACAATTAGAAAAATATTTAATATTTTCATTTATTTTTAATACTAGCTCATCCACAGATTTTAGTTTATAAATATCAACTAGAGATCTTACTATTCTATGACAAAGACCACGTATTTGACCAAAAATATTTTGAGAGGCAACTTTATCCAAGTAATGATAGACATCCTTTGCTGTTTTTAACCTAAACCCACTTTCAAAAAAGTCAGGATAATTTAGCATTTGAATTTTCTCTGATTCGATTAGTTCTAATGTTTTTAATAATAAATTAGAAATGTATTTGTTTGTAACAGAGGTAAACCCAGAAGTCATTATTGCAAAGTAATTTGTATTATTAGCTGAACGAACTAAGTGATTAATTACAGGAGAATATCCTAGTAAAATATCATCGTGGTGTGGTCCTGTATGCAATATGATATTATTTGTAGGAAGATCATTGTTTTTATGAATCTTTTGTCTCATCTGATTCAAAAATAAAGAAGCAGTGTCATTATTTATATTTGGTATGGATGATGTAATCTTATTATTTATAATATCTTTTTTTGTTAAGCGAGTTCCAAACTTATTTAGATTTTTACATAATTTTATTAAGGACCGATTAGTGTTTTCTTTATCCCAATCTTTTCTATCAGTATTTATCTCATCTAACAGAAATGCGGCACCTTTAGTAAGATAAAAACGACTTCCAGTTAAATCGCTAAGCGCTGATGCTGGGAATTTGATATCTTTTATTTTCTCGATAGAATTCTTCACAATTTTCGCTTTTGCTCTTCCTGCTACAAAGATAATTGCTGTTACATCCGGCTTTTTTGTTATTGTAGAAAGACCAATTGTGATAACTAAACGATTTCGAGAAATCTCTATTCCACCTAAATCAGATGCTGATGTAGCTTGTGTCTCAAAATTAGTTTCTGTTATTCTTGTTGTAGAATTATGATCTGAACCGCGAACATTAAATGCTATATGACCATCTGGGCCGATACCACCAAGAAAGAAACCAATTCCCCCTAACTCTGTGATTTTATTTTCATATTCACTGCACCATTGATCAATTGCAAAGATAGCCTGCTTTTGT
>JAZAOA010000120.1:0-10264 GCA_036228285.1 Fidelibacterota bacterium
TCTAAATAAGACAGATGTATTTGTATTATAATTTCGATCTATGCTTTTGTTATAATTATTTTTATTCATTTTAGTTAATTATTACTATCATAGTTATTCAATATATAATTAAAATTAAATAATTGATTAAATCATAAATAGAATACGGACAACTATTATTCTTTAGAAATGTAATAAAAAATTAATATGAACTCTAATCCTATTATTATAACTGGATCTCATAGATCAGGAACTACATGGGTAGGTAATGTCCTAAAAAATTTATCAATGGTATATTATATTCATGAGCCATTAACTCCAAATAGCATAACTCGAGGATTATTTAAAACAGATATTTGGTATAAGTACTTAGATCCAAATAAACAATATCCAGAAATCAAATCTGTATTAAATAATCTATTTATCGGTAATTATCCCATTAAAGCATTATTTGATTTCAAAATGAGTTTACCAGAAACTGATTATCGTAACCCCAAAGGTATAAATAATGGAAATATTGATTTTAAATATTTGAAATGGAGGATTTATGCCTATTTAGATTCTAAAAAGTTAAAATTTAAAAAAGATACAATCATTCCAGTAGTTAAAGATCCAATTGCTTTAACAGCATTAGAATGGATTTTCAAACAATGGCAATCAAAGAATGTAGTTTTAATTAGACATCCAGCAGCTTTTGTAAGTAGTCTATTAAGATTGAATTGGCGTTTTAATTTTGACAATTTTATTAAACAACCAAATTTGATTAAGAGGTTTTTAAAATCTTATGAGTCAGAAATTAATAATCCTCCAAATGATTTTATATCTGAAGCTTGTCTTATTTGGCTTTGTACAACAAATATTATTTTAGAATATCAGAATCTTTACCCCAATTGGATATATATTAAACATGAAGATTTGTCATATGATCCAATTAATGAATTTGAATTATTATTTAAAAGGTTAGAGCTTCCATTTTCAAGTAAAGTAAAAAGATTTATTCAATCTACATCATCACATTCAAATCCAAGTGAAGTATCAAAAAAAACAAAAGTGCATCAATTACAAAGGGACAGTAGGAAAAATATTAAAAATTGGAAAAAAAGACTTTCTAAAGATGAAATAAAATTGATTAGAGATAAAACTGAACATTTATCTAATAAATTCTATTTAGATAAAGATTGGTAATTATATTTTAATTTTAAAAATCAGTCTTATTAGTTGAAAGAATAACTGAAACGGGACTAAGAAAGTTATACTAATATATTGAAGTGGATTAGCATGTTTTCTAAAAAGCAAAAATAAGCCTACAAATTTTCTTTTATTTTTAGAAAATGAAAATGAACCTCCAATAGAAGCAGAGACTTTATGCCATATTATTGAATCAGGGGCATACCATACTACATAATTTTTCTTCCTTATGGATAAGGATAAATCAACATCTTCAGAATACATTGGAAAATTTTGATCAAACCCTCCAATTTCTTTAAAATCTTCATACCGCATACTAAAACAACAACCAGTGGCATACTCCGTTTTACCCTCAATGTTAAACTTATCCTTATCATATTGTCTTATTCCCCTGTGAGAAACTCCACCTGTCCACAAATTCACATTCCCCCCTGCATACCAAATTATTTCTTTATTATTTTGATAATATATTTTTGGTGCTGTTTGGTAAATATTTTTATTTGATATTAAAGGACTAATTAGAGGATTAATAAAATCTTTATCTACAATTGTATCATTATTTAAAAAGATAACATAATCTGGTTTGTCATTGTTTAAATATATAAATCCACGATTATTTCCTTCCGCATATCCATAATTTTTGTCTAATTCTAAAACTGATATATTAGGATATTGCTTATGAAAAGATTCTACAGAACCATCAGAAGATTTATTATCCACTACAAGGATATTATAATTTGAATAATTTACTTTATATAATGAATCTAAGCATTCCAGCGTTAAATCCTTTCCATTCCAGTTTAATACAATTATAGTTACAGATGGATCATTCATTTAACAATACATCTTCAATAACTTTAATAAATTTTTCCCAAGTAAAATTTTTGTTAAATAATTTTATGTTTTCTTTAAAATTTATTTTTTCTGAATCATTATAAAATTTAATTATACTATCAGAAATTTGAGTTGAATCAGGTTCTACTATATAGCCAGTATTTCCTTGTTGAACAATTTCACTTAAACCTCCAACATTTGTAACTATAACTGGTTTATTAAAATGATAAGCAACAGGTACAATGCCACTCTGAGTAGCTGACTTATATGGAAGAACAATAACGTCTGAAGCGGAGAAATATAATTGAACTTTATCATGTGGAACAAATTCAAATCTTAAATCAAAAATGTCATTAATTTTATATTTATCTATCATTTTTGAATATGGTTCAGGATTCTCATAACAATCACCTATAGCTAATATTTTAAAATCAGTTAATTTATTTTTGATAATATTCGCTGCTTCAATTAACAGGTCTAATCCTTTATAAGGTCTAATTAATCCAAAAAATAAGATTAGTTTACGTTCTTTTATTTTTAATTCTCTTTTTGATAAATCTTTATTAATACTTTTTCCAAAAATGTCATACAAAGGGTGTGGTGTGTATGAATATTTGGCATTTGGGAATAGTGTCAATAAATCATTTTCCACTGATTTAGACATTACAATGAAATAATCTATATATTTGAAAAAGTATTTAGTTAAAATATTATCAAAAAAACGACTTTCATGGGGAATAATATTATCACATATAACTAATGATTTAATATTAGTGCTTTTCTTAACATGTCTTATAATTGAGCCAAAAGACGGTGCAAAGAATGGTATCCAATATTTAAATATCACAATATCCGGTTTTATGTCAGTGATCTTTGTTGCTGTCTTTTTCCAAGTAATTGGATTAATACTATTTATTATCCTTTCAATTTTAAAATCAGATTTTAAATTATTATCGTATTGTGATTTACCAGGAAATAGAATACTTGGATATTGTAAAGAGAAATTTATTGCTGTTACATTGTGATTCTGAGATAATTTCTCAAATAATGTCTGATAAAAGTTAGATATACCTCCTCTATATGGAGGAAAAGTTCCCACTACAACTATTTTCACAATAAAATTAAATTATCACTTAATTATATGACGTATTCTATTTTCATTTTTTTGATTTCCTCTAGTATGCATTTCACCTAAGAGACCTAGTGAGAAAAATTGAATACCTATGACAATAATCATTACACCAAAAACAAGAAGCGCCATATGTTTCTGAAAGGGTTCACCTAAAACATATTTAAGGTATAAGACATAAAATTCAACAAATACCCCTATAAAAAAACTTGATAAGCCAAAAAATCCAAACAAATGCAATGGTCTTTGATCAAATCGATCAATAAATAAAATTGATATGAGATCAAAAAAACCATGAAATAATCTAGACCCTCCATATTTTGTTTCACCAAATTTCCGCGACCTATGATTTACTTCAATTTCGCCAACACTAAACTTTTTATGACCCGCCAATGCAGGAATATACCTATGTCTTCCTCCATATATTTCAACAGCTTTTACAACAGATCTCTTATATATTTTTAGTCCACAATTAAAATCGTGTATTTTAACTCCTGTGACAAGACGCGTTACAAAGTTAAATAATTTAGAAGGTAAGCGTTTATTCAAAGGATCCTTTCTATTCTTTTTCCATCCAGAAACAAGATCATAACCTTCATTTAATTTTTCGTATAAATTATTAATTTCTAAAGGATCATCTTGCAAATCAGCATCCATAGTTACTATATAATCACCTGTAGAATAATTAAATCCTTCTGCTAAGGCTGCAGCCTTACCATAATTTCGAAAAAACTGTATTAAGACAACATCTGCATATTCTTCTGCCATCGTTTTTAAAATTTCTGTTGATCCATCTGTACTGCCATCATCAATAAATAACACTTCCCTTTTTGAAAAAGAACCGGTAGCATTTCGTATCTCCCCATATAATTCTTCAAGAGAATCCTTTTCATTGTAAACTGGTACAATTATTGAAATTGAATTATTCATATTTTAATCATGGTTTTATTTCAGGAACAGATTTTGGAATTCCTTTTTTTAAATCTGGATAATGTGATCCATATTCACGATCCGTTATAAGAATTTCATATTTGTCCATATTGAATTCATCCAAATAAATTATCTTGTGAATTAAAGAACCTATTCTCTGTTTATTTGTCTCAAATGTCATTTTAACATTTTTATCTTCAAACTCAAACTTATTATTAATTTCCTTGTTTATATTAGGAACAAACCCCCATAGCAATTTTGTTAAACTTTCTGATGAAAGATATTCCATAAATGGAAATATTATAACCAATGATGTTTTATTATATTTTTGATTCTGGATCATATCCCAAGCATTTATAGTGATTCCATCAATTTCTAATAATAAAATTTTTCGCCCCAAAATATCCCTAAATAATAAAAAAGATTCATATCCATTTGATGTAAATGAAAAATTAAATTTACCAGATTGTTTTCCATAGACTTCAACATATCCTTTACCTCTTAATTGTCCATAAACTGAAACTAGCTTATCTTTTGTTAAAGTTGATCTTGGTAATGTAGTAAATGAATCAGGAATATTGTTTTTTATTTTTGAACACCCAAAAATAATAATTGCAAATAAAACCCAACTTTTAATTTGCAACAATACCTGCCTTCTGCTGCAAAATTTCATTATCTTTATCTATATCTAATGCTTTAAGATAATATATAATTGCCTCTTGAATCTGATTTTTTGCTATTAATACATCTCCTAAATGCTCTAAGACTATAGCATTATTATTATCTAATTCAACAGATTTACGTATAAATGACAAAGCTTTATCAATATTATCCATTTTATAGTAAATCCAACCAATTGTATCAAGATATGCAGCATTATCAGGCTCTAATTCAATCGCTTTTTTTGCCATTTCAAGAGCTTTATTTAAATGTATATTTCTTTCAACTAAACTATATGAATAATTATTCAGTGCTTGAACATCATTTGTATCTGATGCAATCAATCCTTCATAAAGAGAATCCGATTCATTCCAATAATTTAAGGCGTCACTTGCAATAGCAAGAGTATGTCTTGCGCCTCTTGATTCGGGATAAATTTTTAAAGATTGTCTTAATACGATTGTTGCTTTATCATATTCCTCTAGCTGCTGATAGCTACTTCCCAAAAGATATTGAATAGAAAACTCATTAAAAAATTTCTTATTTACAGGTTCTAATATCTTGATTGCGCCAAGAGGATTCTCATTATTTAACTCTGCTAGTGCAGCATCTAAATAACCTCTAGGATCAGATGGATGATGGAATATAATTTGATTTGCAACTATAACAGCAGAATCCAAAATGCTTTCTTCTAAATATATATTGGATAAAAAATGCATTATAGTTACATCAAAGTGATTCATATTAATTAATTTGATAAATAACGGTTTAGCTTTAACGATATTTTCCATTTTATAATATAAAATACCAAGCTGTGACAATCTTTCAGCGGTCTCACCTTCAATATCTATTAGTGATTCCAGCGCAACAATGCCATTGATGTAATCACCTGACATAACAATTAAATCAATATATGTTGATAAGTAATACGCGTTATTTTTATCAAAATCGATTAGTTGCTTATATAGACTTCGCGCTTTATCCAACTGCCTTGATCGTAATGATAAATTTGCTGCTTCCTCTAATATATCAATTCGACTTTTATCTTTCTCATAGGCTTTAATAAACAAAGATATGGATTCGTTTATATTATTTTGTGATAGGACTAATTTTGCAAGTGCAATTAAATATCTAGGATCTTCATCAGAAATTTCTGCAAGTACTCTATATTGTTCAATAGCTTTATCATGTTTATTCTGAAAAATATACTGATTTGCCAACATCTCTCTAGCTTCAAAATCATCTGGATTTAGATTAAGGGCATTAAATAATAATTCTTCCGATTTTCGTGCTTTCCCTAATTTCCAATAACTCTCTGCCATAGAAACAATAATTGTTGAAGCCATGGGATCTAATTCTAAAGCATCTTGAAATTCGAGAATTGCCATTGAATAATTCCCTTGAGACATAAACAATTGTCCATCCATAAAATGTGCTATAGCCTTTACATTTTCATTTGGCTCAGTTTTTATTTTATCCTTTGATTCAAGTTTAACTTCATCTATCTGAATAGGGTCTTCAACAATAACTGGAGGTTTTTGCAGGCAATTACTGAATACTAATAAAGTAAGAATGATATTGATATTTTTTGACATAATTATGAAATGTTATATAATTATCAAACTAATAATCTTCATGTGCAATCACGGCATTTCCACCATTTTTCTTTACTTCATACATTGCTAAATCAGCGTGTGCAATAAGTTCCTTCATTTCTGTAGAATTCTTTGGATATTCTGACATTCCTGCACTAATTGTCATTTTTTCTTCAATCCCATCTTTTTTAAATTGAAATTCTGAGACCTTCTCAATAATTCTCTCTGCTACTGGTCGTGCATTTTCTACATCAGTATTTACTAAAACAATGGCAAATTCCTCTCCACCGTAACGCGCACAAACATCTATGTTACGAACACTATCTTTAAGAATTTTTGATACTTCACCTAATACATAATCCCCATATAAATGTCCATAGGTATCATTAATTCTTTTAAATTTATCTAAATCCAAAATTAATAAAACAATGCTTTGTTCAAATCGTTTTGCACGGCTTAACTCTTCTGCTAATCTCTCCTTATAAGCTTTGTGATTTAATAAATCTGTTAAGCCATCATGTATAGCGCTTTTATACATTTTAAGATATTCATTTCTCCAACTAAGAATTGATCCCATAGTATCAGATAATAGCTGTATAAATTGAACATCTTTATCAGAAAAAACATTTTCTTCTAATTTTTCAATAGAAATAACACCTAAAATATTGTCATCATACTTTATAGGAATAGATAAAATAGAACTGAAATCATACTGTTCGATATCCCCCTGTATAAATCTACCTTTTACTTGATATTTTTCTCTCCAATTTGAAGAATTTATTCTTTCCCCAAACTTATAAGCTAGGCCATGTAAAGTATTTTCTATCTCAATCACATCTCCGAGTTTGGAATCCTCATTAAATCCATCAATCATTTTGACTTTTGCTTTTGTAAAATCAGATTTTGGAAAAGTTATCGTTAGTTTGTCATATCGCAAGAATGATCTACAAATATCTTTGACTTCATCTAAGAGATCATCTTCCTTTGAAGAAATTTTGATTTGATTAAATAAATTTGAGATGCGTATTTGATAATCCTTATCTCCTAATAATTTTTCTATTCGTTGCAATTTTCTAATACCTATTGATAAATATTGTCCTAAATAGGTTATAATTTTTTTATCTTTATCATTAACTGATTTAAAATGATCTGCCATTAATATTAAACAGCCGCCAACATAATCATTATATTTTAAACGGATGCCCATCACACACTCGCTTCCTCTCCAGGATTTATCTCCAAATAAATCAATCCATGCATCCTTCACTTCATTTTGCTGTATTAATAAAGTACTATCAGAATCAATAACTTTTAGAATTAATGGATTCCCCTTTGTTATCTGTTCAGGGAATTCATTTGATGTGGATTTCTGCAATACCATAGAACTTGTTTTAGGGCTTAACATATAAGTGGCACATTTATAATCAGAATTCATAGAAATAATCATATTAAATATTATGTTTAATAAAGAATCATAATTTTCCATTAAGTCATTATTTGCATTTTTATGCTTAGGAATGTTGCCAATTTTATCTAATGAAAGATCTGTTATTGAATTATTATCAATAGGATAAGAACTATATTGATATATTAGCGCCAATGCACTTATAAACACAAAAATCTTTATAAATATAAATACACCACCAGTAGGCGCTGGAAAAACAAATAATATAAATGACAATACCAGAATAATTGTTATTGCCAGTTGTCTAAGATTCATCACAACAGTTAGATCCTATAAGTAAAACTTACGGAAACTACCTGTATTTTTGAAGAGAGTTTGCTTATTATTTTTTAATCATTATTTGTTACCAACAAGTTTAATGTTCTTATCAAACTTACCATTGATTAATCTATTTTGATTATCTGTATTGGTTGTATCGTCATCTTCAGCAAGCATTAAATCCTTATCAGCATTAATTGTATTTGATGATGTTGGAATTTTGGATTCTTGTTCAGCAATACTACTAGGTATTGATATTGAGTTTAAATTATTTGTTGGCATTAATTGCAATGCAACAACAACCAGCGCAACAATTAAACAACTCATTGCAGTAGCATAAACAGGTGTAAATCCAAAATAAGTTTTTGATCGATCAGAAACGACATGCTTTTTGTTTGAAGGTCTGTTTTTTTCAAACTCTACTTTTTTCATCAAATTTTCCATAAAATTATCAGAAGTTTTTACTTGCGATAAATCTTTCATGGAATTCATTAACACACGAATAGATTCCAATTGATCCTTTGCTTCTGGATTATCTTCCATGAATGCTTCAACTTCTTTACGCTTAGCAACAGGAAGTTTATTTTCAATATAATCGGATATTAAATCCTCAAACTTATAACGTTCCATCTATATAGCTTTCTCCTATCTTAATTCTTTCAATATTTCTTGTAGTTGTAAACGTGCACGATTTATTCGTGATTTTACTGTTCCTAAAGGAACCTCTACTATACTACTCACTTCTTCATAAGAAAGTTCCTGAATATCTCGTAAAATTACTACTTCACGAAAATGATCTGGTAAAGATTGTATTGCTTCATGAATCTGTTTTGCAGCAAATTGTCCATGTACTGTCTTTTCAGTATCTTCATCAGAAGGTATATCATACTCCCAATCATCTTTACCCATTTCACTAAGATTTGTAACTTTTCTTCGTTTATTCTTACGAAGTTCTGTTTTTGCTAAATTTCCTGCAATTGTATACATCCATGTAGAAAATTTTGCAATATTTTTATAATAATGTTTATGTGTATATAATTTTACCAGAGCATCCTGAACAATATCTTCCGCAACTACCTCATCATTAACAAAACGATATACGAATGACATCAATCGATCTCTATATCTATTTACTAATTCTATATATGCTTGTTCATCGCCATTTTGGAACCTACTTATAAGTTCTTCATCTGTAAATATAAACTTCTTATCCATTTGCTTGTAAGACTGAGAATAAGAAATGTGTGAAGAGTGCTTCATCTGATATACTAGTAGTTTTCAAACGCTTATCTATTTCTCCTAAAATAGCTAGTGCGTACTCTATTTCCTCCTTGTTAAACCTATTTGCAATCTGTGGTAATTGCCTAATCACAGATGGCGGTAAGGGTATATAACTATTATTTGTTGAAATAGTTCCAGAATTATTTTTTATAAATAATAATTCTTGAAAAAAAGCACTTAGCGGATACATTAAGCTTATCATAGAATTTCCTTGATTCATTAAAGATAAGCCTAAAATCATTGATTTGTTTAAATCTCTATTACCTAAAGTTTGAAAAAATTGCCAACGTTTATATTCCATTCTCCAACCTGAAAATTGATTTATCAAATCTTTTGTTATTTCCTCTCCATCATTGATATTTAAAGATATTTTCTCGATTTCATTATTTATATGAAATAATGAATCACCTGCAATTTCAACAATCATATCTATTACATTTTCATTATAATTCAATTGCTTTTCCGATAACATAAATTTTGTCCATTTTTTCATCTCACCAGGAAAAGGTGTTTGAACTGAAACTGTTTTTTTAATTTTCTTTAGCTCTTTAGTAATTGATTTACGATCATTAAAATCATTTTCAATAACTATTAAGTAATTATTTGCTATTGGATCATTACAATATGATAAGAATTCTTTCCTAGCTTTATTCCTAAATGCTCCAGGATTTCTAAGGACTAATATTTTTTTTGTCGCAAACAAATCATTCTGAGTTATTTTATCTATAATATCTTCACTTTTCATATCGTCTGGTGATAGAAATGTTTTATCTTCTTCAATTTTATTGAAAATCACTTTACTTATTTCATTAATTATCAGATTTTGAAGATAATGGTCATTGCCTAATAGAAAATAAACATAATCTACCCTTCCATTTTTTATTTCTCTGATAACCTCACCAGTTGTTCGCATTAAGATTTTCCTTTATCTAAATAACTAACTAA
>JAZAOA010000121.1:0-7357 GCA_036228285.1 Fidelibacterota bacterium
GATAGGCATCCACATTTTTGGATAACTCTTGTAGCATAATATAATCCACAAATGAATCGATATTTATCCAGGATGGATATCCCGTAGTTGGATCATTATATCCAGCGCCTGCCATCATCGTTTCAAAGTCATGAACGTACTGCTGAATATAGTCTACTTGTTCCGATGCAATTTCATCTGGTTTAGGGTAGTGGTAATTGTACAAACTTCCTCGATCACTTTCAAACCACCCCAAATTGTCTCCTGTCCATATCCAATCAAACTTGAGAATATATCCTCCTGTGAGATCATCTCCATCTATCTCGTCTGTTTCTAATTTAGAAATATCAATTCGATTCTGATCCCGTTTGATTTTTTCCATTAATACATAAATTCCTTTATAATCGCCATTGAGATACAACTCACAATATCGACTACGAGAAGCATACCAACCCATTTCATTGGATAATTGATATGTTAATACATTCCGTATTAATGTTTTATCTGACCATGGCGCATATAACACCCAATCGTTCTCTTCTGGCATTCCTAATAAGGAAACATTATTATTTTCTCCTAATGAATCCACGGTTTCAAAGCGATAGGGTCTTTTTGGTTGTCCTTGGGAAGAATTTCCTCGTAACTCAATGGTAATCGCCCCATCATAATCCGTAAATGAATCATTGATGTGATTTACTCCGTTATTGTTATCAATTATACCTAAATGAGCAGGAATCCTTGGGTCATCAGGAATTTCTTGTCCAAATGTATCAATAACTAAAATAGGAAGATTGGATTCGGTAAAAGTAATTGGCGGTTGAAACCAATCAGGAGGATCTTCATAAAAACTAGACTGATCTGTAATTCCAAATGTGAAAAAGAAGTTACTAGACATGTCGGAAGAAGTAGAACCGACATTATGCACCTGGATTGCCAATAAATTATCTCCCACTGATAAGAAATCAGCAATATCAATGGAATCCAATACATATGCTTCTGGAACTAATCCAGTATAGAGTTGCGCCTCATGATCGATATTGGTCGTTGCATCATATGGAACAATATCCCCTTCATCCATTAAGTTAAAAGAACGAAAGACTTCTACCCCATTTAAATATGCAACAAACCCATCATCATAATCTGCGTGTAAAATTGCCTTATTTAACTTGGTTAATTCTGTAATTGAAAATGAACGGCGCATAAAAACAGATATCGTGCCATTATCTACGGTTGTCCCATCATCATTATCTCCATAACCAAACCCTCCTGTACCCATCAACCAATCAGAATCATCAAAATTAAGTGTATTCCAATCGGATGAGGGCTCCAAAGATGGTATAATATAATTCCAGGTATCATCTGCAAATATAGCAGTTTCCCAATGATCTTGAGATGATAGGTAATCGGATACAAACAACGCTGCTATTAGCAGTGGAAACAACGAGGGTTTATTCATCAAGCTCTATACTAAAATTGTGATATTATTTTAATAATATCATTTTTTTTGTTTGAACAAATCCTTCTGTTTTAATCTGATATAGATAAATACCAGCACTTAATGATTGACCATACATATTCACTGCATCCCAGATAACCGATTTATATCCAGCATCTTGCACTTCATTCACAATGGTATTTACCTCTCTACCAAGCATATCATATATTGAAATAGTTACCATACTATTTTCTGGCAAATCATATCGTAAGGTAGTTACAGGATTAAATGGATTAGGATAGTTTTGGTGCAATGCAAATTGTGTTGGGATTAACTCTTCTTCAAAGGAAGCTAATGCGTTTTCTCCATTAACAATTAATGAAAATGGAGCATTTTCTGCTTCTAATGTATCTGCATTATCTAATGCATAAACGGTCCAGTCAATATATGCTGTTGTTACATTATTTTCTTCCATAAGCTCAATAATTTCCTGATAAGAAACCAATACAGAAGTACCTGTTGTATCCATATCATGGTCGCCAATTGCATTACTAGAGACATCTAAATGATAGACTATTTCATTATCAGTAAAATTCCATGAATCTTCCCAGGAAAATGTAATAAAACCGGTATCTACATTATTCTCATCAATGACTATTTGTGTATTATCGCTGGGTTCTAATAAAGAAAATTCAGCCGCATTAAAATTTGGTGCGCCTGGCGATGGAAGCATCTGTATCCACATATTAGAACCATCCGGAAACTGCCCATAAGATAGATCATCATCTTGTTCATCAAAAGACAATGAATCCAATACATGCAACCGTGGATAGTTGTCCCAATAGCTAGTTGCTTGATAAATACCTATAAATTCTCCATCTGAGCTTAATTTAAAGCCTAGGTGATTCATTCCTTGATCCAAATCATTATCTGCCCATAAAACGGGACGCATAGGCCCAATAAATCCATTTGCACCCATTCCTTGATTACGAATACCTAACCGATGTTTTGTTGGCTCCTCATGATCATCGGTAAAAAATAAAGCACTAAGAACTGCACGGTTATTTCCAAGATTCATTAATTCGATAAAATCTTCATTTTCTCCAGCTTGATCTGTGCAGCAAGTATCTGATACTGCCAAAAACTCATTAACAACTATATTCATTGGACGGGTTCGTTCAATTGTACCCATAGGATTCAAATCTCTATTAGCAAATCCTGGAAAATCTGGATCGTAATGATGTGCCCGAAATAATAGATTTGTACTTCGTCCATTATTTGGATTCACAGGAACCGTATCCCCTTGCATTAATACATTTCCACCAGCAACAGGATTTATCCACATCCAAAGTGTATCGTTATTCTCATTTACTTCAAATACTTCTCCAGATGCTCCTTTACATACTAATAGATTGCCATTACTAAGCTGCTGTGAACCAGAAATAAAAGGAGAAAAAAAGTCTGTAGGATTGGTAGCAGTCCACATTGAATCAAAATCTGCAGGTAAAAATGTACTATCTGCTGTCATTGTATACGTACTATCTGCATTTTTTGGAGGATCTATCATCACAATAGAAGAATAATTTCCACCATAACGATTATTAAATATCATAATTTTTCCTGAATCCGGCGCATCATCTCGAACCCAATGTGCGTCATGCTGCCAAAATAATTTGGTATCATTTGGAGTTCCTCTATCGTACGCTGCTGGATTTCCCCAACGATACAATAAACTTCCTGCACTATCAGCTGTAGCAGCTGAAGTATGACTGTGATCAATAATCCATACCTCCCCCATTCCAGGAGCGGAAATAAGAATTTGATCTAAATATGGATTGTAATCTATGGCATTTGCATGCACCCAATCCGGATTGGAATTTGTATCATAATTAATATTGATTTTCTCAGGATGGTCAGCTACTACGCCATAATTTGCTTTTGTGGAATCAAAATCCTGTATTAAATGATCAAGTGCATGCCATTCCCACACAATATTTCCACTATCTGCTCCAACAGGCTCCACTTCAATAATATGTTCCATCCATAACACTTCCCCTAACATGGTTGTGTCTCGACCTAAAGCGATTGCACTATCTCTGGTAATCGATTCAAATGCAAGAATCAATGCATTGCCATTTGGCATCGGGCGAATATCATGATGCATCCGAACATTTTCATTTGAATATTCAAAATTCCAAAGCAAAGTATTATCCCAATCTCTTATCTGTAAAAAATCTCCAGATCCACCAGCTTGAAAATTAGGATTTGCATTTCTTCCTCGGGATGCAGTTTTATACAACTTTCCTTCTTCGGTTAAAAATGCTGCATTTCCTGGAGTTACTAGAGAATCTCTCCATATGTGAACCACTTCTCCCCATACATCAATCAAATACACGTTTGGCTGAGTATGCATATACATCAATTTATAACCCGGTGTCGGTGAATGATTTTCCGGATCTAGCAAAAGGGTACCAACCGTTCTTTGAGAAAATAATGAAGAAGAAAGAATCATGATTAGTAATAGACTATATATATTTTTCATAGTTATCGATACCTTAATTAGTTAAACATTATAAAATTTAATAAGCTGGAAATATCGCTAAAATTCACTATTCCATCTTGATTATAATCGCTGGGAGGATTTGGATTAGACACGCCTAAAGAAACATCTACCATAAACGTGATATCGTAAATATTTAAAACCCCATCATAGTTTGCATCGCCTAACATAAATGACGGACCGGGATCATTATTGAATGGCATAGCAAATTTTTGAGCACGTGCAATCATATTACCTTCTGGATGATTGTATTCCCATACAACATCACCATCCAATTCTACTTCAAATACATATCCAAATTGAGCAGCAGTTACAATTGTATTTCCATTTGGCAAACGAAATGCACCACTTTGCATTGGAGAATGAAATCCTCCACTAAAAGTCCAAATAGGGTATGATGGACCAAACGGTTCATTTTCATTAATGAAATAGTTACCATTTTCATCTAATGGAGGGACAATTTCATATACATACGAAGTATTACTATTATTTCCACCATTATTAAATAATATAAAGTTTCCTTCTCCTGGAAAACCAGGATTTATCCAGTTTACTCCATGTTGCGCAACAAGCTGTTGGCTTTGCGCATTTCCCCTGTCGTAATTTTGAGGATTTCCCCATCGATAAAGAATATCTCCTCCTTTACCAGAATTACCACCTGTATGCCCTGCAGCTTCTTCCGTAGTAGTACTATGATCAATAACATAAAACTCATTCATATGCCTGGAAGAAATAACAATTTCATCACGTTCCGCATTATACGATACGCTGTTTACATGATTCCAATCACCATTACTACCTCCTCCAGGTCCGCCACCGCCACCACCACCAACATTACCTAAATTAATATCTAGTAATTCTGGATGGTCTGCAACTACACCATAGTTATCAGCAGAAGGATTTTCGTCTTGGATTAAATGGTCCCACATGCTCCATTCCCAAACAACAACACCATCGTTTGGAGTTGTTGGTTCAATTTCTACAATTTTATCTGGCCACATTTCACCATTAATATTGCTTCTTCCAGCCGCAATTGCCTCCTCTTGTGTTTTACGATCAAAACAAATAACAAGCACATTTCCATTAGGTAAAGGTTCAATATCATGATGAGGGATGAAATCTTCGCCGGTAAATGTAAAGTCCCATAAAATATTTCCATCCCAGTCAAAGCGCACCAATCTTCCACCCATTGGTCCTTGTGCATTCCAACTATTCGTTGGGGCTCGTAATGGTACCAATAAAGAACTATCTGGTAATAAATATGAAATACTAGCAATAGAAGCAGGTAATGGCCAACTGCGAATCATCGCATTATTATTATTAATAAGATATGTAACTGGATTATTCCCCATAGGAGTATATAGCGTATAGCCATTAAATACTTCACTGTAAAGAATTGAAAAAGAAACCAGTGCAAATACCACCAACTTCTTTGGTGTTAAAAAGGAATTTCTATTTGAAATCAACAAAAACTATTTGAGCAACAACATTTTCTTGGTCTGCACAAAGCCATTCACTTGTATTTGATAAAAATAAACGCCTGCACTTACCATCGAACCAAATGAATTCCTACCATTCCACTGCATTGAGTAATAACCAGCATCCATTCTACCATTCATTAGTTTGGTTATTTCTCTTCCCATTAAATCATATACAACCAAACTTACATAACCTTCTTGAGGAACATCATATAAGATAGTCGTTGATGGATTAAATGGATTCGGATAATTGTGGTGTAAAGCATACTCATCCGGAATTGCTTTAATTTTCATCTGATGTGAACCACTGCTAATCACCGCTTGATCTTTTCCATATATTCTATAGTATATCGTCACATTCGCGTCATTTCGATCCAGTGATTGCGCATCAAAAGAAACCAATTGCATACCCTGCTCGGAAACATCAGCCCACTCTACCAGTATTTCTCCAGAAACCTCATCCGTACTACTTAAGACAATTCGTTTTTCTGATGCAATATCATCTGCAGTAGTTAATTGTTTACTTGCAGGTGGATATTGAATATATACTTTTCCAGAAACTGCTCCTTCTGGCAATGTCACGATAAGAGATCGATCCTCTTGATATAATTCTAACATATCACCAACTTGGTCATCAACAATATTCATAGCCAATGTTGATTGCTGGTGGCGATTATACCACATTTGGACAAAAGCCATCACATCTTCTAAATCATATATACTATCTAATTCTGGAACTAAATGAGGTGCAGTTCCAACAGCAGGACCTAATTCATAATCATAATCCTTGTTTTGCCAACCCATCATAAAGCTACCTAAGTCTGCAGCATCAATCATGAGATTATGATCATAATCACCAAGCAAATAGGTTGTTAATTGTAAATTTTTATCTAATGCAGGAGTCTCAGACCAATCCTCAATTCCACTTAGTGTAAGTGCAATAGTATCAAGAGATGCATATTCTTGATTAAAGCTAACTACTATTGCAGTATCTTCTGCAGAATATGTCGTTGTAACATACATCTGATCAAATACGATACTGGACGCTTCTACACTTCCATGATCCAATAATGGTTGGGACATATGAACAAATAATTCACGTTCATCTGCCAACAGGAAGTTTACTGGGTCTGGTGAAATTCGAGTAATTGCAGCTAATTGCGGTATTCCTTTCACTTGATCAGTATGCCCACTCTCGTTTCCAGGTATATCTGTTGCAGTTATGTATAGATAATAAAGTGACGAATCAGAAAAACCATCCATAAACGCCTCAGCTGTTGTATCCTGGGTTGTTAATAACAAGGTAGTTGGGTTTGGTTCTGTCCCACCATATACAGAATAATAATCTACATCCACCTCTTGATTTGGAGACCATTCTAGGTATATTCGCTCATGACTAAACCAGCCAACATAATTTGCAGGAATAGCTGGCGCAGAAAGATCTACCATTGAACCATTACTCATGAATATTTCACTTTCATTATGCACATTATCGATCCCAATTACATGCAGACTATATGTTTCATTTTCTGTTAGTTCTAATCCTCGAATATCAATCCATGTTTCACCGGTTACATCCCAAGGAGTTACATATTCATTTAGATCATTATTATACAATGCATATTCATAGGTTAGAAAACCTGAACCTTCCTCTACAAATGCATCCCAATTCCCAACAAAATGATCATCATAATTTTGGCGATCTATATCTTCTGCTTCTCCATCATTAACCATATTACCTAACGGAGCAGTAAAATCAGTAATAATACCATCCGTTGTGACCATTGGTGAAATATTAAGAGCACTATCCAACGCACGGACAGAAACATAATATGTTTGCTCTTCAACAAGTTCTAATTCAGATACAACGTGTAAATCTAATCCAACAGAAACCCAACCATCCGT
>JAZAOA010000122.1:0-13130 GCA_036228285.1 Fidelibacterota bacterium
AGTTTAATCTGTTATACTCTAATGCAGCAAATTCATATTGTCCATCACCATCCAAATCATATGTTCCTTCCATATCAATTATTTTTAATTCTTGAGAAAAACCAATTCCTATGAAACAGAAAAACAAAAACATGGCAATATATTTATAAGTCATTTATTATTCTTCTTTAATAGCTGCACTATCTGGCACAACCACACTTAAGGAATCATTCTGTGGCATAGCTGCGCTATCTGGCACAACCACACTTAAGGAATCATTCTGTGGCATAGCTGCGCTATCTGTCGCAGCTATGTTATTATTATCTAATGTTGAATCTGTAGTGGAAGGGGTATTGTTAATTAAGTTTAAAGAATCTAAATATAGTGAATCAGCAATAGAAGAGTCTATCACAGTGGTGTCATTACTTGTTGAAAATGATGTTAAATCTGAGCTTTTTAATAGTTTTTTGCTTTGCAAAAATTGTTTGTTAAATCTAATTCGATCTTTCAAGTCGAAGATTCCTGCTAAAGAATTTGTTGATACATTTCCATAAAACTCATAGGTTGCTTTAACTGATTTTCTAGATAATGAATCTACAGTAATGATAACATCTATTGCCTTTACATTGATTTCATTTGGGAATGAAAATGCGCTTGTATAAAAATTGTCTCCTAAAGGTACAGTTACAGAAATATTGTTATACGGATGTACTTTTAAATTTTCATTTATTTTGAATTCTAAGTTATTATTAACAGAATCCATTGAAAGCGTTTCAGGGAACCCGTTAAATACATAATTGGGGTACAAGTACCAGTCTGGGTTCCAATCCTCAGGGCTATATGATTGTGGTATCGAGTCATTTGTATTTGAATTTGTTATATTGATAATATTTTTAGTTAAATCATGATCAATAGAAATTGTTGTTAAAGAACTATCAAGAATTGTATCGCGGATAAATGACAACTTAGAAGAGACTGATTTATCTACTATCGAAAGATTTGATCGAATTGTTGTTGTAAGGACTGATTGTGAATGATCTTTAAACAAATCATAGCCTACATCTAATTCAAAGTAATGTTCACCATCAAAACGATATCTATCAATCGTGCTGTCTCTAGTAACCATTGTTATTGATGCAGTTTTGTTTTCAGGGATTATAAACTTATCTGGAACATATTTTGTTATTGGCGAAGAAGTGTCTTTTACAAATAATTTAAATGCAAAAAGAGAATCAGTTAATATTGGAATAATTTGATGTTGTTTGCCAAATGGCGTAGATACGCTAAGCAGTTTTTCACCTAATCTTATTTGAGAAAGATAGGCAAAAATATTTTCTCCGGTTTGCTTGTTTGTTGGAACCCAGTTTATTTTACCTGTATTTGGCTTGTATGATGTCCCCGTTGGAGGTTTGACTAACCATTGAAAACTGTAAAAACCGCCGGCAGAATCAACAGTAGCCGAAATACTAATAGAGTCTCCAACAAATATGGAATCAGTAGAAGATATATTATTTATAAGTGAATCAATTTCTTCTTGATCAACAGAAGATTCGGTGGATAACTCTTCATCAAGTATTTTATACAATCCGGATTCTATTCTTTTCAAAATGATATTATTTATAGCTTTAGATGATGACGTATCAGAAACCATAAATAAACCTTGTCCAGAATACTCGGAAGGTCTTAAAGATAGCTTATCTTTTAAATAAGATAGCATCATTACTTCATCATTTTCAAAAGGCAATAAGACTCCCTCTTCTTTATTATAAGATATATCATATACCCATATATCTGGGGCATAAAGATTCTCTTTATCTTCCAAAACAAGTAAGTCTGATGAAATTTCTGATCCGTCATCCAAAGAAAAGATTCCTGTTTTCAGGATATTATTTTCTTTACTAAAAATTAAAATCATTTTCCCACTAAGCGTTGTTATCAAAGCAGTATACACCCTGCCATAACCATTTTTTAAAATTTCTGGCTGGATAATTTTAGGTTTATTAACAGTTATAGCGCCAAAATCCTCGATTAAATTAAAAACTGCTGCTTTTCGAGAAGGACTGCCAAACGAAACTGCAAACATAGATAAGCTATCAGCTTGATGAACATTAATATTGGAAGGACGCAAAAAGTCTTTCTCATCAGGAAAATCAAAAAGCTCCATTGGGACAGATGAGAACCTTCTCCCTGTCCACTTAAACGCTACTAGCCATGGGGTTTTTTTATCTGAAATAATCGAAGGTGAAGATATTATCGCAATTATTTCTGGGTTAGGATCTTCATTAATGTTTGCCAGCACAACATCAACTATAAAAGCAGACCTTACTCCATTAGGATGATAATACCAAAGCTCTTGATGATTACCGTTATCATCAATCTCTACATACTGTATCCCGCCATCTTTTAGAATTAAAACTTCATTAAGATTGTTTTTATTAAGATCATAAGTACCAATAACTTTAATTGGTTTTCCGTAAAGACACAGAGATAGGGGTAGGGCTAATAATAGAATTAGCCCTCGAAAATTATTCATTAATGCCTTCCGAGGCTTTGTGCGAAAACAATTGTACATTGATTTCTATACTAGAATATACAATAATATAATATCAACCGTCTATTATCTAATTATGATATATGATTTTATTTATTTTTTATATTTTTGAATAAAAATATAAAAATAGTTCATTATTTTATTATTAACATTTCGCTACCGAATTGAAATTCTAAAGGATAAATTTCCAAAGATAAAAATTGAAACGACTATAATCTTAAGCCATGATGAAGTTATATAAATTACTTTTCCTTTCTTTTCCTCTCATTATTTGCGCACAAAGTGATCTCTACCCTGTTGAAGATTACTTTGGTGGGGGGATTGGCTATAGCCCCATGTATATGATGCTGGATTCAATTCCTGGAACAAATCAATTAAAAAAAGTCGGTCTTAATCCAGATGATTTCAACAACCCTTTTGTTGTGCATGGCGGAGAAGGATTTACACAAATTTCCGGACGATGGAGATTGGGAGGATACGCAGGCATTGGAACATCAAGAATAAGTAATGCGTTGAGTGTTATTCTTGCCATTGATAATAATGGGCTAGCTGGAATACAAGATACTATTACTCCAGCACAAGGTGGGAACCCTCAGTATGCTGCTGATAGAACTGAAGCATATACTGGTATTTTTGTTCCAACTGTGGAGGCAAAATTTACTTTTATGATTAGTTCAGTTACGATGGAATATGTCGTGCCAATTTTTCGAGATTTGGAAGTTGCAAGTGGGGCGATGTTTGGACTTGGGAGAGCTGTCATTTCAATAGATCAAAACACCGGTACGCCAAGATGGGATTCTAGTTTTAATAATAATTATGGGGATGTTCAAAATAATAATCTTATTTATACAGTTAGTACTGAACAAGAGATTCAAGATTTACAAAATTCATATCTGCCGCCAATATCAATAAGTACTGGTATGACGAATTTGAGTGGAACATTTTTTAATTTTCAACCATACATGGCTGTTAAATGGCAAATAACTGATCGAGTTGGACTTAGAATAAGTATTGGATATAACAAAGGTGTTATTCAGGCTGGGCAATGGAAATTAAATGATAGATTTCAAATTAGTGATTCACCAAAATCTGCTTTATCTGCACTTTCATTTAGAACAATGATATATTTTGGTTTATAATTAGACCAAATTAATTTCAACTAAAAATGAAACATTCATATAAATCCCGAGTAAATTTTTCTTTCCTAACAACAGTTGTTGTGATTGCTATAATAATCACTTTTCCTTCTGTTAAAAACCTTTATTCTGCTACAAAGGATACCTATCGTATTATTGAAAACAAATTCAGAATTTTTAATCAGATGATACAATATGTTAATGAGTATTATTACGATGAAGTTGATTTAGAAAAAATATGGGATGGCGCCTTTCATGGTTTTATGGAAAAACTTGATCCACATTCAGTCTATATACCACCAAAAAAACAAGAGGAAATCGATGAAATTTTTCGTGGAAAATTTCAGGGAATTGGGATAGAGTTTGATATATTAGATGGTTATATAACGGTAATTGCGCCAGTTGCTGATAGCCCCTCAGAAAGAGCCGGACTTCATCCTGGTGATAAAATAATTGAAATAGATGGGGAAGATGCTTACGGAATAACTAAAAATGAAGTAATGAAAACTTTGCGTGGCCCCAAAGGAACAAGTGTTGATTTAACAATTGCAAGAATAGGCCAAGATTCTTTTCCTGTTACGATAATTAGAGATGTAATCCCTATTTATAGTGTTCGCGCTTCGTTAATGCTGGATAATCAAACTGGATACATATGGTTAACAAGATTCACTGCAACATCATCAGAGGAAATGAAAAATGCAATAAAGAAATTAGATAATCTTGGCATGAAGCGGATGATATTAGATTTAAGAAATAATAGTGGAGGGTTCCTGGAGCAGGCTGCTGAAATAGCAAATATGTTTATAACTTCAAGAGATACGCTTGTATATACTATTGGAAAACATAACAATACCAATGAAGTTTTTATGTCAAAACCCTCTAAAGGTAGATCGGATTTTCCATTAATAATTTTACTAAATAGAGGATCTGCAAGTGCAAGTGAAATTGTTGCTGGTGCTGTTCAAGATTTAGATAGAGGGTTAATCATAGGTGAAACAAGCTTTGGGAAAGGACTTGTCCAAAGACAGCTAGGTCTTCGCGATGGCTCTGCAATAAGGGTAACCATAGCCCGTTATTACACACCCAGCGGTCGATTAATTCAAAGACATTTTGAAGATGGTAATACAAGAGAGTATTATTCAGAATTATACAATAAAGATAGAGAAGCATTAATTGATTCATTAAAAGAGCTTCGACCTAAATATAAAACTAGAGCAGGTAGGGTCGTGTATGGAGGCGGTGGGATCACTCCTGATGAGTACATACCATATGAATTGAATTTAAATAAAGAGACTCAGAAAATTGTTGGTAATCAAAATAGGCCTATATTTAATTGGAGTACAAAATTTGTTTCTGAATTTGGTGATTCATTAGGTGCTTTTGAAAATTTTAAAGAAACATGGAATATTAATGATGAAGACTATACTGATTTTTTAAACTATTTAATTAAACTAGAAATCAACTCTGACACAACAGAAGTTGAAATAGATGAAGCATACATAAAAAATTTAATTAAATCTGAAATCGCAGGAGCTAAATGGGGAAAAGATATGCAATGGGGAATTAGGCTAATGCAAGATAATCAAATATTAGAAGCATTAAATCACTTTGATCAAGCAGAAGAATTTTTATCATTAAATTGATTTTTTAGATTAATAAGTTAATAATTTTTATACATTTTAATAATTTTAGCAAATAATGAAATTTGATTAGTTGTTTAAAAGCTTATGGATACACAAAAAAATTCATTTAAATTCGCGACTATTGATTTTTTTGGAATATATTTTCAATATATAAAAGTAAAAAATATGGAATCAAATAATATTAATGGAGGTTTAGTAATATGGTAGAATATTTTATTAATGGTGGTCCTTTCATGTGGCCAATATTAATATTACTTCTTGCAGGTTTTGGGATTGTGGGTGAAAGATTTTATTCTCTTCTTTCATCATCAATGGATACTGCTAAGTTTTTTGAAGATGTTGAAGAATCCTTAAATAATAATGGTGTAGAGGCCGCTTTAGAGCTTTGCGATAATACTGAAGGGCCTTTAGCTCAAATATTTAGCGCTGGACTATCACGAATTGATAGAGGATTAGAAGAAGCTGAAAAAGCTATTTCTAATGCTGCATCATTAGAAATGTCATTCTTAGAAAAAAATATGATTTGGCTAAATGCTGTAATTACTATAGCCCCCATGCTTGGTTTTACTGGAACTGTAGCAGGGATGGTTAATGCCTTTGATGCTATTGCAGCTGCTAATGATATTTCACCAGCCGTAGTTGCTGGCGGTATTTCACAGGCGCTATTAACAACAGCATTTGGATTAATTGTAGCTATGATTATTCAAATATTTCAAAACTTTTTTGTTTCAATGATTGATAAGCTCATATTAGAAATGGAAGAGTATTCAGCTAAAATATTAGATAGACTTTACGAATCAAAATAAGTCAAATAAAATCTTTATAAATGAATAAGAAGCGCAGGTTTAAAGGTGGTGAAATACCAACATCATCTATGGCAGATATAGCATTTCTTCTGTTAATCTTCTTTTTAGTTACCACTACAATCGATATGGATAAAGGTCTTGGGATTGTATTGCCAGCCGAAGGAGAAGAACTGGAGATCAAAAAAACAAATATTTTGAATTGCTTAATTAACTCGCAGGGAAATGTTTTGCTTGGTGGAGATCCTGTTGCGTTAAAAGATGTTAATAAAGAAATACGCAGAAGATTAGCTGAAAATGATAAATTGATTATATCAGTTAAGGCTCACGAAAAAACAAAATATGGCGACTATGTTTCTTTAATTGATCAATTAAAGCGTGCCAATGCAACTAGAATTTCCATTGCAGATTCAGAATAATGAAGCTCAATAGAAAAGTTAATATTAGTAGTGATATTCCAACAGCTTCTATGCCAGATATTATTTTTATGTTACTAATATTTTTTATGGTAACCACTGTGTTAAGGGAGTACTCTGGGTTAGATGTTGAGCTGCCTAAAGCAAAGCGTATTCAAAAACTAAAATCAAAAAGACACACTGCTCATATTTGGCTATCAAAACAGGGACAAATATCTATAGAGGATAAACTGGTCCAATCCGAAAATATTAGACATATAATGTATTCAAAGCGTGCTGCTGATCCACAGTTAACTATATCAATTAAAGCAGATAAATCGGCTCGAATGGGGCTGGTATCTGATATACATACTGAACTTCGTAAGGCAGATGCCCTTATGTTAAACTATTCATCAAAAACTGCAGTAGATTAATTCTCAAAATGTCAAATCAAGCTCTAATATTATCATTAAAGTTTAAGTACCCATTAGTAATAAGGCTCGCCACTCTTTTTAGTATAATATTGCTAATATTAACGTTTTTAATTTATCCTAGATACTTAGGGTTAATCGAACTTGAAGATGTTGAGCTTCAAGAAATTATTATAGAAAATATACCTCAAACTCAACAAATAGAAAAGCCACCTCCGCCTGCTAGACCTTCTGTCCCAGTTGAATCTGAGGATGAAGATATTGCAGATGATTTAACAATCGAGGAAACAGATTTAGATAGTTTTGAAGCTTGGGATGCTCCGCCACCTCCACCTGAAGGCCCACGAGTAAAGTTTATTCCTTATGATGATCCTCCACAACCTTTATCATCTATTAGACCTGTATATCCCGAAATTGCTCAAGAAGCAGGGATTGAAGGAACAGTTGTGGTCCAAGTTTTTGTTGATAAAAAGGGGCGGGTTCAAGATACTTTAATCTTAAAAGGAATTCCAAATACTGGGTTAGATGAAGCAGCAGTTACGGCAATTAAAAAAACTCGTTTTAGGCCAGCAAAACAAAGAGAGCGCGCCGTTGGTGTTTGGATTTCAATTCCAGTTAATTTTAGATTAAAATAAAACTATCGTTTTAATTTCGCTTTTAGATATTCCCTATTCATACGTGTAATATTTTTTATTGAAATGTCTTTTGGGCATTGAGCTTCGCATGCCCCAGTATTTGTACAATGCCCAAAACCTTCTTCATCCATTTTATTTACCATATTAATTACACGCTCTTTTTTTTCAGGTGCCCCTTGTGGCAATACTGACAATTGAGATATTTTTGCAGATACAAATAAACTTGCTGAACTATTTTTACAAATAGCCACACAAGCCCCACACCCAATACATGCAGCAGAGTCAAAAGCTTCTGCAGCATCTTCCCTAGAAATTGGGATTGCATTACCATCAGGCGCACTGCCGGTATTGACAGATACATAACCACCCGATTGTATGATACGATCAAAGGCGCTTCGATCAACAACTAAATCTTTTACTATTGGGAATGAATTGGCTCTCCATGGCTCTACTATGATTATATCACCATTATTAAAATGGAACATGTGCAACTGACACACTGTAGTACCTTTTAAAGGACCATGAGGTTCGCCATTTATCATCATTGAACAACTTCCACAAATTCCTTCTCTGCAATCATGCTCGAAAGCTATTGGCTCTTCATTATCATTAATTAATTTTTCATTAAGCACATCAAGCATTTCAAGAAATGACATATGAACATTTAGGTTAGAAAGTTTATAATCAACTAATTTTCCTCTATCTGTAGAAGACCGTTGTCTCCATATCTTTAATGTAATATCTATCGTTTTCATTTATTTATAACTACGTTGGCTTAATGATACATTTTCAAAAACAAGCTCCTCTATATTTAATAGAGGCTCTGAACTTTCACCATTATATCCCCATGCAAAAATATTGGAAAAATCTCCATCATTTCTTAACGCCTCCCCTTCTTTTGTTTGGTGCTCTTCACGAAAATGTGCACCACATGATTCTTCTCTTTTTAGCGCATCACGCACCATAATTTCTCCAAGCTCAATTAAATCTGCAACGCGCCCAGCCTTTTCAAGTTCTAAATTCAATGTATTGGATTCCCCAGGAACTTTTATGTCTTTCCAAAATAATTCTTTTAAGCTTTTCAATTCATTAATTGCTGAATTTAATCCAGATTTGTTTCTAGACATTCCACAGTGTTCCCACATTATTTTTCCTAATTCCCGGTGAAAAACATCTACTGATGAATTTCCATTATTTGATATAAAATAATTAATTGTATCTAATACTCTAGATTCAGATTGATCAAAAGCATCATGTGAGATATCTATTTTTGATTTATTGATTTCATTTGCTAAATATGTACCAATAGTATATGGTAAAATAAAATATCCATCAGCTAAACCCTGCATGAGCGCTGATGCCCCTAATCTATTTGCGCCATGGTCTGAAAAATTGCACTCACCAATTGAAAATAATCCAGGTATAGTTGTCATAAGGTTATAATCAACCCATAAACCGCCCATTGTATAATGAACAGCAGGATATATTCTCATAGGCATTGTGTATGGGTCATCACCTGTTATCTTATTATACATTTCAAATAAATTTCCATATCTAGAGCTAATTATTTCTCTTCCATGCTTTTTAATTGCATCTTCAAAATCTAAATAAACAGCTTGACCGGTGCTCCCAACTCCAAAACCATTATCACAACGTTCTTTTGCGGCCCTAGATGCGATGTCGCGAGGAACAAGATTCCCAAAAGCAGGGTATCTTCTTTCTAAATAATAATCCCTTTCATCTTCAGGGATAGTATCTGGGCTACGATTATCATCTTTTGATTTAGGCACCCATATCCTTCCATCATTTCTTAATGATTCAGACATTAATGTTAGTTTTGATTGATATTCTCCAGATACAGGAATACAGGTTGGGTGTATTTGAGTAAAACATGGATTTGCAAAGTAGGCCCCCTTTTTATAAGCCTTCCATATAGCTGTTACATTACTTCCCATTGCATTAGTTGATAAATAATAAACATTGCCATACCCTCCTGTAGCAAGAACAACTGCATTTGCAGAATATCTTTCTAACTTTCCATTAATGAGATTTCTAGCTATTATTCCTCTTGCAACTCCATCAACCAATACTATATCAAGCATTTCATGCTTTGAAAACATTTGAACTTTCCCATTTGCAATTTGTCTGCTTAATGCACTATATGCCCCTAACAATAATTGTTGGCCTGTTTGCCCTCTTGCATAAAATGTTCTTGATACTTGTACCCCACCAAATGATCTGTTTGCAAGGGTTCCACCATATTCTCTAGCAAAAGGAACGCCCTGCGCTACACATTGATCGATAATATTTCCACTTACCTCAGCTAATCTATATACATTTGCTTCTCTTGAACGATAATCGCCACCCTTGATTGTATCATAAAATAATCTAAATGTACTATCTCCGTCATTTTGATAATTTTTGGAAGCATTAATACCGCCTTGTGCAGCAATTGAGTGTGCTCTTCTTGGGCTATCTTGGAAACAAAATGATTTAATATTATATCCCATTTCAGCTAAAGATGCTGCAGCAGATGCACCTGCTAATCCAGTTCCTATTACAATGATATCTAATTTTTGCTTATTTGCTGGGCTTACTAATGGCAAACTAGATTTATAACTTGTCCATTTATTAGCTAGATCCCCCTCAGGAGTTTGCGGATTTAAAATCACAATTTTCCTCCATCTAAAATTCCAAACCAGAAAGCTATACTAAAGAACCCTAAGGGTATAATAAACCAAAAAAAGATAGATACAACATTTAGTATTTTATCAAATTTAGAATTTTGCACTCCCAGTGTTTTGAAAGCTGATTGGAAACCATGGCGCAAATGAAACCCTAATAGAATCATTGATAATAGATATAATATTGTAATAAATATATTTCCGAAGCCATAAACACTTTCCGTAACTAAATAATAATACTTATCATGATCATCTATGTTTTGAAAATTGAACCATATTGTTGATAAATGCGTAACAATGAATATGAATAAAATACTACCGGAAAAAAACATTGTTCTAGAATAAATGGTGCTGCTACTGCTTGATAATTTTATATAACTGTCGTTTCTTGATCTTTTTGATTCTATTGTTAATAAAAGTGAATTATATATGTGTGTAAAGAATATAATAACCAATAAAATTTCCATAATTCGTATTAAGGGTTTTATCTTTTCTAATGCAGCAACTAGTTGATTGAAATTTTCTGGCCCTGTAAAGATTATAAGATTGTTAATTAGATGAAAAACAAGGAATAAGCAGACCATTAAGCCAGTTGAGGCAACTAATAGTTTTTTACCAATAGTAGTATTAAAAATACTGATTGATTTATTTATCATTATATAGAATAAAGAAATTTTCTATTTTACTTATACACATAACTGAATGAGGTAGAGCTTTGCACATTTCATCAAGAAGTTAATTACTCCACACAATGATATAAAATAGTTTATAAAATTGTAAAGATAATATCTTGATTGAAATAAATATAACACCTATGTTTAAAAATGATAAAATATGGTAGCGTAGCTACAGGTTATAGAAGCACAGCAATGGAGTTATTGAAAGAGGTGGATGCGGCTTAATTTGTTAAGATCTTTTTTTCGCTTCACCAATCAACCAATTAAATAGTTTTTTTTGATTAATATTATGCGGCATTAATTCAGGATGCCACTGTATAGCTATAAAAGAATTTGGTGAGTTAGAATCTTCTATTGCTTCTATTAATCCATCATCAGACCAAGCCACTGGGACTAAATCATGCCCAAGATCTTTTATCCCTTGATGGTGAGTGCTTGCTACTTCAATCCTATCATTTTTAATAATTTTGTTAAGGATAGAATTATCATCAATTTTGACACTGTGCTTTGACCACGCTCCATTAAATTTTCCATGATTAATTGAACCTTCTAACTGATGGTTCAAATCTTCAAATAAATTACCACCTCTGATCACATTAATATGCTGCATGCCCACACAAATAGCTAAAATAGGTTTATTTAATTTGAACATCTCTGTAAAAATATTCCTATCAAAAGATTCTCGTTCGGTTAACATGACATCTGAATCAAGTAACTCAGGATGGACTCCATTATATCTATCATTAGGAATATCGGGGCCACCAACTAAAAGTAAAGCATCAATAATTTCTGCAACCTCACTTATTGCATTATTATCTTTTGGATAGTTAAGAGTTAATGCAATCCCTCCTGCGCGCCATATTGACTTGTAATAGTTTTCTTTTGTGGCATTCCACATTGCGCCATTATGTTCATAATAATAAGGATTTATTCCTATAACTGGTTTACTCATATATGTTCTTTTAAAAATTCTTCCAAAAACTTATTATCATTTAATGGTTCATTTTGACGATATACTCCTGGTATACCTTTTTCCCAAAAGATCTCTAAATATGGCAAAATTAAATCTGATTCATTATTAATAGAAAGATTATGGCTTCGATTAGATAATCCTTCTATTGCTAATTCTGCAAAAAGATTGATCCAATCAAGCATACTTTTATTTTGAGGTCCAAAGTTTTCTAGATTTAAACTACTAGCATTACGAATCACAAGTTTCCTATCTAAATCATCCCATGAAACAAATATTTCCATCAATTTATCTCTAATATTATTATCTGTTAATATGCCTGCCCAAAAAGCAACCGGCGCAAATTCATAACCGGCAGGCGGTCTATCAGCGCATCGAAGCTCTAACATCCCTTCTTTAAATCGAACATGAGTGAAAATTTGATGAATTGCAGCATTAAGAATATGATTATCTAATTGATTATTTTCGTATAATAATGAAAGCCAATTTTTTATAGGTCCATTAAATTCTTTAATAGAGTGTTTGTTATCCATAGAAAAGATTGCGGGCGCATTTAATACAATATCTGAAAATTTTTCTATAAGGTTATCAGAAGCAAGAATACCATGTTCGTATAAATAACCGCACCTGTCGCTATCAGTTTGAGACCATATTTTGTGTCTAAAGTTATTTTCTCCAACAGGTTCTGAGTTAATATATGGAGAATTAGAAAACAATAAGGATACAAATGGACTAATGCAATCAGATATAAACGCCATCTGTTCTCCATCATGTTTTGTAAGGATATCTATATTAACTTGAACGCTAGCGGTATTTCTCATCATCCATTTTCCATATCTTCCTGTTTTTGCAAATAAATTATTCATTAATTGATATTTTATATTATCAATTAATTCAATTGAAGATGGTGAATAGATTGGATCAACTGTATAATCCAATGTAAATAAATTATTATCTATCAGTATTTTTCTAAATATATCTATATGTCTATTATACTCTTGTTGAATATCGTGTAATGATAAATAGGGAGATGATGACCATTCAATTTGACCACCAGGCTCAATAGAATAATTAAAATCTTCATTATTATTTTTCTTATTATTATTTAATTCAATCAACATATCAGATGCAGAATAATCTGCAGATGGGTTAACATGTAATCGCTTGCCTTTATTTGTATATACTATATTTTCAATTTCTACACCAATTAACCTATTGTTATTTGA
>JAZAOA010000123.1:0-7776 GCA_036228285.1 Fidelibacterota bacterium
ATAATTACAAAAGTGTCTGAGATGGCTGGTAGCACTAGCCCAATGGGTGCAAGTATAAAATTTAATTTTGGAGAATCACAGATTGTGATTGATGGAACAGGCGACTCCAATGAAGTATCTACTGATGATACAGATACACAGTGTACTGTGGCTATGAGCCTTGAAGATTTTGAATTAATGCTATCAGGTGAATTGAACCCAATGACAGCTTTTATGGGCGGACAGATTCAAGTATCTGGAGATATGAGTGTCGCGATGAAACTGCAAAGTTTATTTTAGAATGCGAAAGATCTTAACCTTAATTATTTGCTTTTCCTTTTTTTCCTGCGATCAATTATTGCAGCGTAAGCAAATGTATTCTGTTGAAATAACATCATGTTTATTTAAAGATGATGATTTCAATCGTTCGGAGATTACTGGCGGGCCATTACCCATAACAATGGAATTATACGAAGAAGGATATTTAATATGGGAGGTGGATCTTGGTAAGCATCGAGGTGCTTTTAAATATGATAATTCAAAAGTAGAAGATAGAATCGCGCTAATTGGATACGATCCTCAGTATAAATATCGTATAGAAGTTCATGATGAAGCATTTATATCTAAGGAAAAAGGTTATTCACGTACTTGGTCAAAAGGATTTCCATTCAAACCAACTTTAGAAAGATTATCTGTTGGTGAACACGGCTCTAATGTGGGCTTTAAAAGCGTTGTATTAAATTCAATGGATTATCAGCCTAATAAAAGAATTGATGAAGATTAATTATATCTTCTCATCCAGATCGATATAAAATTTTAGGCCTACAATTCAAATTAAAAATACAAATGTTGTTATAACAGGAGCTGCCAGTGGAATTGGCGCAGCTTTTGCAAATGCATTTTACAATGCCAATGCCAATAATATTATCGTTGCGGATATCAATGCAGGTTTACTAAACGATGTTGCAGAAAAAATAAATGCTACAGCGGTTACAGTAGATGTTACGAAAGAAGAAGATGTAAAAGAGATGATAAGTTCTTGTGAGTATGATATTGATATATTTTGTTCCAATGTTGGTGTAGGAGGATATGAGGATTTTTTAAAACTTTCCAATGAGCAGTGGAAGAAAATGATTGATACAAACCTCATGTCACATATATATGGTGTAAGGCATGTGCTTCCAAAAATGTTAGATCGTGGTTCAGGTCATTTGGTTTTTACGGCCTCCGCTGCTGGTTTATTATCACAACTTGGATCTGTTACGTATTCAGTAACGAAGCATGCAGTTGTTAGTTTAGCTGAATGGTTAAAGATCACTTATGGAAAACTTGGCATTGGAGTATCTTGTATTTGCCCTCAAGCTGTACGCACACCGATGACTGCTCAAGGAGCTGGTGTTGCTGGGATTGATGGAATTATTGAGCCAGATGTTGTTGCAAATGATACATTAGAAGCAATTCAAAATGATCAATTTCTTGTTACCCCTCATCAACAAGTAAGAGAATATATCCAATTTAAAGCTGCAGATTATGAAGGATGGATTGAACGTATGCAAAATTTACAGGAACAATATATTAATGAGATCAAATCTGTAATAAAATAAATACCCTTTATAAATTACCACTATTAAGTTTTAAAGCAAGGAGGGTATTATGAGCAATCAGCAGACAACAGCCCCAATGTGGATTCATTGGGCACGGTTTACTTCTTATATTACTGAACGGTTTCTGGGAGGGCCGAAAATATTAAAACTAGCCTGGGTGATTAATTTTCAAAAAACCGGAACGTTTTTTTATGTTCTTTTCTTAATGAACTATTATGAAAATTTTTCGATATCAGCAAATGTGTATTTAGCGTTACATGGAATGTATGGGTTTTGTTGGATTTTAAAACATATTGCATTCCCGGACAGGGCATGGGAGAAGAAGGTTACTATTGGTGGAGGTATGATGGCATTTTTATTGGTATTAGCACTTTATTGGGTATTTCCATATCTCTTAATATCTGGGGTATTGGGTCCTGAACAAAAAACAGCAAGCTTTGCTTTATTATCTGCTGCAATAAGTATACATACACTAGGTGTTGTTATTATGATGGTTGCAGATTCGCAGAAATATTATACCTTAAAATATCATCAAGGTCTTATTACGGAAGGTATGTTTAAATATATTCGACACCCAAATTATCTTGGTGAAATTATGCTATATGCATCTTATGCAATGATAGTTCAACATTGGATTCCATGGGCAATTTTGGCCTGGGTTTGGATTGGTGTATTTTTGATTAATATATTGCAGAAAGAAGCCTCTATGTCTCGATATCCTGAATGGGAAGAGTATAAAAAGAAAACAGGTCTGCTTATTCCAAAGTTGTTTTAATTATTCATTTGAAAATATTTTTGATACTGACATTTGTTTCCATCTTATTTTGTCAAATAGATGATTTAACATTTGTAGAATATGATCAAAAATTAAACGGTACAAATCAGTACATTCGAATGGTCCCTGTATTAGGTGGGGAATTCAGTATGGGAAGTCCTGATTCTGAAAGAAGGCGGAGGGATGATGAAGGTCCTGCTCATCAAGTAATTGTAAGCGATTATTGGATAAGTTCCTTTGAAATTTCCTGGGATTTATATGAACTATTTCTACTTCGAAATATTGACTCTTTATCAGTTAATAATGAAAAATATGGTATGGATATAGATGCGATTTCTGGAGCAACTATGCCATATGTAAATTATAATCAACCAGGATATCCTGTTATCAATATAACTCAATATGCAGCATCACAGTTTTGCAAATGGCTAACAGCAACAACAGGTAATTATTATAGGTTGCCTACTGAAGCGGAATGGGAATATGCATGTAGAGCAGGATCTCAAGAAGCCTATTCATTCGGCCCAGCAAGTAGTACGATTAAACGATATGGATGGTACAAAAAGAATAGTGAAGGAAAATTACAAAAAGGGGGTTTAAAAGAACCGAATGCTTTAGGAATATATGATATGCATGGCAATGCAGCAGAGTGGGTATTAGATTATTATAATCCAAAAGGTTACTCCGATTATATAGACACACAAATTGACCCTATACACTTTGCACAGAAATTATATCCTAGAGTTGTTCGTGGAGGTTCTTACAAAGATGGGCCTGCACGATTGCGTTCAGCAGCAAGAGGGTTTTCAAAGGATATGTGGAAAAGAAGAGATCCACAGTCTCCAAAAAGTTTATGGTGGCATACAGATGCTCTACATATAGGGTTTAGAATTGTTAGACCTAAATTGATGCCAAAGAAAAATGAGTTAGAAAAATATTGGATTAAATCTATAAAGGAATATTAAACCATGAAAAAACAAAAGAATCATATAATTAATCGGAGAAAATTTATAGGAAATTCAGCAAAAATAGCAGCTGCAGGGTTCATATTTAATCAACTAACAGCATCTACAAAAAAATATAATGCGTGGGATGGAGAAATAAAAGTATCCTTAATTGGATGTGGGGGAAGAGGTACAGGTGCAGCTATACAAGCAATTGCTGCTGATCCTGATGTTCGGTTAGTGGCCATTGCAGATGTGTTTGAAGATCAAACAAAATCGTGCATGAATGCATTGGTAGAAAAATATGGTGATTCTGATCAGTTGTCTGTTCTTAAAGAAACAACTTTTATAGGATTTGATGCATATAAGAAAGCAACAGATATAGCAGATGTAGTTATTTTAACAACCCCCCCAGGTTTCCGGCCACAACATTTTTCTTATGCGGTGAAAAAAAACAAACATGTTTTCATGGAAAAGCCTGTAGCAACAGATATTGTTGGTATAAAAAAAGTAATTAATGCAGGAAAACTAGCAGCGGAGAAAAAATTGAATGTAGTTGTTGGATTGCAAAGGCATTATCAACGTTCATATCGTAATGTAAAAAAACTTATTGAAAAAAGATCTATTGGAAGAATTATTTCCGGTCAAGTTTATTGGAATGGAGCGGGTGTTTGGGTAAGGCCGCGTAAACCGCAACAAACTGAATTAGAGTATCAGATGCGTAATTGGTATTATTTTAACTGGTTATGTGGAGATCATATAGTAGAGCAACATATTCATAATATAGATGTAGCGAATTGGTTCATTGGTGCAACGCCAATTGCTGCGCAAGGAATGGGAGGAAGAGAAATAAGAAACGGAAAGGATCATGGACAAATTTTTGATCATCATTTTGTGGAATTTATGTATCCCGATGGACAGGTAATTTCTAGCCAATGTAGACATCAGCCAGGATGCATGAATCGAGTAGATGAAGTGTTTCAAGGATCCCAAGGCACTGTTCATACACATAGCGGTAATTACGGTTTAATTCAATCTCATCGAGGTAGAAAATTATATTTACATGATGGTGAAAATGATATTAATCCTTACCAGCAAGAACATAATGAGCTCTTTGCTGCAATCAAATCTGGAAAATATGTATATAAAGATTTTGAAAGAGGAATCAATAGCACTCTTTCAGCAATTTTAGGTAGGATGGCCTCTTATTCTGGACAGAAGATAACTTGGGATGAGGCTTTATCATCGAATTTAGATATTGTTCCATATAATCTGACTTCGTTTGAAGATAATGCCCCTGTTTATCCAGATAAAAATGGTAAATACCCTGTGCCTATTCCTGGAGTAACAAAATTTATTTAAACTAGAAAGGATCGACTTATGAAAAGAAGAAAATTTATTAAAAATAGTCTTTTGGCAACTACTATACCAACTGTTGGTGGAATGCTTCATGCTATGCCTAAATCAATGAAAAAAAATAAAACATTTAATCTTCTTTATGCACCTCACTTTGGGATGTTTAGTAACCATAGCGGGGATGACTTGGTGGATCAAATTCAATTCATGTATGATATGGGATTTCGATCTTTTGAAGATAATGGAATGAAAGATCGATCAATTGCGGATCAAAAACGTATTGCAAAAATTATGAACAAACTAGGAATGACTATGGGCGTTTTTGTTGCACACAAAATTTATTGGGATTTTCCAAACCTAACTAGTGGCGATAAAAATTACCAGGATCAATTTGTAAAAGAGATTAAAGAATCAATTAACGTTGCAAAACGGGTAAATGCTAAATGGATGACAGTTGTACCTGGATACGTAGATTTAGGAAAAGAACATGCGTATCAAACTGCAAACGTTATTGAAGCTTTAAGAAGAGCAAGTGAAGTATTAGAGCCTCATGATTTAGTTATGGTATTAGAGCCTTTAAATTGGTGGGCAAATCATAAAGGACAATTCTTACGTGAGATTCCACAGGCATATGAAATTTGCAGAGCTGTTAATAGCCCTTCATGTAAAATTCTATTTGATATTTATCACCAACAGATTTCAGAAGGAAATATTATCCCAAATATTGATAAAGCATGGAAGGAAATTGCATATTTCCAAATTGGTGATAACCCTGGTAGAAAAGAACCAACAACCGGTGAAATAAACTATACAAATATTTTTAATCACATATATGAAAAAGGATACAAAGGAGTTCTAGGAATGGAGCATGGTAACTCTAAGCCAGGAAAATTAGGAGAGCTAGCAGTAATAGATGCATACAGGAAAGTAGATTCTTTTTTATAAATTAAATTAGTAAACTAAAATGCATTGCCAAAAAATATGGCATTTAGCAGGAGGCCTTCAGTCCCATACCAAAAGGCTCTAAAGTGTGGATTATCTGCAAAAAGAATTATACTTCCTTTCCCAACTTTACGAGCAATTATTGAAGCTGTATTTTTAATCTCATCATTCATTTTATTTGATATGTAGCCACTTATAAGAGGCGTAGAAGTGTAGCGTCCCACATTTGCTGCATCAGCAGTAGATAGTTCATAAAATGTTTCATTATTTCTAAAAACAGGAATACTGTTTTTATAACCATACGCTATAGGATGTGTATTATCTAAATAAATTTGAAAAATTGATCCACCGATACGTTGAGCACCTTTTTTAGCTTGAAGATCTTCATAAGCAATATCTAGTGTATCTTTTTTTATTTCCTTAATATTTTCAGCAATAATTTTATTTTTTATTGCCCATTTTGATCCAGTTCCAGTTGATATAAAAGAACCTCCTCTATTTACCCAAGATTTGATTGATTTAACATTGCTAGAATCAATTTGACTGAAATTCCCATCAGTCATAATTAACACATTATAATTATCTAAAAGAGTTCTATTTATATTTTCTGAACTAATTAAAGATACAGGAATATGCATTTTTTCATTCAGAAGATGCCAAACCTGACCTACACTATACGCATTTGTACCTTTACCAGATAAAAGAGCTACTTTTGGAGTATTTATAACTTCATGCAATCCACCCAAATCAGGACCATAATTTGATAACCCAGTGTTTACAGCATAAATATTGACAAATTCTTCCACTGCAATTTTCCGAACGATATTATGAACGTCATCTTTCGATATTTTTAATTGATCATCTCTTTGAACAAGTGGAATAATAATTGACCCCTTTTCAAAATTTTCTTTTTTCCCATTTATTGTAATGGAAAATGGCTTTTTTGCCATAAAAGGTGAAATTCCTTTATCCAAAATTTTATATAATGCTCTAGGGGCATAGTAATCTCCCCATTCCATTATGTATGCGTATGTTGCCCTTCCCCCTATTTTTTTCCCAGTAGTGAAAAAATCATTTGGTAGCTCTTCACCTATAATCGCACTAGGATTTTGTTTTAATTCAATATATTCAACTCCAGTAGATAATGGTAGGGACCAAGAGGAAACATCATAAAACAATGAATCATTAAATTCAGTAACCGTTTCCATTATTGACTTAATTAATCTGGATTGCGGTTGATCTACTGGTATAAGTACAGATTTCCCTGGTTCAAATTTTATGTTATTTACAGAATAAGACTTTTTTAACGAGTAATATTTAATCTGGTGCTGTGAGAGATTTTCTAGCAATAATTTGACGTTAGTTTTTTTGTATTCAGTGTTAATTAAGTATGCTTTTGTTGAAAATTGAATAGATGCTTTTGATGCATCACGATAGAAATTATTTTGGTGTGTTAGAAATTTATCTTTCATTTTCCATAGACCTTCTAATGTTCCTAAAGATGCATAAAAATGGTTTTTTATTGTAAATGAATAGTTTAATTCACCGCTTGTTGTAGTTGTTTTTAATGCTCTAGAAGATGCTTGTTCAAATAAAATACCCACAGCTCCGGTGATATCTGGAAATGTAGAACCTTTACCATAATAAAAATCATCAAAACTCTCTTTTGAATAGTATAATGAACCAATACTATTAAGAGATTCCGCATGATACTCTGCAAGTTGATTAGTTAAATAAAATACATTTTTAGGTGTATTTGGATTATTTCTGCTAGGAATACCTGGTTGAAAAAAATAGGTTCTATTTCTTCCCATCTCATGAAAATCTACAACAATTTGTGGGCGCCATTTATAGTATAAATTAAGTCTTGCTTTTGATTCTGGCTGTGTTGCCGGCAACCAATCGCGGTTTAAATCAAATAAATAATGGTTTGTTCTTCCTCTTGGCCAAGGTTGATTATGCTCTCTATCATTTAAATCAAGGGTTGGTACATGGCCTCGATTTCCATTTACCCAATTTACAAAACGATCTCTACCATCAGGATTTAACATAGGATCAATAATTAATACAATATTGTTCAAATAATTTCTAATACTAATACTTGATCCAGCACTTAAATGATACAGTAATAACATCGCAGCTTCACTCCCGCTTGCCTCGTCACCATGTACTGAAT
>JAZAOA010000124.1:0-3651 GCA_036228285.1 Fidelibacterota bacterium
AATCAAACATTAAAACATGATTTACCTATTGCTTATGCTTCTTCAAGAAAAGGAATTATTTTAGTTCGGTTAACAATGAAGAATTTTGACGAATATGATGAATTAGATAAATTTAGAAGAACAACTATAAGGAAATATTTGTAAATATTATGAATGAAAAAATATTTATTACTGGTGCAAGCAGTGGGATTGGAGAAGCCCTTGCAATTGAATATGCAAAACGAGGAGCTATCTTAGGATTATCTGCAAGAAGAACTGAAAAATTAAATACGGTTGCCAATACGTGTAAAGATGTTGGTGCAAAGGAAGTGTTCGTATATACACTTGATGTTACAAACGCAGATGAATCAACCAAAGTTATTGATCAATTTTTGAAAGACGCACAAGGAATTGATATCGTTATCGCAAATGCAGGTGTTGCCTATTCAGATAAAATTAGTTCTGGCGATCCAACTCGAATTAACAAAGTTTTTTCTACAAATGTAATTGGTGTTACGAATTCAATCATACCATTTATCCCAAAAATGAAAGAGGAAAAATCAGGAAAAATTGTAATTATTAGTTCAATAGCAAGTTTTAGGCCAATTGCATACCATGGAGGATACTCTTCATCAAAAGCGGCTGTAAGAATGATAGCAGATAGTTGGCGTATGGCTCTCAAAAAATACAATATACAGTTAACTTCAATATGTCCAGGGTTTATAGTAAGTGAAATGACTGATGTAAATAAATTTCCTATGCCATTTCTTCTTCAAACAGAGGACGCAGCAAAAAAAATGGTTAAAGCAATTGATAAAGGGAAAAAAACATTTATTTTACCTTGGCAAGTTAAAATGATTATTAAATTAACTCGCTGGTTACCAACACCGATTTATTACAAAATCTTTTTTTAATCTAATTTTTTTAATAAATCATCTAATGACAAAATTCTAAATAGTTATGAATCAAACAGAATTAATTAAGAATGTTCATGATCAAATCATTGATTACCTTGAGGATCAGGATAAAAATATAGGACTTACAAAGCATCCGGTTTCTCCAGAATATATTAAGAAAGAATTCAATATTAGCTTAGATCAAACCACTGATTTTGATGGTATTAAGGAAATTATTGAAAAATATTTATCTGTAGCTGTTAAAACAGGAAGTACAAATTTTTATAATCAACTTTTTTCTGGCTTCTCTGCCACAGGCTACTTGGGCGAAGTGTTGACAGCTTTAACAAATAGCTCGATGTATACTTTTGAAATGAGTCCAGTGGCCACATTGATGGAAAAAGAACTAATTAATAAAATGTGTTCATTAATTGGATATCAAAATGGATTCGGAACCTTTGTAACTGGCGGAAGCAATGGGAATCTATTAGGCATGCTTGCAGCGATCTATCATTTTGATCCAACACTTAAAGAAAATGGCGTCTTCGGAAGCAAAGCATTAACTGGATTTGTTTCTGAAGAATCACATTATTCATTCCTTAAAGCTGCACATCAGCTTGGTATTGGTACAAAACAAATTGTTAAAGTTTCTTGTGATCTTAATGGGCATATGGACCCAATAGAATTAGAAAAGGCTATTCAAGTTTCTATAGATGAAGGAAAACAACCTATTTTTGTTGGTGCTACTGCAGGCACAACCGTCCGAGGAACCTTTGATCCGTTAAGCAAAATAGCTGACATTTGTGACAAGTTTAATCTTTGGTTTCATGTTGATGCTTCTTGGGGTGGATCAGTAATTATCTCATCAAAACACAATCATTTATTGAATGGCGTTGATAGATCTAATTCTCTTACTTGGTGCGCTCATAAAATGATGGGAATGCCATTAATGTGTACTGCTGCTTTGTTTAAAGATTCTTCTATATTACAAAAGATAAATTCGGTACATGGTACAGATTATTTATTTCATGATGATATCGATAATAATATTAATCTTGGTGAACATTCATTACAATGTGGTCGAAGAACAGATGCAGTAAAACTTTGGCTTAGCTGGAAATATCTTGGAGACAAAGGTTTTGAAAAAAATATTGATCATATCTTTGACATGGCTCAATATGCTAGAAACAAGATTGAAGCATCAAAATTATTAAAATTAATCACCCCTGTTGAATCGTTAAATATATGTTTTCAAATTCAACCAGAAGCTATACAACCTTCCGATTGGAATAATTTTAATATTCAAGTTCGAGAAGAAATATTGGCAAATGGAAAAATTATGGTTAATTATGCATCGATTAAAGACACAACTTGTTTTAGGCTTATAACATCAAATTTTAAACTTAATCAAAAGGATTTAGATTTCTTTTTCTCCGAACTAGAGGAAACAGTATTCAGTTTGCTAGCAACAAAATAATAATACTTTATTTATGTTTCGTCCGAAAATAAAAATAGAGAATAATTCAGTTGTATTTCTTTTTATTAACGGACCACATCACACACATCATCTAATATTACCTGCTTTGAGCTTTGCTCAAAATTATAGTGAATATCAAACAGTTCTCATATCTGGAAACGATGAGAACACAAAAATAATAAAACAAACTTTAACCAAAATTGGAAATCCAAAATGTAAAATAATTAAGTTACCTAAGCCATTAAGGTATTATATCAAGAATTATAAAAATAAGATCGTACCTCCTCCCATTTCTCAATGGAGATTTATTGATAAATCTATTAAAAATGCGAGAGCAATAATTTCTACTTCTCATGAAACACCAAAATTCTTGATGGAAAAAAAGAATTCTAATCTAAAACTTTTTTATCTATATCATGGTATAGGAACAAGGTCATATGGTTTTGAAGATTCAATAAATGAATATGACTTTATTTTTGTTCCAGGGGAATATCACTATAATCGTTTGCATACTGAATCTGGAATTAATAAGAATAAATTGAATGTTGTTGGACATCCAAAAATTGAATGGCAAGATAAGATGAATAACGATAAAGAATCATTTTTTAACAATGACAATCCAATATTTTACTATAACCCCCATTGGGATTTAAGTTTATCTTCCTATGAAAAATGGAGTAAGGATATAATTCAATACTTTCTTAATAATAAGCAATACAATTTGATATTTGCTCCTCACCCTTTAATTAAGAATTATAGTTCACGAAATAGAATAGACATTGATATATATACGGTTAGATCAGATAACATAATTGTAGATTTTTATAGCAAAAATAATGTGGATGGATCGTATTTAAATGTTGCAGATGTTTATATTGGCGATGTTAGTAGTATGATAACAGATTTTATATTCAAAAGAAACAAATCATGTATTTTTATAAACTCTCACGACATTGAATGGAAAAATGATACGAATTATAAATTTTGGAATTGTGGAAAGGTGATCAACAACTTAACTGAATTGGATTCATCAGTAAAAACTTCTTTAAAAGAAAATAAATATAGTAAAGAGCAAAAAGCATATATTAAGAAAATGATTTATACGGGATCATTTTCCTCTTCAGAGCTTATTGCTGAGACCATAAATAATAATCTTTAGAATTAACAAACATATCATAAATAGAACAAAAATTTACTTTATCGGTCAAAAGCAAGGGGTTGGAATACACCGAATTAGGTTAGGTAATTTAGAAAATAGAAGGCCCTTTGAAGTTAAAGGATTATTAGATGCAAAAGATT
>JAZAOA010000125.1:0-29306 GCA_036228285.1 Fidelibacterota bacterium
AAGAAAAACTAACTCAAAAGTAAAAAAAGTGTCTTAATTTCGCCCGGTTTTTGGGCGCTTAGCTCAGTTGGTCAGAGCGCCGCCCTTACAAGGCGGAAGTCATAAGTTCGAGTCTTATAGCGCCCACCCTTAGAAAGCCCTTGATTAACGTCAGGGGCTTTCTCTTTTAATGAACTAATCAAACTATTCAACACCCCTTTCCACTTAGTCAAATATATAAGATTATGGGCAACGCTACAGCAAGTGGATACACTTTTTTGTTTGTGAGGTGATGAGTAGATTTAACGATGGTACAGAACAAACGCCCGGGTCCTTCCGATTTATTTATTTTTAATCGTACGGGGCACAAGATACGTAATCGAGCTGTGCTTGCTGCAATGACAAATAAACAAAGTCATTCTGATGGTACTCTTTCTGACTCAGAGATGAAGTGGTTGACTCGCCGTGCCAAGGGTGGTTTTGGAATTATTACAACTGCAGCAGCTCATATTTCCAAAGATGGCCAGGGATGGAATGGAGAGCTTGGCCTTTTTGATGATATGCACATTGATAATTTAACAAAACTTACAGACTCAATTCATTCTTATGGAAGCTTGAGTTTTGCACAATTATTTCATGGCGGGATGCGCGCGCCTCAATATTTGACAGCAAAAAAACCTATATCAGCAAGTAAGATCCCTTGCGATGAATCAAACAGCGGATATACTCGCGCTGCATCTGGAAAAGATATAAAAAGAATTATTAAAGATTTTACTACAGCAGCTGTTCGTTGTATGAAAGCAGGATTTAAAGGCATAGAGCTACATGGAGCCCATGGGTATCTGATATCACAGTTTTTGGGAACAAAGACGAATACGCGCAAAGATGAATGGGGTGGCGATTTAAAAAACAGGTCTAGATTTTTAATCGAGATATACCGTTCTATAAAAGAAAATGTGCCAGATTCCTTTATTGTTGGTGTTCGAATCTCTCCTGAGATTGAAAAACTGGGAATAAATCTGAATGATAGTATTAACCTTGCAGGTTTTCTTAGGGATGAAGGAGTAGATTTTCTACACCTTTCCTGCTGGGATGTGTTTGCTAACTCAAAAGAGTATCCGGATAATCCTAGAAGATTGACTGAGTGGTTTACCCATAGTTTTGATGATTTGCCCCCTATAATTAGCACAGGAAACGTTTGGTCTCAATCAGATGCTCAGGAATTAATGAATCAAGGTGCAGATCTCATCGGAGTAGCAAGAGTTGGAATTCCTTATCCTGATTGGGCTAAAAAACTTTCTCAGAAAAACTATAATCCGCCCCGAGGTCCTTTTACAGCGAATCACCTCAGAGAAGTAGGCCTAAGCGATGTTTTTATAAATTATATGAAAAAATGGGATGGATTTGTTAGTAACAATAATCAATAAGCTTTGTTTCTAGAATGAATAGAATTATAAATGATTATGATAATTGGGCGCTGAGTTATGATCATAACATTAATCCAACTCGAGACCTGGATAAATTGGCTACCAAAGAATCATTATTCAATATAAACTTTTCTAATGTCTTAGAATTAGGCTGTGGTTCAGGAAAGAATACAGAATGGCTTATTACTAAAGCAGAGAAATTGGTTGGGTTGGATTTTTCTGAAGGTATGCTTAATGTAGCACGACACAAGATTACATCTGAAAATGTCACTTTTATCAATGCAAACCTTAATGAGAAGTGGCCAGTTGATAATAATACATTTGATTTGGCAACAATTAATCTGACATTAGAGCACATCGAAAATCTGAATCATATTTTTAATTCAGCAAAAATGAAATTAACGAAAGCTGGAAAATGTTTTGTGTGTGAACTTCATCCTAAAAAACAATTGGCACAAAGTAAGGCGCGGTTTAAAGAAAAGGGAACGGAAGTAGTATTGGATGTGTTTCAACATTCAGAACTAGATTATATCCAAAGCGCTGAGAAAGCAGGATTTATTTTATTAGAGAAAAAGGATTGGTATGATGATGAAACTGATTTGCCCAGATTGATTTCTTTTTTATTTGAGAAACCAAATAATTAAACAATCACTTAAAGCAGGGGTTTTTTGTTTCTAGACATTTAAGACTACTACTTTGTAATATTGCTTAAATGAAAATAATTCTTAAACCTGAGATTAAGCATCTTACAGAAAATCTAGATCTTTACCCAATAATCAGAAAAGGATTTATTGCTTACTCTGAAGGGAAATCTGTTGTTCCTCCTGTTGGTGAACTCTCTTTTAAAAATCCTCCTGGAGATGTTCATATCAAATATGGATATATTACTGGTGATAAATTTTATGTCGTTAAAATTGCATCAGGGTTTTATGAGAATGAAAAGTTGGGCTTCTCTAATGGTTCTGGTCTCATGCTTCTATTTGATCAGAATACAGGGAAAAATGTAGCATTACTCTCTGATGACTCTTACCTCACGGATGTGCGGACTGCAGTAGCAGGAGCGATTTGCGCTCAACAATTTGCAAATGAGATCCATTGTATTGGTGTGATTGGTACTGGATTGCAGGCTAGAATGCAGGTTGAGTATTTAAAAAATATTACGACATGCAGGAAAGTAATGGTGTGGGGCAGAAAAACAGAAAAATCAGAGGAGTATAGTTCTTACATGATGAATTTGGGATTTAAGGTAAAAATATGTGATTCACCAAAGCATGTAACAGATAATTGTAACCTTATTATTACAACTACTGCTGCCACTGAACCTATATTATTTGCTGATGATATTCAGCCAGGAACGCACATTACTGCAATGGGATCAGACACATCGGCAAAACAAGAGTTGGACCCAAATATTATGGAAAAGGCAGATTGTGTGATAGCTGATAGTATTTCTCAATGTATAAAGAGGGGAGAGATATCTCACGCATTAAGAGATGGAAAGTTGACAAAAAAGAATATTGTTGAATTAGGGATCGTATTGAACGGCCAACATCCAGGGCGAACTGCACAAGACCAAATAACGGTGGCTGATCTTACAGGTGTGGCAGTTCAGGATATCCAAATTGCCACAGCAGTATATGAATCTTTTATGGAGAATGAATCATGAAATTTGAATTATTTGATTTAGAGAGAAACCAATCTCTTTTTGAAAATGAAGTGGATTATAATTTATCTGAAAGTGGCGTTCACCCATTAAAATTGAGCGAGATCCTGACTGATGATGAACAAAGGGAGTTATTAAATAAAAATTTATACTATGGATATACTAATGGTACCCCGGAGTTAAGACAAAGGGTTGCGGATATGTATGGTGATACTTTTTCCATTGGAAATGTTTTGATTACCTCTGGATCTGCTGAAGCCAACTTTCTTTCTATCATGACCCAACTTGAATCGGGGGATGAAATTATTTATATGGTTCCCAATTACCTCCAGATCTACCATTTGGCCCGTAGTTTTGGAATTATTGTAAAAAGCCTTCCTTTGCATCAGGAGCTTGGTTGGCAGTGGGATCTTGATGAACTTAAATCTATGGTGACACCCAAAACAAAAATGATTGTCGTTTGTAATCCCAATAATCCAACAGGAGCCTTGATGAATCCTGAGGTCATGGATGGAGTCATTGAAGTTGCGCATGAAACGGGTTGTTGGATTCTTTCCGATGAAGTATATCGTGGTGCAGAGTTGGATGGGGTTGAGTGCAGATCATTTGCAGGAGCAACAGATAAAACAATAGTAAATGCAGGTCTATCAAAGGCATATAGTTTACCAGGGCTTCGGCTCGGGTGGACTGTTGGATCTGAGGCGTATATTAATCGTGCTTGGTCTTTTCATGATTTTACTGTTATTAATGTGGCATATTTGAGTGATTGGGTGGCCTCTAAAATTCTGGAATATGATCGTAGAAGAAAGATATTAGATAGGACCAAAGACCATTTAAATCATAATCTTAATATGCTGTGTGACTGGGCTGACCATGTTCCAGCTTTAACAATTAATCGGCCTAAAGCTGCAGCTATCACTTTTGCTAAATTAAATATTCCCATAAGTTCAGAAGAATTTGTTTTCAAGTTAAGAGATAATTTTAGTGTATTATTAACAGCAGGTAAATGGCATGGAATGGAAGGATTTGTTAGGTTTGGTTATGGGACACCTGAAGAATATGTCAGAAATGGCCTTGACCGAGTGTCAGACTTTTGTAAAAAATACTAACCAAGGATGATACAATGAAAACTATCCTACTAAATATCGTATTTTTCTCTGCTATTTTTGCACAAAGCGACTTAAAAATTATGGGAGGATTGAATCAGTCGAAACAGACTATTGAAGAAGATGCTGAAGGTTTAGGGATCAATGATGTGAATGGGTACAATCTTTATGTTGAAATGTCATTTGGTATTGCAAGGTTTGGCGTTGGACTTAATCAAAGAGGCGTTAAGTTGAATCAAGAAGTAAGTGACATGGGTGTTACCGTATCTGCGGATGGTGAACAAACTTTGAATTATTTAACGCTTCACGCTATCTATTCATATGACATCCAAGAAATAATAACTGTTTTTGGCGGGATACAGTTAGGTAATGGAATCGGTGGAGAAACAAAAGTTAAACATGTAATATCAGGTTCAGGTTTTCTTGATGGTACTTCTATTGAGACAGAAGACATTGATGCAGACGATATGGATCTAGAATATGGATTGTTTCTTGGAGGAGATTATATGATAAATGAAAAAATTGGAATACGAGCTTCTTATTTTAAGGCTTTATCGGACATAGTAGAAGATGCTAAAACAAAAAACACTACATTATCACTTTCTTTATTATATCATCTAAAGTAAAATAATATAGTAAGTCATTTTGTGAAAACTTCGATCAAACTTTAACTGATGTTTAATATTTGAATTATGAAACAATTTCTACTACTATTCATTGGGTTGGCCATTTTGGGATGTGAGGATGATGATGGATGTATAGATGAATCAAAGATATCAGATGCCAGCATTTGCACTGAAGAATATCAACCAGTTTGTGGTTGTAATGGATTGACTTATGACAATGATTGTAATGCAGAAAAGGCAGGTGTCACAGAATGGACTGAAGGTGAGTGTGAATAAAAAACCCAGAATTACATCAATACCCACATTCGTGGAGTTTTAAATCTATTTATAGTATATCTTTAAAATACTAAACGATATTGGATATTTACACTACGACCTTTTTCAGGCATGATGGTTTTTATTCTTGAAAGGTGATTATAATATACCTCATTAAAAATATTATCTAATTGAAATATAAATTTGTGAGAGATCTTCGATGATTGGATGGTGTAACTTCCATTTAAATTCATAATGAAAAATCCATCTGTTTTTGTTTCAAATTCACCTAGCCTTGTTTGCGGAAATACTTTTTTAAGGTTTAATGATACAGATAATGGATTAAGATCAAATTCTGTTGAAAATTGAACCTTATCTGGAGGCATGTATTCCAAAGCTCTATTCTGTGATAAGTTATCACCTCTTGTAACTGAAATACTGCCGCCAAAATAAATTAAATTGTTTAATTGATATCTTAAATCAGATTCAAATCCATAAATTTGCGCTCTTAATCCTTTCATTTGATATTTATATAGCCAACCGCTTGATCCGCTACCCCATTCAATCCAATCGGCACCAGGTTCATAGCCAGTTCCTAATGCGGTACTAATGTGGAAATTAGGGCTAAAGTTTTGATAGCCTGTAAATCTCATTTGACTCTTTGGAGTTTTATGTTCCAACGACGCTTCAAAATTAATTGTTCTTTCTAGATCTAGATTAGGTTGTCCAATCTCATATGAGTAAGTCCCCAAATGTGGTCCATCTGAGTATAGTTCATCAAGATCTGGAGTTCTACCTGTAATCATTGTTACAAATGAAAGATCCCAATTATTCCAAGATCTAAATAATCCTACTGCTCCAGAAAGAATGGTAAATTCTCTATTAATGACCTCAGTATCATTTAAGTTTGATAAGAAGAGAAATGAGGTTTCTGGAATAACTGATAAATATTCAACTCTTGAGGAAATTTGTAAAATTAGATCTTTAATATTTTTTTGAAAAAGCCCAAATAGAGACATTCTTATTTCTTCTGTATCTGGAGTCCAATAGAATCCTCCTGCTTTAAAGTCACGATATTGAAATAAAGAGCCGACAGTTAATTGCTTACCAGTAAATTTTCCTTGTAATGAAAAGATCTTTTGACCCATTGAAACTGATGGGGAAGCTGCATCTTTAACAAATTCAGAATGGTTGTAATTAATAAAACGTTGATCTAGGTCAAATGTTAGAAAATTCAATAAAGATATGTCTTTATGATAGTTAAACTTTTGAGAACTTTTGCTCATTTTAATATCTACTCCATCAATATGTCCCTCTGGACTTCCTGGGATACCATAATCCATTTTAGTTTGCTCGTAAGAAAGCGTTGAGCGTTGAGATTTTCCAAAATAAGAATAACTAACAGCCAATTCATTATTAGATAGATCAGTATTATCTAATACTCCAACTGGAGAGTTTTGATTATCTGAATAACGTTCTAACAGTGAAAGTCTTAATTGATGTTGTTCATTAATTGGGAGATAAAGTGTAAAATTTCCAAATGCACCATTATTAGATGATTCCGTACCAACCAATGATAGGAAGCTTAGTTTCTTAAATCGTAAATCTAGGTTGGATTGTCTGGAGACATCAATGACACCTCCAATGGTATTGGATCCAAATAGTAAAGATTCTGGACCACGGATAATTCTGACGTTATTGAATGAAGCCATATCAACACTAATGGCGTGATCAATAGATGTATTTGAAAGGTCCCCAATAGTTACCCCGTTTTCTGTTAATAAAAATCTATCTCCTGAGTAACCTCGTAAAACTGGTTTCGCAGTAGCTTGCCCCATGGATTGAATAGATAAACCTGTTTGTTTTTCAAGAGTTGTGGCAAGAGTTGACTTCAAATTCTCATGGTATTCTTTTCCATAAAATTCAACATTAGATGCAAAATTATGTGGTCGAAGTTCATGGTGAGCTTCAACATCTATTTGATTTAATTTTATCGTATCTTTTACCATAATAACTTTACCAAGATCATAACTCAGCCCATCCATTATTATCGTATTTTTAACTTCCTTGAATCCAATCATGGAAATTGTTAAGGAAAGTTTATTTTGTGATACTTTGCTTAAAGTAAATCGACCATCAACTTGAGATATTGTACCTATATCAAGTGTTTCAGAAAATATATTAGCACCATGTATTGGTGTCTGATCTTCAGATACAATAACTCCAGTAATGTAACCATCCTGAGCCCATAAAAGACTCAAGATGGTACAGTACTGTATGATTTTAATTGACGGTAATTGGAACGTTATTAGTCGAAGTGTAATCTGCATGCCCTTCATGCATTAGTTGTAATTTGAAACTAGTTGAACCAGAACTTACCCCAATGACATGAATTGCCATTTCATGGTGTTCTTCTCCGCCTTCTTCATGATCTTCGACTTCCACAACTGCGATATTGGCATCATTCTCTGAGACCGCTAGTCCATCTTCATGGTCTTCTTCACCTTCTTCTTCATGTTCAATTTCATTTCCTTCATGATCAAGAAAATGCACTGAAAGTTCAAGCGTATCTCCAACACCTAATGTTAGAGATCCTGTCATAGCACCTTCAAACTCTCTGTACATTTCAGTACCATCTTCATTTTCTAAGATGAAACCATCTGCATCTGTATGGTCTTCATCATGATCATGATCGTGATCATCATCTTCACAAGATGTTGTGATTAAAAACATTCCAACCAACATAAAAACTAAATGTGCTTTCATAGCACGTATAAATAGAAATTGCATAATTATGCTCCTCAATTATTTTAATAAATTAATTTTTCACTACCATTCTAGTAGTGTGATTTATTTAATATTTAATTATGTATTTTGAGGAGGAGGGCGGCTATATAAGGCGTGATAAATAACAGTTTTATTTAAACTATTATTAGTAATGACATAAAACTGTTCATGATTTGGATAAGATATTTCAAAACATTCTTTTCTAATTACTTTAGCTTGTTTAACAATACATTGTTCACACTGATGAATGGAAAAATGATGACCTTCATCATCACAATTAACTGCACAAAAACTGTAGCCATCTATTGCATTGTGATTATGTAAATCAATATGAAGCGCACTGGATAATAAGAGAAGTGATAACCCAGAAGCTAATAAAACTTTTAGAATATTTTTCACGCGGCGAACTTATTTATAAATATCCTAATATAAAATTTAAAGTTTTTTACGACACTTGTGAAAATTCCCTACGAAAAATTTAGAATTATTAATATGTAATATCACAAATATAAGGTGGATAATTAAGATTCTATTTTAGATTGGTGAGGAAAGTGCTTATCAATCTTAGCCTCAGCTAATTCAATAAGAAAATCACTTATTCTACTATATATCAATTCAAGATATTCTTTCCCTTTTTTTGCTGTTGCAAGTCTTGGATCAGCATTACAGCAATGATCATTTAATTTGGAAAAGTTTCTACTGGTTTTTATCCATCCTTTTTCCAAAGCATCGAACCTAAACTTTCTATAATCTCCATTGTTTGCTTTCTCTAATTCAACTAAATCTGGAAAGAGCGCAAGAGCCATTGAAGTTTCTAGCTCACCAGCATGATCATCGATGTTATCAAATATATTATCATGCTCATCCTTCCCAACTTCATATATATTGCTCCAGAACATATGGACATCTAAGTCTGATTGTATTTGTCGTATTAAAGGAGAAAAATCATTACCGCCATGACCATTTATTAATAGTATTTTATTTATACCGTGGTGTTTTAGTGATGATACTATTTCAGTAATCATCAGATCTAGGGTTGATTGCCTCACATGAATTGAAAGTGGAAACTCCATTAAATTACAATCGACTCCATAAGGTAATGTTGGTAAACAAATAACCGATCTTGTTTTCTCCCAGGCCATTTGGGTAACCTTTTTTACTATTGCATCCGTATGTAAAAAATCCTGGCCTTCTGGAAGGTGATAATTGTGCGCCTCAATCGCACTAGCACCTAACACAGCAACAGTTGGAGGTTTTTTTAATAATCTATCTTGATTTGTTTGAGTAAGATCCCATTCATTAATCATATAACTACTCCTTCCATTAAACGTTAATAATGTGAAATATCAATATTCGATAATCACTTAATTATTTTGCTTAAACTTAAATTCATAATTTTATGTTTAATTATAGAAAATTTTAATTTTCTTTGAATTTGATACTGGCTAGTTTGTTTGTAGACATTTAAAAATTGGTGGTGTAATATTAGTCATATGAAACATTTTTTGAGAGTAATAATCTTATTTCCATTACTTATGTGGATTTCTTGTGAGGATGATAAGCTATCAAATGAAGATCAGGATACGCTATATAGATATGAATTACACTCAAATAATAGAGTTTCATCATTACTTATGTCTGAAAGTGAATATAATAACTGGGTAAATAATGATGGGTTTTCAGATAGCAACATCAGGCTACCACTTGTCCAGGATGTATATAAGAAGTTTTCAGATACATATGATTTTATTTTTTTTGTATTAAATGAGCCTTCAATACCCTCAAGTCTATATTATTATGGTAGGTTAATTGGTGTTTCAAATAATGTGGAAGGTATAGGTAAAAGTATTTATGATTATAGTTCTGATTATGGTTCTTCCGGTAAATTAAAAGCTGTGATGCAACTTACTGGGCTGGAGTATATTAAGTATGGACCCGCACTCCATGAAATAGCGCATCAATGGGCAAATTTTGCTCTACCGACACATTCTGTAGACGCTCCAGGATCAAATCTAACATCATATCCATATGGAAGTCATTGGGGATTCACAGGAGGGAGTACCAAAGGACAACTAGGTGGTTTTGAGCAAAGCACGTTAGTAGAAAATGGAAACAATTCTTATACGGTTGATGAATTTGGTCCATTTGCAAATGGTGGTAATGGAATCCCATATAATGAATTAGAATTATACTTGATGGGTATGATACCGGTATCCTCTGTTTCAAACTTTGATATGTTTACAGATATAACATCGCTAGCAATTAACACGTCAACTTTTGATTTTACTGCATCTAAAACAACTTATACCCCTGAATCTTTAATTGATCTTTTAGGAGATAGAGAGCCTTCCGTAGATAATTCACAAAAAGATTTTAAGTTATTAGTAGTTGTGATAACAGATGAACCATTATCAGATGATGAATGGAGTAAAGTAGATGCTACTGCAGAATGGTTTTCTAAGAAAGAAGATGATGGTACAAGTCTTTATAATTTTTGGGAGGCTACGAATGGTGTTGCATCCATTACAATTGAAAATTGAATCTTATTTAGATTAAAATTAACACATAAAAAGTTAGGAGACGATTTATGATACTAGGAAAACAAAAAAATTTAATTCTTAATCTTTTTTTTATTTTTGTATTTGTATTCAATGGAATTTTAGCTGAAACAGTTGTATTTACGAAAGCTGATTCAGCTGATTGGACTATTGAAGAAAATCAAGACCGTATAACTGATAATGTTTGGATTACACGGAAACATAATCAGAGCATTTTTAATATTGCTGTAGAGAGTGGATATTCTGGGAGCTCTGGATCCCCAGTTGGAACTCTTTGGTCTAATTCAACTTCTTCAACAGCGAGTCCTGAGAGTTATGCCAATTTTGTTGCAATGCATGGTGGTTCGCCATCTTCAATTATAAATGATACAGTATCACTGTATTTACCAGATGAGGGGCTCTATTTTGATGTGACGTTTACATCATATTCTGGAGGGCCTAATGGCGGCGGAGGTTTTTCATATAGCCGTACATCCGTTACTCCATCTCTTGCAGTATCACCGGATTCATTATCAGCTGATTTAAATACAGGAGAAACCATAACTCAAACACTAACCTTAACTAATAGTGGTGACAGTAACCTTAATTGGGAAATAGATATTGATTGGATTACTATGGATTCTGTTACTTTTGTTAAAGAAAACAATGTTGATCATCATTTACCTGTAAACCAGGATAGAATTACGGATGATATATGGATAACTAGAGAACAAGGTGGTGCGATATTCAATATATTTTATGAATCCCAGGATTGGCATCCTCATAATCCAGCGGGAACGGAATGGGCAGCTGGATCATTTGATGATATTGGTTCTGTTGTTTTTGAGACTTTTGGCACAGATGTTTTGAGTCACAGTATTGGCTCTAACTTAAATGATAATTTTATACCAAATAATCTTCCTTTACTTATGCACCTTATTGATGATGATGTGTATTATGAAGTATATTTTCATAGCTGGCAGTTAGGGAATGTAGGCGATGGTGGTGGAGGATTTTCCTATACACGGGTAACAGAGCCTAGGGCAATTCATCTATCTTCAGAATCGGGGACAGTAGCCGCAGGTTCTTCATTTGATGTAGATGTTATGTTTGATGCAAGCGGAATGTATAGTGGTGATTATTATGCCAATATTACAATTAGTAGTAATGACACAAGCAATGCACAAATAGTAGTCCCAGCACATTTAAGTGTTACAGGGTCTCCCAATATATGGGTAGAGGAAGACACTCTAGATTTTGGTGAATTATTTGTGAATTATTCTGGGACAGGAAATTATGGTGGTTCTAAAGAATTAAGGATGGGGAATAATGGAACAGATATTTTAAATGTGAGTAGTATTACAGTAGATAATACTGCTTTTACAATATCACAGTCTTCTGCAACTCTTGATTATGGTGAAATTACATCAATAGAAGTATCTTTTATGACTGATGATGGAGTTGGTTCATATAGCGCAAACATAACAATTGTATCGGATGATTCCGATGAAGGAACGATAACTATTCCTGTAATTGTTGATGCGGTGGAGCCACCTGTATTATCGGCTCCAGATTCGATATCAGCGGCTATAAATGTAGGTGATAGTTTGGGCCAGTCTTTTACCTTAAGTAATACTGGAGTAGGTGAACTTACTTACGAATTGGATGTAATTGCACGGAGCCAGCGAGGTGAACCAAGACCATATGTAAGCCAAGCAAATCCTCAAGCTAGAAGATTGCCATTCGATGGATATTTTGATTATACTAATAGTGAAACGCGCCAGCGTATGAGAGAAAAAGCGTTACAGTTATCCAATGATTCAGGTAATAACAATCATTCAGAAACAAATCATACAACAGTTTCTAGAGATAATAATTATACTTGGGAATTAATACACACAGACCAAAATAATGGAACTCCATTTGATCTTAGAAATATATATATGGATGAACAAAATGGAGAACTGTTATTTAAATGGGATAGTTATGAATCATGGGATAACCCTGGTGAATTACTTGGAATCACTTTTATCTATATTGATGTTGATCAAAATCCCAATACTGGTCGACCAATAAGTGATTTTATACCATATTTTAATATAGGTGCAGAAATTGGAATTGTTAGATGGAACCATGAATTTGGTGGAGTGTGGGAATATCAATATAGCCCTGGTTTTAATGCATGGATTTCAATAGATATCGATACACTTAGAACCAATTATATGGTACCATATGGTAATGAGGCCATAATTGGTGTAAAGGCTGGTTGGTTCGATGGTTCTAGTGGAATAAATTTTGGTATAGTTGTTGATAATGCGATTGGTGATGACAACGATGTGGATTTGGTACCAAGTTTTGGGTCAGGATCATACATTACGTATAATTTTAAACCGAATTGGTTGTCCTTCGATTTACCTAACGGAGTAATTCCAACAGGGAGCAGTCAAGATATTATAGCCACATTTAATGGCAGCGCCATGTTTGGTGGTGAATATTTTGCGGATATTAATGTTGCAACAAATGATCCTATAACTCCGCAATATACAATCTTAGCACACATGAGCCTAACTGGGATACCAAATGTATTTGTAGAAAATGATGCTGTAGACTTTGGCATTTCGTATTTGGACTTTGCAGATGAAACATATCTGAAAATTCATAATAATGGAACTGGTGTATTGGAGATTCAAAATATCACAACGGATAGTGAAAACATTACAGTTAGTGAAACATCTCTAGATATAGATCCCCTAGAAATGGATTCAATAGAGTTATCTCTAGTTGGTACAGATTTAGGTGATTTTAGTGCGAATGTTACGATTACTTCTAACGACCCAGATAACCCAACTCTTTCTGTACCAGTGACTTCCACAATAGTTCTTGCTCCTAATGTAGGTTTAGACCCAGGGTCTTTCATATTAGAGGTTGAATCTGGTGCATCTATTGTTGAAGTACTGACTATTTCGAATAGTGGTGGAAGCAATTTAGAGTTTGATGTTGAAGTCGTGTACGATGGCGGTCGAGATCAAAATAATGATGGAGAAGATGACTTTAATACAGATAATCAACTACGAATAGAAATTTTAACGGATAATTATCCAGAAGAAACATCGTGGGTGTTGTATCAAGATGGTTCCCTTTTAGCCAGTATTTCACAGGGTTCATTAAATAGTCAAGGCACACTTTATACGTGGGATTATGAAGTCCCTGCTGGAGAATATCGCTTTGTAATTAACGATGCTTATTCAGATGGTATCTGTTGTGGATATGGTGTTGGTGAATATAATTTGTATTTAAATGATGAGTTAATAGCGACTGGAGGTGAATTTGGAGCTTCTGAAACTGTAGAATTTACGATCTTGGATGATTGGCTAACGATGAATCCCTTGTCCGGCACGGTATCACCAGAAGGATCAGCAGGCGTTCTACTTAATGTAAATGCTGCAGGAATGGATCCAGGTGTTTATAGTGCTGGTATTTCTGTTAATAGTAATGATCCGGATCAGGGAGCAGTTATTATTCCATTAAGTTTAACTGTAAACGGCATGAGCTCTGAAAATGAATCATTACTACCTGCAGAGTTTGCTCTTCATCAGAACTATCCAAATCCATTTAATCCGCAAACAAGAATTAGATACGATCTACCAGAAAATAGTATGGTAAATATCACAGTCTATGATATGCTTGGTAGAGAAGTAAAAACTTTGGTAAATCAAGTACAGAATGCTGGCTTTAAATCAATTATTTGGGATGCTACAAATGATTATGGAAAAGCAATAAGCGCAGGTATTTATTTATATCAGATACAAGCTGGTGATTATATTCATACGCAAAAGATGGTATTGCTAAAATAAATTATGAATCAACATTATAGCTCACCGATTCGTGGGCTATAATGTTAATATGATAATGAGTATATTTTATCATGGATAAGCGTGGTCCGCTGATATCTATTTTTACGATATCTATCATTTTTATTATTTCAATCATATATAACCGTATACAATCAACTTCACTCGAAAAAATTCATGATCATATATTAATTAATGAAAATTTTGAGTATAAACAATACTCACCTAGTTCCACGGACATGATTTTATCTCGATCTAAATATGCAAATAAGTTATATGGTTTTTGGCTTGGTCAGTGCATAGCTAATTGGACAGGATTGGTTACTGAAATGGATAAAATTGGGAATATTGGCGAAATAAAAACCGGTAGATTTTATACGAGAGATGATTGGGGGAAACCAGATCAGCCAAATATATGGAGTGGCGATAAACCAAGCGAATTATCATCTAATATTGACTTTGTATTTGAAGATAAAAATGGAATTTGGGGCTCCGATGATGATACAGATATTGAATATATGTATCAATATCTTATGTATAAAAATCAAACGAATATCTTATCTGGTGATCAAATAAGAGAAGGTTGGTTGACCCATATCAAAAAGGAAGAAGAAAACTATTTATGGGTATCAAATCAAACTGCCTTTGATTTAATGCATGATGGAATAATTCCTCCAGAGACTAGCCTCCCAAAAAATAATTCAAATTATGAGATGATTGACGCACAACTAACGACAGAGATTTTTGGATTCTTTGCACCTGCAAGGCCTGATATAGCACTTAAACTTTCTCATTTACCAATACGAACAACTGCAAAATTGGATGCAGAATGGATTTCGGAATTTTATGTAATTATGTATTCATTGGCATCGTATGTAGATGAAAATAAACCAATAAAAGATAATATACTTTGGATGGCAGAACATTCCCGTAAACGATTACCTAATAATTCGTATCCGGCAAAAATGTATGATTTTGTTAAAAGTAGTTACGATGCTGGTATTGCTTGGGAGGAAGTACGGGATGAGATCTATATCAAATATCAGGTAAACCAAGATGATGGATATAATCTTACATCTAAAGAATTGTATTGCAATGCCTGTTTTGCAGCTGGTATAAATTATGCCGCAAGTATTGTTAGTTTATTATATGGTGAAGGTGATATTATTGAAACGATTAAGATAGGAACTCTTTCTGGTTGGGATTCCGATAATCCGACATCTACTTGGGGAGGTCTAATAGGATTTATGATAGGGAAAGATGGAGTTGAAAATGCTTTCGGTAAACAATTCTCCAATCGATATAATATTCATCGAACTAGAATTGGATTTCCAAATAATGGTATTGACACATTTGATCATATGGCGGAAGTAGGTGTTTATATTGTTGATCGAGTTGTTCAAGAACAAATGGGTGGTGGAATTGATCTTAAAAAAGATATATGGTATATACCAAATGAGGAGTTGGAAATATCGGTAGGTACGGAATAATTATCTTTATCAATTCATAAATGGAAAAAATAGATATAATACATAATCAATATATTAATTTGGATAAAGTTAAAGATTTATATTCTCTCCAAAATTGGGATCCAAAACAAATTTCTTCTTTTCATGATTCAATAGGCAATAAACAAACACCCTTAGTTAGACTTCCTGGATTAGCAAAACATTTAGGAGTGGGTAATATTTTACTAAAGGATGAAAGCCATCGATTCGGACTTAATGCATTTAAAGCTTTAGGTGCATCCTATGCCATGCATAGACAGATAGAAAAAAACCCACAAATAAAGATCTTCTGTACAGCTACGGATGGGAATCATGGTCGAGCAGTGGCATGGGTTGCTAAAAAATTAAATAGAAAAGCAGTTATTTATATGCCTAAATGGACGGTCCCGGAACGAGTAAAAGCTATTGAGCATGAGGGGGCAGAGGTGCATGTAATAGATCAATCATATGATATTGCTGTAGAAATGGCCAATAATCGTGTAGAGGAAGAAAATAGGAATGGTCATGATTATTGGTCGTTGATTCAAGATACCGCTTGGGATGGATTTGAAGAAATTCCATTAGATATCATGAAAGGTTATTGGACAGAAATGTATGAAGTGACACAACAGTTAGGAAAAGAGACTATAGATGTATTATTTCTTCAGTCAGGTGTGGGAAGTTGGGCTGCTTCTATATTGGGCTATATTGCAACGCAATGGAAGAATTCTCCAATATGTGTTAGCGTAGAACCGCACAGTGCAAACTGTTTATTTGAATCGATTAAAGCTGGGAAAAGAGTTGCTGTTGAAAATAATGGAACAACAATTATGGCAGGTTTAAACTGCGCTTCTGTATCAACTTTGGCATGGAATATATTAAAAAATGGTTTATCAGGATCTATGTCTATTTCAGATGAACTATGTGAAGAATCTATGAGATTACTCGCTCATCCAATATCCGGTGACCCTTTAATTGTATCAGGTGAATCAGGCGCAAGTGGATTAGGTGGATTAATTGGGTTATCTAAATCAAGCAAGTATAATGATTTCAAAGACAAATTTAATTTGAATAAGTATTCAAGTGTTTTATTAATTAATACGGAAGGCGATACAGACCCAATCAATTACAAAACAATTATTGATAAATAGTGAACCATTTTTTTTCATTATCAATGATAAAAAATACAATAATACCTTAATTTGCAGACATGGTATTTTTTAAATATTAATAATTTGATTAATTGGTTATGAAAGAAATAAATAAAAAAATTATAATAATTATGATATCCATTTTCATTTCTTTTCATTGTGATGAAAATAGTGACAGGAACAATGTAAATGGATGCACAGATTCTTTAGCAACAAATTATAGCAATTTGGCTACAAATGATGACGGAAGTTGTGAGTATACACTAAATGGAGTTACGCTAAAATGGCTTCGAACATTTAATTCATCTGATGGTGTATATTTTAATGAAGGATGGAGCGTAGAGCCCACCTCAGATGGTGGTTTTATTATAGCAGGGGCAGCCTCTGGCTATATTGGTCTTCTTATTAAAACCGATTCTAATGGGCAAAAAGAATGGCATCAAGTTTATAATAATTCGACATCTTTGCATAGCGCTAGTCAAACATCTGATGGCGGATTTATTGCTACGGGCTATTATGAATGCAATACATCTGCAGCATGTTATCCTGACATATATCTTGTTAAGACAAATAGCTCTGGTACAATTGAATGGGAACAATTATTTGGCAATGAAGAAAACAATGATTGGGGAAGAAGCGTTATCGAAACTCAAGATGGGAATTATGTCTTAACTGGAACATGGAATGATGATGGATGGAATTCAAAAGCGTTGTTAAGAAAATATAGTAATACAGGATCTCTTATTTGGAGTAAAACTTTTTCAAGTTCTGATGCGAATGAAGGATATTCTGTTATTGAAACATCTGACGGAAATCTTGTCTTTGCTGGCTATTCTGGGACACAACATGGTGCGTATAATAATTTTATGGTTAAAACAAATGCTGATGGTGGACAATTATGGAAGAAAAAGAACCAATCAGTAGGAGATGCACTTTTATATTCTGTTGTAGAATCACCAAGCGGTGGATATGCAGCTGCAGGATTTTGTAATAGCTGGAGAGCAAACTCAATTATAAAAAAGAATCAATCTGGTGGAACTCAATGGCAAAATTGTTTTTTCGAAGAGACTAATAATTATGGTTATTATGATATCGTGGCTTCTTCGAGAGGTGGATATTATTTAATTGATGAACGATCTTTTTTAACAAAAATAGATGATAATGGAACGATAATTTTTAGTGTACAATTATATCAAGTAAATCAATCAATTATTGAATTAGAAGATGGTGATATCGTTGTAGGTGGGTATGGATACAGAGAAGGAAATGATGGTGGTCTTATATCTTTGATCCGCTTAGATCCTACCCAATTTGAATAATTATCATTTATGAATCAGTATAGTAGTTTAAAACTTCTCATACTCTTTACATTAATTCATATTTCATTATTTGGTCATGGTGTTGCAACAGGTGATCAGGGATACATTCAACAAATAAATGGGATTAATTTTATTCCTTTTATGTATTTAGGTGCAAAGCATATGGTAACAGGATACGATCACATCCTGTTTCTTGTTGGTGTTATATTTTTTCTTTACCGTTTAAGAGATATTGCCATATATGTTAGCCTGTTTGCAATCGGCCATTCATCTACACTAATATTTGGTGTTTTTGCTGATATTCATATTAATGCACATATAATTGATGCAATAATTGGATTATCAGTTGTCTATAAAGCATTGGATAACTTAGGAGTCTATCAACGATGGTTTAATATTCAACCTAATACAAAAATTTCTACATTAATTTTTGGTTTATTTCACGGCTTTGGTTTAGCAACTAAAATTATTGAATTTGATATGGATGCTAATGGGTTATTAACAAACTTAATAGCATTTAACGTTGGAGTAGAAATTGGTCAGTTATTAGCATTATCTGGAATTCTAATATTAATTAGCTACTGGCGTAAACAACCTAGTTTTATTACATATGCTTATTCTACCAATATAGTATTGATGATATTGGGATTTATGTTAGCGGGGAATCAACTCCTTGGTTACTTTAATTCTTAATAAGGAAAAATAATGTATAATGCAAAACAACCAACAGAAAAAGATTTACCTTCCTCTGCACAACTTTTGAAATCGACTATAATAGCTATTATTATGATAGTCATATTATTCGTAATGGTAATCTTGCCAGCAGAATATGGAACCGATCCAACAGGTGTTGGCAAAATTCTGGGTTTAAAGGAAATGGGCGATATAAAAATGAGCCTTTTGGAAGAGTCGCAAAATGAATCATTGCAAGAAAGCGAACCCTTTTCAATAGATACTGATTCTGTTGAAGCAGAAAAGATAAGTGATACTATAAATGAAGATGTGGTAGAGATAACAATAGAGCCGGGGAAAGCAATTGAAATTAAATTAGAGATGAAAATTGGAGATATAGTACAATATGAATGGAGAACAATAAAGGGTGGTTTAAATTATAATTTACATGGAGATGGCTATAAAGGATCTAAGAAATCTATAAATTATAAAAAAGGAAGAATGGTACCATCAGATAGTGGAGAGCTAAAAGCAGAGTTTGATGGGTATCATGGCTGGTTTTGGAGGAACCGTGAAAAATTTTCAGTTACAGTGATCCTTCAAACTTCTGGTGATTATATTCGAATTAAACAAATGTTATAAATTATGGATTTAGATAATCTATCTAATTATTACTTTATGCCTTAGGGTTAAATACGTTTTTTCCTTCAAACAGTTTTGTTCCATTAACGTAGCTATAATATTTCCTACATTCACATGAAAGATATTCAATATCAATTGGTTGAAACTTTCGTTTAGCTTCTGGCCAATATTCTTCTTGTATTTTGATCATACGATCGCAGGTTTGTTGATGATCATCAAGTCCAAAATATTTTTGAAGTCTATCTAAGAAAGCAACTGCACCAATTCCTGTAGGTACATGGCTTGAAGGATTAATTATATCTGGTCGAAACCAAGCAATATCAATAACAGCCATAAAAATTGGAAAATCATTTTTCATTTGAAATTGATCATTAACTAATCTTGTAGCTTCAATTACATCTCCATTTGCTTCCATAATAATATTTGTTAATGGCTCTTTAATTCTTTGAAAAAGAATTGTGGCACTATCCATTCGATTAAATTTCTTACCATTCCAATATACAGGTTCCACTGGATAAGCTGTTTTATTACACCAAATATCAAGATCCTGTAGATTTTCTAATAATTCTTTTGGTTGAGATAATATTGATGGTCTTAGTTGGTCGAGTGTTTCCTGTCTATTGCACCATCTAGAAAAAAATAAAGCATGAATTAATGTAGGTAAATCCTTATCTAAATTTTTGGCAAATTTTATTATTGCTTTACTTCCACGGTCATCTTCTCGAAAAACATTTAAAAATCTTCCTTGTTGAAAAATGGGGTCATCAGACCACGGAAATACATCTCCATTATTTCTTTTTAATCGAATATTTTCTCTTTCTTTGCAAAAATTAAAAAAAGCCTGAACTGGATCATGCAATGTTAATCCATCAAGTGCTGATGCATACGGGTTCTCTAATGAATTCATATGTTTAATGATTTTATAAAGTCTGCTGCTCTTTGAGAACTTTTTCCATCATTAAAATAGAAACAGTTATGCAACATTTTATTATAATTATCAAAAGTGTTTCTATTAAGCTCGAAATCTATCATTGAGCAAATATCATTTTTGTTACTTTGATAAGTTTGAACAATATCTAAAATATTTAAATCTGTTGGCATATTATGAAGTTGATCATAATTATTATCTACGATAATAATTGGTTTACAAGTTATTAAATATTCGTAGTTAATTGATGAAGTATCACTTATCAAAAGATCTGATATTGCAAAGTCATTCATTGTATTATTTTTAATTATTTTTGCAGGATTTGAAAAATAAACATGTTTTAGCCCATTTAATTTTGCCCACAATTTTAATTTAATTATATAGCTTCTATCTTGAAAGTGTGGTCTAATAATTAAATTATAATCTCTACTTATTTCCTTACAAAACTTTTTCCCAAACCTTCTTAACGTTCCATCACCCCACTTCCATGTAGGTGCATATAAAATATTTTTCCTTGATTTATCTACTATACCCAAATATTCTAGATATTGATCTTTATTTAATTTGCTATCCAAATATTCATCAAATTTTGGATATCCTATTTTAATTAGTTTTTCTTCGGCAATTGTAATTCCAACATCTTTTATTTTATGTAGATGTTTATCACCAGAAATAAAATGATAATCATATGTTTCCAAGCAATGTGCTGAACCACCATATTTTTTATCGCCTGCACCATGTCCAATAAATATAGAAATGGATGTATCTTTGTTATTTTTTATAATCGTATTGGAGCATGATATGATTACGCCACTTAGATCTATTTCTTTTCTAAGATCTCTAATAATCACATCTGGATTATTCATATAAAACTTAAACCTAAGAAATCGATTAAATTTGTTTACAACAAACGTACCCCCCGTTTGTGTAAATACCGGCTTTATATGGCCATATTGGTATACTTGATTTGCGTAATAGTATATGTTCAATTATTAGAACCTGTTGTTTTATTCTTTAAATAATTTTCGATTCTTTTTTATATAATCCAGAGCTTCAGGTGTATCAATATCCAGCCAAACACTATCATCAATATTTACACCTCCAAGATCTTGGTTGTTAATCAATATGTTACAAGCATCTGATAATGAATAATTACCATTACTTTTTGTTTTCTCTAGAATTGAGAAAAATTCATATTTACATTTAAATAATCCGCAATCAACTGCATTGTATTTACGTAAATCTTTAGACATTGCACTAACAATTTCAGAATCTTTATCAATAATTAATTTCATTGCATCATCAGGATCATGAATAGCGTCAGTTTTATAATCAGAGCCTACATTTACAATTGTATTAGATAACTCACTTTCCATTATCTTTATCAATAAATCACTATTATAATAATGATCACTCATTGATATCATAAAATCATGATCTTTTGGAATATTATTTTTGGATGCTAAGACGCTTATTCCATTAGGTAAATCCCATTCACTATTATATGTTAATTCAATATTAATATTGAATTCATTCTTAGATATGTAATCATGTATCATTTCAGATTGATGGCCGGTAACTAAAACTATATCTGAAATCCCTACGGTCTCACAATTCTTTATGAGATGTTCTAATAAAGTTTGATTAAAAACTTCTATTAATATTTTTGGTATACCATTGGATATAGATGATATTCTTGATCCTCTACCCGCAGCAATGATAACTAGTTTCAATTATCTAACTTTGATAATAATCCAAGCCAAGATGAGTAATAAGATCTTCACCCATAATATGGCGTAAGGTGTTTTTCAATTTAGCAAGCTGAACAAAAAGATCATGTTCCGGATATAAGGTTGGTAAGCACATTGGACTTTTAAAATAAAAGGATAACCATTCTTGAATACCACTCATTTCAGATCTCTTTGCTAGATCAAGAAATAGAACTAAATCGAGGACAATTGGTGCAGCCAAAATACTATCTCTGCATAAGAAATCTACTTTAATTTGCATTGGATATCCTAACCAACCAAAAATATCTATATTATCCCAGCCCTCTTTATCATCACCTCTCGGAGGATAATAATTAATTCTCACTTTATGATATAAATCATTATATAGTTCGGGATTTTTATCAGGTTCTAGTATTGTATCTAAAACGCTTAATTTACTTTCTTCTTTTGTTTTAAATGCATCCGGATCATCAAGCACTTCTCCATCTCTATTTCCAAGTATATTAGTTGAAAACCATCCATTTATTCCTAATTGTCTAGCTTTTAATCCAGGAGCCAAAATTGTCTTCATTAATGTTTGCCCTGTTTTAAAGTCTTTTCCAGCAATAGGGCAATTTGTTTGCTGGGAAAGCTCTTCAAGAGCTGGTATATCAGCTGATAAATTTGGAGCACCATTTGCATATGGAATGCCCAATTTTATTGCTGCATATGCATAAATCATACTTGGAGAGATTTCGGGATGATTATCTTCAAGGCCTTCTTCAAACTTGGATAAGCTGGAATGAACTTCAGAAGGTTCAAGATATATCTCAGTGCTTCCGCACCAAATCATCACGTTGGTTGTTGCTCCTGATTTTTTATTAAAATCTTTTATATCATCCATTACCTGATTAGCTAGATCCATTTTGTTCTTACCTGTCTTAACCCAATCACCAGATAATCTCCTTACAAATTTTTCATCAAATACAGCCTTGTATACGTTTATTGATTCTAGATCAGATTTTAGATCATTTAATAAATTTTTATCTAAAACCTCAGATCGAATACTAATTTCATAAACATTTTCATCAGCGATATCCCATCCGCCAAAAACTAAATTCTTTAAATCAGCTAATGGAGCAAAGTCCTTAATTATTGGTGATCGATCTTCAGTTCTTTTTCCTAATCGAATAGAACCCATTTGGGTCATGCTTCCAATAGGCTTGGCTAATCCTTTATTGCAAGCGATTACTCCACAAATAAATGTACTCGCAACAGCACCCATACCAGGAATAAGGACCCCTAATTTTTCTTTATTATTTTTATTCACATCCATAGTTGTTATAGAATATTTCTCATGTATATTTCTAAGAATTTATTTATTTATTATTAATGTTTCTTATATTAAATAAATTTAATTATTCTGAATAACCTACCAGTTCTCTTGCTGATGGATCATTAGTAGAAGTCCATTTTGGCATCCAATAATGGGGAATTAATGTATGATGATCTTCAAAAAAGGAATCAAAGATTTTACGATAATAATAACTTTCTTTCAGTTGGGGTGGGCAATGGTTATAATTATTCTTTTGATCAAAAAATTCTTTATCTGTGATGATACCATCAACGTGATGTTGAATAATTTTATGCCAAGATTTATTTTGGGAACTGACACCATCTGAAAAAGCACATTTACGCCTCCACAAAACTTCGTTTGGTAAAACATTCTGATTATCAAATGCTTTTCTAAGCAAATACTTTTCTAATCTATCAGTACCATTAAATTGTTTTAATTGAGCCGGGATTGATAGATAATACTTTACAAATGCTTTATCTAAAAACGGTGTTCGTGCTTCTAGTCCATTAGAACTGATGCTTCGATCTGATCGTAAAACATCAAAATAGAATATTTCTTTTATCAATCGCTCACTTTCATTTTGAAGATCTTCTTTTGAAGGAGCATTTTTAAGATATACATATCCGCAGCATACTTCATCACTCCCATCACCATTAAAAATAACTTTACAATCCGTATTCTCTTTAATGTACTTGGATACTAGATAATTTCCCACACTAGCTCTAACTGTAGTAGTATCATAAGATTCGATATTGTATATAACCGTTTCAATTGCATTTAAAAACTCATTTTCTGAAATAATTATTTGATGATGTTTGGTATTTAGAAAGTTGGCAACATGTTGTGAGTATTCTAAATCAATACTCCCCTTCATTCCAATCGAAAAGGTATTAAGTTGATCATTTCCTTGGTATTTTGATACTAAACTTGTAATCAGACTTGAATCAAGTCCTCCAGATAATAAGCATCCTATTTCTCGTTCAGACATTAGTCTTTTTTTTACTGCTTCGATTAAAAGATCACGAATATTTTTACATAAAATATTTTCATCAAATTCATTGATCATATCTGATTGATAATAAAAATATCTATTATATTTATTTATATCATCAGAACTCCACCAAGTCCCTGGAGGGAAAGGAATGACTTTATCGCAAAAATTAATAATAGGTTTTGCTTCTGAAGATATAAATACATCACTCCCTTTTGTTCCTAAAAATCCAGGGCGCACACCCATTGGGTCTCTAGATGCAAATAATGTATTTATTTTTGCATCATGTAAAACAAACATAAAGACTCCATCCAATTCAAGCACCGTTTTTTCAATACCGATTGATTTATACATTCGCAATATGATTTCAGAGTCTGAACCAGTTTTTAAATCAAAACCGTATTTATTTGCAAGTTCTCTATAATTATAAATTTCACCATTACAAATTAATGTTATAGAATTATCATCTGGATGTTTCATTGGTTGGTTACCTAATTCACCTACGCCCATTATTGCCAATCGATGAAAACCAAATAATATATTATCATGAATTCTTTCATAGTGGCTATTATCAGGTCCACGATAATTAATTAAGCCAAAATCCGCGGATAGATCTGACCAATTATATTTATTTCCTTTATATGAAAATATTCCACACATTATTATTACCTATAAAAAAAAACCCCTAAGTCATTGAAGGCTTAGGGGTTGTTATATAAATTATTTTCCCAGTTTTAAATGAGAAACCCCATGCCAAATTGATTGGCATTATTAAAATTATTAATTTTAAAATTATTTTTTATCATAAACCTCTATAACATACCTTTAATTATTACTTTTTCAAAAAAGAATATTTAGCTTATTATTAATTGTTTGTTGATCTATCCAAATAGCATGTTTTATCTATCACGGAGAATAAATTTTATATTTAGAAATATTCTTACATTTTTCTTATTACTGATAATATTTAGAATTTCCTTTTTTCTGTTTTTTAATTCTACTTCTGAGAGCTATACATTTTTAACGCTTATTAAAGCTATATTTATTGGAATTAAATTTGATCTACGATTAGCTGTTATGATAAGTTTACCACATTTTATTTTATCAGTAATACCATATGTAAATCTCACTAATTCTTACTTAGTTAAGCAACTTTCAAAAATCTACAATTATATAGCTATTATATTTTTGCTTTTATTCTATTCAGTTGATTTTGGCCATTATTCATATCTTGGAAGAAGAGTAGATATAAGTGTTATAGGATTTTTAGAGAACCCAAGTATTTCTTCTCAGATGATATGGGAAAGCTATCCAGTTATATTGATACTTTTCATTTTATCATTAGTGTTTGTTGCATTTAAATATCTCTTTGAATTAACGTATAAAATATTGATTAGAAATCAGCAAGTTATATCTATAAGGAAAAGGATTTTATTAGTTTGCATAAATAGTTTAATTATTTTGTTTAGTTTATGGGGAACAATTAAGCAGTACCCCTTGAGGTGGAGTGATGCTTTTTTTACTAATAATTCATTTATTTCTGCTTTAGGATTAAACCCGTTATTATACTATAATGATACTAGGCGTTTTGCAAAGGATGATTTTGATATTCTTAGAACTAAAAAATATTATCCACAGTTATCTAATTATTTTTCAATAAGCAGGCCTGATTCTATAAATTTAAATTATAGTAGATCTTTTTCTAGTTCGACTAATAAAAACTCGCGACCAAACATAATTATTATATTTTTAGAGTCTGTTGGAGCGAATAGATTAAGTGCTATTGGAAATCCATTAAATGCAACTCCAAATCTTGACAAAATAATAAATGATGGTATTTTATTTAGTCGTTTTTATGTACCATTTATTGGTACTGCTAGATCTGTATTCACAATGGTGACTGGAATTCCAGATGTTGCAAGAGTCAAAACTTCATCTCGCAATCCAAGAATAAATAAACAATATTCAATTATTAATGATTTTCAAAATTATGAAAAGCATTATATAATGGGAGGCAGCGCAGGATGGGCAAATATTCGGGGTTTTTTGCAGTTAAATATTGATGATTTAACTATAACTGAATTGGATGACTTAGAAAGTCCAAGATTAGATGTTTGGGGTGTTTCTGACCACGATTTATTTAAAGAATCACATCAAATATTTAAAAATATTGATTCTGATAAACCTTTTTTTGCAATTATTCAAACAGCAACAAACCATAGACCATATTCTATTCCAAATGATGTAAAAGGATTTGAGATTCAAAATCTATCTAAAGATGAATTAAGTCGTGCTGGTTTTAATTCTTTGGATCAATATAATGCAATGAGATTACTTGATCATGCAGTTGGAGAGTATTTTTCATATGCAAAGAGTTCATCTTATTTTGAAAACACAGTTTTCTTTTTATTTGGAGATCATGGAACATCTGATCCATGGGCAGAGCACATGCCGCTTTCTGATTATGAACTTTTATTAAGATCTTATCATGTCCCATTTATTATTTATGGAAATAGATTAAAACAAAAAGGGATTATTAGAAATGAAGTTTCAATGCTTCCTGATCTAATGCCTACTGCAGCTGGCTTCGCTGGCATTAGTTATCACAATCAAACTTTAGGCCAGGACTTGATGTCACTTAAAAAAGATCAAGATAGTTATGCTTTAATTGTTGGAAAAGATCGGGGGTTTCCTACAATTGGTATTATGGGTAATCAATTTTACCTAACAATGTATCATGATGGCACAAATATTAAATTGTATGATTTAAAATCAGAAGGTTCTTTGAAAAATATCAAGGACAATCACCCAAACATGACAATAAAATATAGCGAATTAGTAAAAGGTTTCTATGAAACTTCAAAATATATGCTGTATCATAATAGTGAATTATTTAAACCATAAAATTTTAAAAGGGATAGTTATGTATATAAAAGAACTTATAATTGTATGCTTGGTATTTATCTTATCATCCTGCATGAAAACAAATCAATTTGATGAAAGATCATTAATGCAAAATAAAGTAAATGCTTTTCAATTTCTTAGTGATTATCATCATCAGTTACATATTATGATAGGTGAAGAAGAAGGCGACGGAAAGGGTGCATATAAAGAATTTTTGGATGCTCTTATGTCTACTGATAATTATGAGCTAATTCCTATTAAAAATGCAGCATTACGTATTGGAAATTACAATACTGTCAGTGAATCTGTAAAAAGGTTGGATTACCTTGTAGACTATTATCAATCAGGACTGTCAATGGAGATAGAAGGTATTTTACGAGGATATGGATATATGAAAAATTTTTCTCCTGATAGTCTAATTGAACTTTATGATACGATAATTGCGGAAGAGTCAAAAAATTAAAAATTATCTCTCAACATTTTTTTAATTTCTGCTTCATGCATTTCTTCTGCTGCAATCTGATTTCTAGCAAACTCTTCAAGCATAATTGATTTTCCTTCTACATGTTTGAGTAACAAGTAATAAGCTTTTATTGCTGCTCGTTCATGATCTAAGCATTCAATTAAAATGTCTTCTGTTGAATGTTTATGAGTTTCTAATAAGTCACTAATTTTTAAAGAAGGATGCTCACCTAGGCTAGTAATATGTTCACCAACTGTTTCAGCGTGTAATAGGGACTCTTTTGCTTGCCCTCTGAGCCACTCAACTATTGTTAATCTATATGGTCCTTGAACCATGAATGCATAGTGTGTGTATTTGACGACTCCAGCTAGTTCTATCTCAAGTGCATTATTTAATATGTTTAATATTTTTTTATTTTGAAGTTTCATATTCACAAATTATAGAATCCAACTTTGTATATCTATAAAAATTTTGGTTGCTGAATATTTCATTTAATATTCGTATTATAGTGTATATGCAGTATTTAAGAAATATAACTTTATTTTGTGCAATTCTTCTTTTTAACATTCAGAATTTACATGCACAAGTGGATGAAATAAGAAATTCTCAATTAAAGGGTATAGCTAATTCTTATGATGAGATCATTTTGAATGAAAAAAACTTTACACTTCAGAATATTGAAAAAATTCAGAATGTAATCGAAACATTAGATTATCCTAGTGAGTTCAATTTTAAGCAATTATTACTTAGTACTTACAATGACAGAAATGAAGAAGAATACAATGTAATAATTAACAATATCGAAGAAGCTGAAAAATTATCTAATGTGCTGGAAGAACATTACCAAAAGATAGTTGATGTTGAAAATTATCGATTGGTTCGTGAATCACTTCTGATTAATCATGGTTTTTCTAATGATAATATACTATTTGACCATTTAATAAATAAAAATATAAGTAAAGATGAAAAGAAAACTCTAGAAAAGTATCAAAGTGGTTTTATCTTAAATGATAATGAACAAGAATTACTTACAGAGTTATTAAATCGATATCCCAATTAAATATTGGAAAAATTCATTCTATTTTAGTTTACAGCCTTTTATCTCTTAGTTTATAAATCCTATGCGAGAAAAAATTAAAGTAATTATTTATGGTACTGATACAAAGGCTGGAAAAATATTTGATATATTTTTAATTATCGCAATTGTATTAAGCATTATAACGGTTTTACTAGATAGCATTAATGATTATCGATTACGGTATGGTGAAATTTTTTATATAGCGGAATGGGTATTTACTATATTATTTACTATTGAATATTTACTACGTATTTATTCTATACGAAAGCCAATCAGTTATATTTTTAGTTTTTTTGGAGTAATTGATTTTCTTGCTATAATTCCTACATATATAAGTTTGTTTGTACCAGGCACGGAGGTGTTTACTGTAATTC
>JAZAOA010000126.1:0-8693 GCA_036228285.1 Fidelibacterota bacterium
TGTGCAAGTATTATTTCTTCCGGGAAACTATCATCTGGGATATAGTTTCCATATCGGTAATTATGAATTTCAATTGGTTCATTTCCTGTAATATCTGTATGATATGGAGAATAATTTGAACGCTCAATATTATCACCAGTAGAGTCACCAAGGGATGCTTCTATTTCATCTGAAATGGGGTACCTTTTTGCGGTTATGTCATTAGTTACATCTCTAGGACCGGAATAAGAGACTAATGTATCTTCTCCATTTGCAATACCAAGAAACCATACACCAACACCTCTGGCATTTTGTGGATTACATACCCTAGAAACATCAAGTATATTTGGAGCTTCAGATAGCACTGCTTCAATATCCAGCCAGTATTCCATAAAATCTTGGGCTCGGCCAGCATTACCTGGATATTCTAGTGTAGTTTGATCATGGCTTTGATATCTAGGAGTATTTCCTCCACCTTGCAATCCATTATTTCTAAATGTTTCCCATAATTTAGCTCTAGTTAAAAGTCTTGGAGCATATCCACTTACTGGATCAGCTTGTGAAAAAAGATTATTGAATGGAATTAAAGATAAAATCAGTATTAAATATAGATAAGACTGATTAACTATAGTTTGACTTTTCAATGGATTCTTTTGAATTAAAATGATGTTCTAATACCTACTTGAATTTCTCTTGGTGATCCATGATACCGGGTATTTGCATAGAAGTCTCCATAATCTTGGAATTGTTTATTATCTGGTCGAGGAGACTCCATGCCCCATCGTATAAATTCTCCTGGCCCATATATAGAACTAAAGTCTCCGTCTCCTCGCACATCACGCTGGTTAAATAAATTAGATATTTGTATATAGAATGTTGCTTTGGTATTATTTTTTTGTAATACTACTTTTTCAAAAGACATATCTGTTCTTGTAGTGAGAGGACCATTGCGCCACTCGGAAGCTCCTCCGATGGGTGAGTATTCAAAAGGATTGCCCGTAGACATACGATATATAATATTTGCTGTTATATTACCAAACAAACCCATGGGGCCAAATTTATCAGGAGTGGAAATAAATAATTGGGCCTTACCATAATTTCTAATATCTGCATCAGGTTTTGGCTCTTCTTCAGTGCCACCCCAAAATTGAACATAATGTAACCCAGTATTACCTGCATCAATAACTTCCATTCCTAGAGAACGTAAAGAATCAAGAAAAGTATTTGCTTTACTAGCATATGCATTAGCAAGGAATACAGGAGCTAGCGGTCTTGGCGTTTCCGATCCATCATCATTTGTACCATACATAGTCCAATATTTTCCATCTGCAACAAACGCTGAATCTGGAACCCAAAATTGACTACCTACTCCAGCTTCTCCTTTTACTGCCCATTGTATATTGTAGGCAATATTGAATCCAAAGTAATTATTAAAGTTTTTCTTTAAGGATAATTCAAATCCTTGAATATCTTCATGTATTCCATTTCCAGCCATATGTGTAAATTGAAAATCAAACATTTGTTTTGCTGGATCCCACCAATTTAATTGAACCGTTCCAGGGCTAGACACTTGGTTGCTGGAGCTTTTATAAAATGTTGATAAAGCTAGTATGTAATCAGAATAGAAATTCCAATCAAATCCTAACTCAAAACTGATTGTTTTTTCATATGTTAATCTAGGATTCCCAAAAAATCCTTCTTCCATTTTATTATATAGTTCAGCATCATCACTAAGGTTATTATTATTATAATCCGAATCTCTTGATCCATCATTCAACCAACGTTCACCATACATTGTATAGAAGCTTGCAAGTTGATAAATATGTCCATAAAAAAAATGTATCATTGATCGATCGGTTATTGGATGCGCTACTCCAATTCTTGGACTCCATGCCGTAATAGGTTTTACTTTTTCAAGTAATCCAAATGATTCTAGAGAGTCATAATTAAAACGTGTAAATGTATCAAAAAAGTAATCAGATGCAGCCATGGCAGTTGTTAAAGGATGCTTTACTGAAGGATCAAAGTGATCCAAACGGACCCCCGCATTTAATACAAGACCTTTATATTCCATTTTATCTTGTATATACCATGCAAATTGTTTTGGCTTAACAGGTTTTCCCGTTTGATGATGGTGCCCAATATAATGCAACTCTCGTCTATTAAGCTCATCAGAATAATTACGAGCCCAAACACTGTAATCTATATAGTCAATACCAGTTTTAAGCAGATTATTTTTGTTAAATTGAGTAGTAAAATCAAATTTTACCTGAAAACGATTTCGAGCGCCTTCATTAAATGCATATACATCCCTGGGAAGGTTAAACCAACTATCTTCATCTTTTCTTATTTCCATAGTTGAATCAGGGGTTTCCTCAGGAGTTTGTGAATTAAGACTCTTAGAAATTCTTAATTCATAGAATGTTCTTTCTGATAGCATATGACTTATTGCCATATAACTCATCTGATCATTATTGATAATTTTTCCCGAAGATGAACTCCCCATTGGTAAGAAAATATTTTTTCCATCATCATCCATCCCTTTGATTCCTCCAACATTTGCTATTGAATGGAAGTCCCAGTTTTCAGAGTATACCCCACCAAATTTTATTGAAACTTTTGGATGAAGGTTTAAAGACAATTTCCACGTGCCTTCAAAGTTTTCTGGAGAGTAAGATGAGGGGCTTATATTATTTATTCCATTTTTATTTGTTCTCCCTCCAAGGAAAAAAGAGACACCTTTCATCAATGGTCCAGATATATTTCCCTGCAATGAATATCCAGCAAAGTTTGTATAATCAACTCTTTTGTGCGCTAGCTCACCAGTTCTGCTATCAACTTCATTTACCCAATCTGGATTATCCCATTGCATTTTACCCTGATGGATTGCAGCATCATAATAGTTTGGCCCCCAATGATTAGCACCACCTAATTCATTAGTATATTCAAAATTACCATGAAAAGAATCCGTACCTTCCTTTGTTACTATATTAATTACACCTGCTTGAGCATTTCCATATTCAGCGCTAAGGCCACCAGTAATTATGGAAATTGATTCAATATCATACTTTCCTACTCCAGTAAAATTATTTAAGGTAAGGCCATCACTACTTGTCATTTTAACTCCATCAACATAATAGACAACATCAGCAGCAATAGAATTCATATCTCCACCCCGAATCATACCCTTGCCATTAACATCCATACCAGGTTCTAAAGAAATTAAATCAGAGACAGACTTCACCATCACTGATCGTTCAATGTCATCTGAAGTCACGATATATTCACTAAAAGTACGATCAACTTCTACCATTGGCTTTTCTGCAGTTACCTTAATTTCATCCATTCCAATGGCTTCTTCATATAAGACAAAATTAACTTGTGTGGTTCTATCTGAATTCACACTGACATCGGTTTTCGTAATACTTTTAAAGCCAATCATCTGAGTAGAAAGACTATATTTTCCTGGAGCAATATTTAATATGACATAGAAACCATTTTCATCAGCAGCAGCACCTCTATTGGTACCTAGTATCATCACATTTGATCCGGGTAATGGTTCGCCGTTTTGATCAGTGATAGTACCTTGAATTTTACCTGTTATACCAGCATAAGATACCGAATATCCTATAACAAGAATGAAGGCTAAAACTTTAGTAATTGAACTTGTCATTTTTTACTTATTAGTAAAAAAAAGACCGCCAGTTTCCTGGCGGTCTTTATACAAGATTTATTTTACAAGTAATAATTTCTTTGTTTGAGAAAAATTACCAGATTGAAGTTGGTAGAAATAAACACCTGTTGGCATGTTTGCTGCATTCCAACTAACTGTATGACCACCAGATTGCATAACTCCATTAACTAATGTAGCAACCTCTTCACCCATCACATTGAATACAGTTAATTTCGCATTCGCTGTCTCAGGAATATTAAATCGAATATGGGTTGTTGGGTTGAAAGGGTTTGGATAATTCTGTCCAAGTTCAAATCTAGTAGCAATTGGTGCTTCATCGGAAATTCCCAAACCTGCAGGTGTTTCATTATACCAAACACCATCTACTTGAACGGAAGATGAATCATCATCAGTAACGCCTACTAATATAAATGATGGACCCTCCGTAGCAGTTAATGCTTCATAAGAATAGCTAGCAGTATCTGGCATAGCTTCACCATCTGCCCAAGCAGTTACACTTACACTGTTACCGTCTACGACAATTTTTTGCCAGTGCCATGTATTATAAGCTACAGCAGCATTTGCTACTCCATTTGATACATTTTCCTGGAACCAAAAATCACCAATTTGTCCTGGCGCAGATACAACAGTATGAACACCTAAATTAGTAAGAAAGTCTGGATCAATCTTTACACAAACATGAAATTGATCCCCTGTTGAAGGTGTGCCTTCGGTCATAAAACGAACTTTCACATAGATTTCGGCTGCAGAAGGGGTGACTTCAGCATTTGCATCAATGCTTTGATCAATTTGTAACCAGCTGGTTGTATTCCCAAATGGATCTTCTGCTCCTACTAATGTTAAATATCCATCAGCGACAGAAGCAACGCCCCAGCCCCACCAATTCCAGGTCATATCACTAGTAAGTGATAAAGCTGCAGTTGGCTCTGCCGGAGTGTCAAAAGTCTCAGACCACCCAGCATGAACGTTGCTGATGCTTAAGATCATAATTAAAGAAGCTGTTATCATTGTTTTCATTTACTTGTACTCCTTAGGTTGTTTATTTGACTAGTAATTATAATTAAATCCTAAACCAATTGTCAAGAACTGTAAGGGCATAACTTCTTTTAAGCCCCAATCTTCAAAAGGTCGTAAGTAACCAATTGCAGTATTGTAATTGACATCAATAACTAAGTCTAAATTATTTGTTAAAATTGTTTCGAATCCAAATCCAATATTTGCGCCCCATGCATAACGTTTATCCGTGATGGGAGAAAGTTGAAATTCCGTGTCCAAAGGCTTTTTTGACTGACCAGGATAAATTAGCCCGCTAACCTCATGATTATAATAGTAAAGTCCTAATCCATATGAAGCAAATGGGTTCAGTTGTTTTTTTCCAAATGTTCGAGATTTATCAGGAAAAGAAATTCTAGATTTGATAATAAAATCTAAGCAATTCATGTTTGCATTTGCATCGGGACTTTTATAATTATTACGATCTACTACCCAATAAAACTCTCTATCGGATAAAGAATTATCAGTATAAGACTGAAAATGAAATTCAATGATGGTTTGCGTGTTTTCATTGGTATCTATGATGTATTGTAATCCAACTACAGGTGCACTATTATACCATTTATTTAGACCAGATATAGGAATACCAGTACCTGTTATAATAGCTAAGGATTGGTTCGCTAGTATGGACTGTACAATAAAAAGATTAATTAAAAAGTATAGAGAGAATAGGGAAGATGCTTTGAATCTTATGGCAGTATCTTTTAGTTTAAATCTATTATCCATAATATTTTAATTCGACTCAATGTAAAAATTTATCTTACAAGAATCAAGATAAGCAATATATTAAACATAAAAATTTTTATTTTAATAAAATCATTTTCTGTGTAAGAGTTTTTCCCTCCGATAATAATTGTATAAAATATATACCGGAGGCAACATTTCTTCCTGTCCAAATTTTCTGATAAAATCCAATGTCATGTTCTTCGGAAACCAACCTTTCAACGAAGCGACCATTAATATCAAAAATATCAATAGTAATATTTGATTTATTAGGCACACCGTAAGAGATAGTAGTGCTATGGTTAAATGGATTGGGATAGTTTTGATTTAAAATATAATCTGTTGGAATTAATAATTGGATTTTCTGTAATCCTGAAGCAATAATTTTTTGTCTCTTATCATAAAATTTGTATATGACTGTTGCATCACTAGGGGCATTTACAATTGCATTAATTTTTATTTTACGATTTATATCATCCGGCTCAAGCATACCAAACTCTAGTAATATTTCACCGTTTTCGTTTGAATTTTTTAAAAGAGCAAGGTTTTGAGGGCCAAAAGAAGTATGATGAAGATTCACATTCCCCTTTAGTGGATCATATTTAACATATATCTGACCTGAAATTGCTTCCTTAGGTATATCTTCAATAAAATCATTCCAATCCATGGGTGAACCAATATTCATAACATTCAATGGCTCGAATCCAAACTTTTCAATAGACCAAGACCACATTCTAATAAATGTCATTCCGTCATCTAAATCATATTGATGATCAAGCTGGGGGACAAAATGTGGTATTTGACCTGTGGTCGGCCCCAAACCGTTAAATATTGCTTCAGAATCTGCAAGCCAAAATGTTACAAAACGAGTCAAGTCCTCAATGTCAATTATTCCAGAAGTATCATAATCTCCCAATGCTGGAGTATAAAATTCATAGCTGAAATCAACGGCTTCTAAATCCGAGCTATCTGTTAATCCTTTTATAGTGATCGTAATAGTATCTAGACTTGCCATTGGCTTTTTCAAGGTCAATTGAAATTGTCTTGCATCTGACGATTCAGTAGTGTCCCAAGATAAAGAATTATAGTTTTTTGCAGAAATTGAATAATCAAATGACTTTATCGGTTCTGAAAAAGTAATGTTTATAGGTTGGTCTGTACTTGAACTAATAGAGGATCCATGAGGAATTGAAATAGAACTAACTGTCGGCACTAACTGATCTGATAGCCACAAAGTATCAGTTACTTGATCTGCACGCAAACTATTGCCTGCTATATCAAATACAGAGTTACCATTAATTGCCCTTATATATAATTGTTCATGCCCACTTGGAGTTGTATCGAATGATAAGTAGCATCGTAAAATCCTTTCACCTCCAATTACAGGGAATTGATTTTCATCGGTGATGAAATCAACAGTTGCACTTGAAGCATTTCCACTGTTTTGTATAAAAATTATCTCAAAATCAGTTGGCTCTACAGGATTAGTAACCTCATAATCTCCATATACGCCTTCAGTAACAGTAAACTCGACATATGAATTATCAATAGCAATTAGAGCAGTTTCTGATATTATTTTTGGCGGCAATCTATCTGGTAAGAATACTCTTGCGCTAATTGTATTTTGAGGCATTTGATTATTTTCAGGATCATATATAGGATTAGCAGGTCCTGCTGGACTAATCGTCATTTCTTCAACCCCACTAGGTAATAGATCAGTGACAAATCCAATCCTTACTATTTTTTCACCACCTACCAAAGGCCCTTGATTATCATTTGTAATATTTACAATTGTAGCTTCAGAAGCATTTCCATTATTTTGATAAACAGTAGCTTGAAAATGATTTGTGCTTATGGCTCCACTAGCACCAACATTATTATACATATCTTCACTGGATGTGATTGTTACTATGCTGTCCGCAATAATATCGATATCATTAATCGTAGGTTCTAATCGATCAATTAATGTCAGGTTAATTGTGCATTCCGCTACTGAAAGTCTATTCCCAAGAGAGTTGCAAATAGCGTATGCATTTGTAGGAGTTATTTGAATTGTTTCAACTCCACTTGCTGGTGGAGAACTAATATTTAATATAGCTCTAATAACGCTTTCGTTTCCTGATAAAGGAGAGCCATTCGTTTTTGTTAATGAACTAATGACAGCATCATTTGCATTTCCACTGTTTTGATCGAAAGTGATATCAAAATCTGTTACTTCTACACCACTTGATGTATCGCTTGCGCTGAAAATTCCTTCACTAAATTCTAATTCTACATATACATTATTATTTTCTAGTGAATTTGCTGTTAATCGAGGATAAGGATTTAATGTGATTTCATTTGTGCTGTTACTTGGAAAAGCTAAAGGATTTCCAGAGACATCAAAAATTTCTTCATTACCATTTGATTTAATAGTAAATGTTTCTTCTCCACTTGGAGTTCCATCAATATTTAAATATACCCAAATACTATCCTCACCACCTAATAGTGGACCTGATGGACCAGGACGTTGCAAATCCACCATTGTTACATCAGTCGCATTTCCCCCATTATCAGAAAATTCTAAAATGAAATCTGATAGTTCAAGGGACCCTGTACCATTATTATTTGTGTATACACTTTCAGAAAAAGAAAGAATAACAAACACATTACTAGTGCTAATAGAGGTTGATTGTGTATTTACGGTTGGAGGTGAAATATCTTGTACAGTGTAATCTACTGAAAAACTATTTATCTGATTATCCGAAAAGTCCTCAATGCTATCTGCAACTACAATCCTAAGTGATCTCATTTCTATTAAGCTTGAATTAGGACTAATGGTAATTACGTTATTATCAATAATTGCAAAAAAAGGTATATCTTCTTCATCTCCATCAACGTATTGAATTGAAATAATGCTATTTAGAACATTATTCGTAATTGTTGAATCATTTAATAATCGAACTGCTTCTGAAAACGTAATAGTGAATAGTTCACTTGGGACAATCAAACCAGATGGATCAGGTGTAAAAGTAGCTGTAGGTGCTAAGGCGTCAAAAAGATCAAATGTTCGAGCATTTGTGTTTACATCCATTGGGTTTCCAAAATCATCAAAAACTTGATTTGCCCTTGGTCGTACCGTGACAGATTCTGTTCCATCAGGAATATCGTCAAATTGTAGGGACATGCGTACAATTAATTCTCCACCATTAAGCGTTGTTCCAATCTCAGAAGTCATTCCAGTGATATTTGCAGTAGTTGCATT
>JAZAOA010000127.1:0-8925 GCA_036228285.1 Fidelibacterota bacterium
GAAATCCCAAAAATTAAGGGATTTTTATATGCAGTTTCTGCTTTAGGTGGTGTAATTTTAGCTGAAATTTGGAATGAACAAACAAGACCAAGAATAGATTTAATATGGCATTTTCGATTTATAGGTACCGTTCTAGGAACATTATTTGGAGCAGAGACTTATCAAGCTGTAAATATAATTTCATCTCCATCAACTTTTTTTGCATTAACTCCAGAAGAAATGGATAAATTAAAGAACTAAAATTTAGGGGATTTTATGCCAGAAACTAATTTAGAAGACCAAATATCCGCGCCAGAGTTATCGGAAAATCAAAAATATGTGAATGAAAAGGTTGCTTCTCTATTGGATCAGATAGGTGATGAGTATGGAGAATCGCTAACGCAGCAACTTGTGCAACGTCTTGATACTACTGTTACTGATTTTCATGAAGAAGTCACAAATATGTTATCCGAGCTAAAAGAAAGAACAGTTAGTAGGCAACAAAAATTACGAGATGCGTGGGATCATCGATTTGAAAATCAACCTCAGCCATCAATAGCTGATACATCAAATGATTCCCCTCAATCCGAAAGTGCAAATGATTCAGGTTCAGCAATCGGTGAAGACTCGAGTGAATGGGAAAAAAGATTAGAGACAATGGAATCTGGAGAAAAGAAAGAAGCATCAGGGAAAGATGCCCCAAGTGATGATAAAAAGAAAAAGAAAAAGGGGCTTTTCGGTCGTAAAAAGAAGTGATAAGACCATATTGGTTTTTTCCAGCACTATACACTAAATACCTGATTTATTATCTCATTTTTATTAGCTCTGTCTTATTTGGGCAGTATGATAAAAAATTTGTAGAATATAAATCTTTGACGAAACGTGTGTATAATTTTACAAAAGTAGAGTTTATAACGGAAGAAGGTGAGTTTAATGATGCAATATGTACTTTGTTATTACCAGATTTAATTGAAGATAGTCCCCCCTTAGTAGCTATATATTACAAAAAGACAAATTCTAAGTGGTTTACAGAATCTTTATATAGAAAAAGAGTGCGTTTTACATTTCGAGATGGTGTTGTGAAACTAGATCAATCAAACTTTTGGGCATGGGATGAATTAGAAGAGATTAAAGTAGTTATTATTTATTAAATAAAATCCCTTCATTTTATTTGATTACACTTAGATTTAGATTTTGATGTTAAATTTTATAGTTTTTTGAAAATATGGTCGTGCTAGATGGAGAGTTAGCGGTGCTCTGTAACCTGCAACCCGCTATAGCAGGATTTAAGTCCATAGAGCGGCTTAGTTTGCATCTTATGTATAAAGTACGAAGTGTTGAAGTTTTAGCCCATCTCAATAAAATATCATTGAAACCCGTCAGGCCTGGAAGGGAGCAGCGGTAGATGAATTATTTTGTGTGCTGATGGATCACTAGAATTGAGCTTACGGCTTTCATATGTTTGATGATAAATTATGTCAATCTATGGTGCACGACCGTTATAATTATTGTTTAAATTGCAATGAGTTAAAAATATAAATCATGTCTTATAAAGTTTTATCATTAAAGTATCGACCTCAAAACTTCTTGGAAGTAGTTGGCCAAGAACATGTAACACAAACTCTTGTTAATGCGTTTAAAAAAGATCGAGTTGGGCAGGGTTATATTTTTACTGGACCTCGAGGTGTCGGTAAAACAACAACTGCACGTATTTTAGCCAAAGCTCTGAACTGCAAAGATTCAACAAATGGAAACCCTTGTAATACATGTTCTATATGTAATGAAATAACAGAATATAGAAATTTGGATGTGTTAGAAATTGATGGTGCGTCAAACAGAGGTATTGAAGAAATTAGAAATTTAAGAGAGTTAATAAAATTCGCCCCAATGAATTCATCCTACAAAATTTTCATCATTGATGAAGTGCATATGTTGACAAATCAAGCATTTAATGCTCTCTTAAGAACATTAGAAGAGCCACCATCCCACGGAAAGTTTATCATGTGTACTACAGATATTCATAAAGTACCAGATACGATAATTTCACGTTGTCAACGTTTTGATTTTAATCGAATCTCAATTAGTGATATTAAGGAGTCAATTAACTCAATTCTTTCGAAAGAAAAACTGCAATCCGATACTGAATCTATAGAAGCAATTGCATCAAAAGCTGAAGGGAGTATGCGTGATGCATTAAGTGTCCTTGATCAAGTTATCGCATTTTCTGATAGTAAGATTAACTTTAAAGATGTTGAAAAGATATTAGGTATTGTCTCTAGTGAAGTTTACTTTCGATTTACGGACTCTATAAAAGATAAAAATTCCAAATTATTATTAGATACAGTCACAGAAATACGTAATAGTGGAATTCCTATAGATGATGTAGTTAAAGGTTTAAATGTACATATTAGAAATTTGATGTATGCTTCATTAGATGAAGGTGTAAATATTTTGGAAATGAGTGATGATTTGAAAAAAGAATATATTGAATCATCAAAATTATGGGATATAAGAGATCTGCTTCGTATTTCAGAAGTGATTAATGACTTGGAAGTCAATGTTAAAAAATCAAATCAACCTTACATTATGTTTGAATTAACTTCATTGAAGCTATTAGAGATGGATCAAACTGTATTAATTGAAGATTTATTAAATCAATCAGTCATTTCAGATACTAGTCAAAAAAAAAATGAAGTAATTAATTCAAAAATAGATAATGATATTGATCAAGATGAAAAAGTTGAAAAGAAAGAATCTGTTAAATTAAAAGAGGATCATGAAGTTAATTTAAATTCGAATAAAGAAAATGAGGTTATAGAAGATAGTATAGCAGTTGGCATAGATGATATAAAAAATAATTGGTCGGAAATTATTTCTATGGTAACAAATGTACGGACTTCAATTGGAATAGTTATGGAACACTCCAAGCCAATAGAGATTAAAAAGAATATTCTTAGTGTCGGAATTCATAATCAACCAAAGTTTAGTCTGGATTTACTCAAAAATAATAAAGAAATAGTTGAGGATATAATTAATAAAATAATGAATAAAAAAGTTGTACTTAAGTTTTCAGAAGTAAATGATGAAATTAAATCAGTAAAGATTGATACAGATTCCGCAAAACATGTTAAAAATGAAGACACTAATTCAGATACGATGGATAGTGTAATTGAATTATTTGATGGTGAAATATTACGTTAATACATAAAAAGAGAGTTTTATTATGATAAATCCAAAAAATATGGGCAAAATGATGAAGCAGGCTCAGCAAATGCAGAAACAAATGGCTGAAGTTCAGCAAAAATTATCAGAACTAGAGATAACTGGTGAAGCTAGCAACGGATTGGTAAAAGTTGTTATGGATGGTAAGCAGAAAGTAATGGATATAAAAATTGATCCAACTTTGTTAAATGAAGAAATTGATATGCTTGAAGATTTAATATTAACCGCTGTAAACCAAGCTGTTGCAAAATCACATGAACTTGCTGAAAAAAATATGAATGATGTTACTGGAAACCTATTGGGAAATATTAAATTACCAGGTATGTAATGTTAGAAGCTTTTCCAGATAGTATACTTCGTTTAATTGATCGCTTTTCAAAATTTCCTGGAATTGGTAAAAAAACTGCTCAACGAATGGCTTTTCATGTTTTAAAAGATTCTAAAGAAAATGCACTTTCTTTAGCGGAGGCAGTTAATGATGTAAAATCAAATATAGCTGCATGTTCATTATGTGGTGGAATCACTGAGCAAGACCCTTGTACGATTTGTGATGACCCAAAAAGAGATAATAAATTAATATGTGTTGTAGAGGTACCTGCTGATATTTATGCATTTGAAAGAACTAGCGGGTTTAATGGTGTTTACCATGTTTTAGGAGGAGTTCTATCACCTTTAGATGGTATTGGTCCTGATGAATTGAATATTGATTCACTAGTTGATAGAGCAGATTCTGGTAATGAAATTGTATTGGCATTAAACCCAAGTATTGAAGGAGATACTACCTGTCTTTATATAAATAAATTATTAGATGAAAGTGATGTTAAAATAACAAGGTTGGCGCGAGGTATCCCTGTTGGTGGTGAGTTGGAATACACTGATGATGCTACATTATTAAGAGCAATGGAAGGAAGAACTTCTTTATGAATTTACCTAATATTTTAACTATTGGTAGAATTTTGATAACTCCATTGTTTATTATTCTATTATTTTATGATCATCCATACGCAAAATCTTGGGCATTATTTATTTTTGTTACTGCTATGTTAACCGATATTTTTGATGGGTATTATGCAAGGAAATATAATCTTGTAACTGATTATGGAAGATTTTTAGACCCTTTGGCTGATAAAGTGATGGTGTTATCAGCTTTAATTTCGTTTGCGGTTATGGACGTTATTCCATTCTGGATGGTATCTCTAATAATTTTTCGAGATGTTTTTGTTACTGGTTTAAGGATGGCAATGTCTTCGAAAAATAAAACAATGGTTACAAGTAAAATAGCAAAAAGAAAAACACTTAGTCAGGTTTTGATTATTATATTCATTTTATTCAATATTGGCCTTAGTTCTTTATCTATATCTTGGATTGGTGAAATAATCCTATTTTCCAAACAATATGATTTAATATATTATTTTACTTTTCTTGTTACTGTATTTACTGTATTTACAGGGTTTACATATCTTTATTCAAATCGTTCTGTAATCAAGCAGTTTATTTCTTAAGATACCTTTCTTTTGAGATTGAAAATATCAGAATGGATTGCAACTTGCTTTAAAGTAGGATATCTACCTTTAGCACCAGGAACTTGGGGTAGTGTTTTTGCTATTTTACTTTGGTGGGCTTTTTTAAAAAATGTAAATATATATATATTTGTAATACTTATTATTTTTTCTTTTCTTATCGGAATTGTCGCTAGCAATATTGTAATTGATCAAAGGGGTGATGCTGATCCTTCTTATATTATCATTGATGAATTAGTTGGACAATGGTTGGCCTTATTATTTATACCACAAGAATATTTTTATATTGCTATTTCATTTATATCATTTCGTTTTTTTGATATAATTAAACCGTGGCCTATTTCATTAATTGAAAAACTACCTAAAGGTCTTGGCGTAATGTCTGATGATTTTATAGCAGGTTTAATAACTCTAGTTTTAATACAGATAATACATATTTATTTATTTTGAAAGTTGGTTTAGTCACAATAGGAAATGAATTGTTATCTGGATTTACAGTTGACACAAATAGTTCTTGGATAGGGCAATCTTTAATAGAATCTGGGGCTAGAATATCTTGGCATTTAACAGTAAAGGATGATTTTGATCAAATTAAAATTGCTTTAGATAGTGTTCCTAAATATTGTAAAGCGTTACTTATTACAGGAGGGCTGGGTCCAACTCATGATGATATTACACAAGAAACAATTTTTGAATATTATGGAATTAAACCGGTTTTTGATGAAGAGTACTGGAAATTACTTACTTCTAAAATGAAATTAAGAGGTAGAAAATTACCTAATATCAATAAGAACCAAGCAATAGTACCGGAACCTGGAAAAGGGAATGTTATCCCAAATAAAATTGGTTCTGCTCGTGGAATTCATATCTTTAATAATGATATAGATGTATTTGTTATGCCAGGTGTACCAAAAGAAATGAAAAATATGATGAAGCATACTGTTTTACCTTGGATTTACAATAAGACCAATAGCAAGATTTATGTCAATACTATTCGTACAACAGGGATTATGGAATCATCTCTGGCAGAAAAAGTTGGAGATATAATTCAATCTTCAGAGAATACTGAAATTGCTTTTTTACCACAGTTTACAGGTGTTGATATTAGAATAATTTCTTCTGATAGAGTTAACATGGAGAAAGCACAAAAAAGTATAAATAAACGTGTAGGTAAAAAATACATATATGGAACAGATTCAGATTCTTTAGAAAATGTTGTTGGTCAAATGCTTTTGGAAAGAAACTTAACTTTATCAACTGCAGAATCTTGTACTGGAGGTTTATTGGGTCATCGTTTAACTAATACGCCTGGAAGTTCTAGCTATTATTTAGGAGGGGTAAACTCCTATAGCAATGAAATGAAGATTAATGTAATTAATGTTAAAAAAACAACCTTGGATAAGTATGGAGCTGTAAGTAAGGAAGTATCAATTGAAATGTCTAGAGGTGTTAGAGATTTACTTAAGTCTGATCTTGCATTATCAATAACAGGTGTCGCTGGTCCTGGAGGTGGAACAAAAAAGAAACCAGTAGGTTTGGTATATATAACGTTAATCCATAATGAAGTATTGAAAACTAAAGAGTTTATTTTTTTTAAAGATAGATTGATTAATAAAAAGTTAAGCAGTCAAGTCGCGTTAAATATGATAAGGAATCATTTATTAAATGGCTGAACAACTTGTTAGGGTATTTATATCGGTCTCAGTACCGAAAGAGATTGTAGATATTAAAGAAATGCTTAAGTCAACAGTTGATGCAAAAGGCACAAAAATAAGATGGGTTCGAAATGGAAGCATGCACCTCACTTTAAAGTTTATAGGAAATACAACAGAAAAATCTATAGATACTATAAATAAAACGATTCATGATGCAGTTAAAGGTATGCCAGTTATTGATTTATCCATATCAGAGACTGGTTGCTTTTCAAAAGGTAAAAAGGTAAACGCATTATGGGTTGGTGTAAAAGGTGAAATAGAAGAATTGAAAAAATTAGTTGTTAAAATAGATAATAAACTAGAGCCATTAGGCTTTCCTATTGAACAAAGAAAGTATTTGCCTCATATTACAATTGCTAGAATTAATAATACACAAAAGAACAAGCTTGATATATCACAATTTATGAATACAACATTTACAGATTTACCAATGAAAATAGTAAAAATTAACCTAATGCAAAGTCAGTCCTTTTCTAAAGGATCTTTCTATACTATTTTAGGTACCCATTTTTTAGGCACAAATTTAGAATAGGAGTATTGAATGGCATCAACAACTAAAAAAACAAAGGCTTTGGATTTAGCTATTACTCAAATTGATCGACAATTTGGTAAAGGATCAATTATGCGACTTGGAAATGATAAGCCAAGTACTACTGAAAGCGTTATTTCTACAGGATGTCTTTCATTAGATGTTGCGTTAGGAGTAGGTGGTGTTCCTAGAGGTAGAATAATTGAGGTATATGGACCTGAATCTTCAGGTAAAACGACCTTAGCATTGCATATTGTTGCTGAAGCTCAAAAAAATAATGGTTATGCAGCATTTGTAGATGTTGAGCATGCTTTAGATCCAGATTATTCGAAAGCTCTAGGTGTTAATACAGATGATTTGCTTGTGTCACAACCTGATACTGGTGAACAAGCATTAGAGATTACTGAAACATTAGTTAGGAGTGGTGCTTTAGATGTTGTTGTTGTTGATTCTGTTGCTGCATTAGTACCGCAAGCTGAGTTAGATGGAGAAATGGGTGATACTCATGTAGGATTGCAAGCCAGGCTAATGTCTCAAGCTTTGCGAAAGCTTACTGGTACAGTGAATAGATCGAATACTTGTGTAATATTTATTAATCAAATAAGAGAAAAGATTGGAGTCATGTTTGGCAATCCTGAAACGACACCCGGTGGAAGAGCTCTGAAGTTCTATTCAAGCCAAAGATTGGAAATCCGAAGAGTAACAACTATTAAGGATGGAACTAATTCTGTAGGTAATAAAGTGAGAGTTAAAGTAGTAAAAAATAAAGTAGCACCTCCTTTTAAAATGGCTGAATTTGATATAATGTATGGTGAAGGTATATCATATATAGGCGATGTACTAGATTTAGCGGTAACTGCTGATATTGTTCAGAAGATGGGAGCTTGGTATTCATATAAAGATGAAAAAATTGGTCAAGGACGTGAAAATACAAAAGCATATCTTGAAGAAAATCCTAAAATGATGTCTAAGATTGTCAAGCAAGTAAAAGGTTTTATGGGTGTAAGTTTTTCGGGGGATGAAAAAACGTAAGATTATAGACATTCAAGTACAAAGTCGTAGAAAAAACCGAAAAAATATTTTTTTTGATGATGGAAGTGTTTTCGGTGTTTCTGAAGATGTTTTCCTTTCGATTCCAATAAAAATTGGAGACATTATTTCAGACCAAAAATTAAATGATATTTTAGAGTCTGAATCAAAATCTAAAGTATATAATTCAGCTATTAATTTATTAAGCTATAGAATGCGCAGTAAATCTGAATTAAATGAAAGATTAATAAGAAAAGGGTATAGCAAAGATATAATTACAGATGTCATAAATATTCTCGAATTAAAAGGTTATATTGATGATGAAAAGTTTGCAATTGCTTTTGCTAAAGAAAAAGTTAAAAATAAATTAATTGGCCCTAATGCTTTAAAATTTGAAATTTCTTCACACAATCTTGATCTAGATCTTGTAGATAATACTATAGATTCTATATATGAGATGTTTCCACAAGAAATGATAATTAATAGATTAATAGCTAAATGGAAGGTTGGCTCTAGTATTAAAAAAGATCTTCATACAAAAAGTAAAGTTATTAATCGTTTAAAAAATAAAGGTTTTTATTGGGTTAATATTGAAAATGTTATTAATGCTACAGATGATAATTAAATAGAATTTATAAATGAAAAAAAATAATTATTCAGTAACAATTAATAATAAAACTGTAGAAGTAGCTAATATTTATGCAGTTGGTAGAAATTATAGTGATCACGCAAAGGAAATGAAGTCTGAAATTAGTAAAGATCCAATCTTTTTTCAAAAATCTCTTACTTCGTTAAGTAAAAGTTCAACAATTGTTTTGCCAGAAGATAAAGAAATTCATCATGAGTTAGAAGTTGTGATATTATTAGGAAAATCTGGTGAAAAAATTAGAGAAGATAATGCCATGGATTATATTGAAGGGTTCGGTCTTGG